>NZ_NCFM01000008.1:0-111244 GCF_002281195.1 Acidovorax sp. 35-64-16 | reverse complement strand
GAAGGGGGCGTTTCTGCTTTGGAATTGCCAAAACACCGCGCACCAAACTCAATACCTGCCAAGTTACCCGGCAAACGTCGTATCCGGTGAGTCTGCTTTACCCCGTATCGCCGTGGGAGCTCAGGTCGCTGGCCGCTAGATCGACCAAGCGGTGGTGTTCATGCTGGCGCCGTTTACGCCAGCGTGTATTTGAAAGAGGCGGCAGTGGTAGTCAGATCGCCTATGGTGCAAGTTGCGGTACTATTGACGTTAACGTAAACGTCAGACAGCGTTGCACAGTGGCCATCGTTTGCAGCAGGAAGTTTCCTGCCCAAAGCGGCACTGCAATGCTGCGCCACCATGGCTCACACCTACACCATCAGTGATCTTGCCAAAGAGTTTGATCTCACCACGCGCGCCATTCGTTTTTATGAAGATATGGGTCTATTGCAGCCCGAGCGCAATGGACCTGCGGGTCGCAGCCGGGTTTACAGCGCGCGGGACCGCACGCGCCTGCGTCTAACGTTGCGTGCCAAGCGTCTTGGCCTGTCATTGAGCGAGGCGAAGGAGATCATTGACCTCTACGACAGCCCGCGAGATACCGGTGTGCAATTGCAGAAATTTCTGGATGTTCTCGTCGTTCACCGGCGGCAACTCGAAGACCAGCTGGCTGACCTTCAGGCGAATCTGGAAGAAGTTCAAGAGCATGAAAAGGAAGCGCGGGCATTGCTGCGAGCCATGGAAAAAATAGTTGATAATTGACGTTTACGTAAACGTAAATCAGGAGTGAGTGTGAGCACAACCCCTTTCGAGGTCAAGGCGCCAGGCTACGTCGCTCGGGTTCACGACAGTTTTGCGCTGCAAGGGGCCATGCAGACCCTTGGTGCACGCCTCGGTCTTGTTGCTCCCGGTGCTGTGAATATTGAACTGGATTGGGCCGCAGGTCTGACCCAGCAGCACGGCTTTTTGCACGCGGGCGTGGTGGCCACCGCCCTCGATTCAGCCTGTGGCTACGCCGGTCTGACCTTGATGCCAGAAGAAGCTGCTGTCCTCACCATCGAGTTCAAGATCAATCTTCTGGCGCCTGCCCGTGGCGAGCGCTTTCGCATGGAGGGCCGGGTGCTCAAGCCTGGCCGCACCATCACTGTTTGCGAAGGGCGCGCCTACGCGCTCGATGGCACCCACGAAAAGCTGGTGGCCACCATGGGCTGCACGCTGATGGCAGTCACTGGCCGCGAAAACATCCGTCATTGAAAAACCATACCGTTCCATCCATCCGAGGAGACATTCATGAGCGTTCCCGCCAACATTCCAGGCCTCAACTTTCAGCTGGGAGACGATATTGACGCATTGCGCGACGCGGTGCGCGATTTTGCCCAGGCAGAAATCGCTCCGCGTGCGGCAGAAATTGACCAGTCCGATCAGTTCCCCATGGATCTGTGGCGCAAGATGGGCGATCTCGGCGTCCTGGGCATCACGGTGCCCGAGCAATATGGTGGTGCTGCCATGGGCTACCTGGCGCACATGGTGGCCATGGAGGAAATCTCGCGTGCCAGCGCATCGGTGGGTCTGTCGTATGGTGCACACAGCAATCTTTGCGTGAACCAGATCAACCGCAACGGCAGCGAGGAGCAAAAAGAAAAATACTTGCCTAAGTTGATCAGCGGTGAACATGTGGGTGCCCTGGCCATGAGCGAGCCCGGTGCGGGCTCGGACGTGATCAGCATGAAGCTCAAGGCTGAGGACAAGGGCGGCTACTACCTGCTCAACGGCAACAAGATGTGGATCACCAACGGCCCGGATGCCGACACCCTGGTGGTGTATGCCAAGACCGAGCCTGAACTGGGAGCACGTGGCGTCACGGCGTTTCTGATCGAAAAGGGCATGCCAGGTTTCAGCATTGCGCAAAAACTCGACAAGCTCGGAATGCGCGGCAGCCATACCGGCGAACTGGTGTTCAACAACGTCGAAGTGCCTGCGGCCAACGTGCTGGGCGGCTTGAACATGGGCGCCAAGGTGCTGATGAGCGGCCTGGACTATGAGCGCGCGGTGCTCACCGGTGGCCCGCTGGGCATCATGCAGTCCGTGATGGACAACGTGGTCCCCTACATCCACGACCGCAAGCAGTTTGGCCAGAGCATTGGCGAGTTCCAGCTCATTCAGGGCAAGGTGGCAGACATGTACACCCTGCTGCAGGCCGGTCGCTCGTTTGCCTACACTGTGGCCAAAAACCTCGACATGCTGGGCAGCGAGCATGTTCGCCAAGTGCGCAAGGACTGCGCCAGCGTCATCCTGTGGTGCGCTGAACAAGCCACCAAAATGGCGGGTGACGGCATCCAGATTTTTGGCGGCAACGGCTACATCAACGAATACCCGCTGGGCCGCCTGTGGCGGGATGCCAAGCTGTATGAGATTGGAGCGGGCACCAGCGAAATCCGCCGCATGCTGATTGGCCGCGAGCTGTTTGCCGAGACCTGCTGAGTTTCCGCTCTCCCCTGACGAATCAAGGACAACATGCCTTCAACGATCGACGACCTGTTTGTTCACAACCGCGCCTGGGCAGCCCAGATGGAGCGCGAGCGCCCCGGCTTTTTCACAGGTCTGCTGGCCCAGCAAAAGCCCAAGTACATGTGGATCGGGTGCTCGGACAGCCGCGTGCCAGCCAACCAGATCACGGGCCTGGAGCCTGGTGAGATATTTGTGCACCGCAACGTGGCCAACGTGGTCGTGCCCACTGATCTGAACTGCCTGTCCACCATCCAGTACGCAGTGGACCAGCTGCACATCGAACACCTCATGGTTGTCGGTCACTATGGTTGCGGCGGTGTGCTCGCAGCGCTGGAAGGCACGCGCGTAGGCCTGGCCGACAACTGGATTCGTCATGTGCAGGACGTGCGCGACCGCCACCGTGACCTGATTGCCGCGACGGCCCCCGAGTTGCGCCATGACGTGCTTTGCGAGCTCAACGCCATTGAACAGGTGGTCAACATTGCGCAGACCACGGTGATGCTGGACGCCTGGGGCCGTGGTCAAAAGGTGACATTGCACGGCTGGTGCTATGGCCTTAAAGATGGGCTCATCAACAACCTGCACATGAGCGTGGACAGCACCGAGGGTCTGGAGTCGCTCTACAAGGCCGCCATCGCAGGGGTCGCGGCGGCCCGCCGGCAGTAATTGCGCAGGTCGGTGCATGTTTCCGCAGCGGCTCGATTCCCCCCAGGCCTACGGCATTGCCAAGGCCATGATGGACGGTTTCAACCGCCATTACCGGCTGTTTCGCACCGAGTCGTCGCGGGCCAAGCACCGTTTTGAAACCGCCGACTGGCACGGCCAGCAGCGGGCGCAGCGCGAGCGCATCGAGTTTTATGACCTGCGCGTCAAGGAGTGCGTGCGACGGCTCGAAAAGGAATTCAGCGCGGGCGCGCAACCCATGGATGTGTGGCACCAGGTCAAGCTGCACTACATCGGGTTGCTGGTCAACCACCACCAGCCCGAGCTGGCCGAAACCTTCTTCAACTCGGTCACCACCAAGATCCTGCACCGCACGCATTTTCACAACGACTTCATCTTTGTACGGCCCGCCGTCAGCACCGAATACATCGAAAACGACGAGCCCGCCGCGCGGCCCACTTACCGGGCCTTTTATCCCACGCGCGAAAACCTGCACGAAACGCTGTGCCACATCGTCGAAACCTTTCAGCTCCAGCGGGAGTTTGTGGACCTGCCGCGCGATGCCGGTTGCGTGGTGAGCGCCATGCGCGGCAGACTCGACAAGGTCAGGCTGCGCGCCAACTTCCAGATCCAGGTGCTCAGCAGCCTTTTTTTCCGCAACAAGGGCGCGTATGTGGTGGGCAAGATCATCAACGGCTTCAACGAAGTGCCGTTTGCCCTGCCCATCCTGCATGACGACGATGGCAGGCTTTTCATTGATGCCGCACTGTTTGGTGAAGACGACCTGCAAATGCTCTTCAGCTTTGCGCGCGCGTACTTCATGGTTGACATGGAGGTGCCCAGCGCCTACGTGCAGTTTCTGCGCAGCCTCATGCCCAGGAAGCCCCGCGCCGAAATCTACAACGCCCTTGGCCTGGCCAAGCAGGGCAAGACGCTTTTTTACCGCGACTTCCTCTACCACCTCAAGCACTCCACCGACAAGTTCCGCATTGCGCCCGGCATCAAGGGCATGGTGATGCTGGTGTTCGATTTGCCAAGCTTTCCGTTCGTGTTCAAGCTCATCAAGGACTACTTTCCGCCGCCCAAGGAAACCACGCGCGAGCAGATCAAGGGCAAGTACCTGCTGGTCAAGCAGCACGACCGTGTGGGGCGCATGGCCGACACGCTTGAATACAGCGAAGTCGCGTTTCCGCGCGAGCGTTTTGACGATGCGCTGATCACCGAGATCGAGAAATTCGCGCCCAGCCAGCTCGAAATCAGCGACCGCGACGGCGACGGGCACCAGGAAGTCATCATCAAGCACCTGTACATCGAGCGGCGCATGATTCCGCTCAACATTTACCTGCAGGAAGCGTTTGATACCGGCCTTTCCGACCCGCGCGCGCACCAGCAGATGGAGCGCAGCGTCATCGAATATGGCAATGCCATCAAAGACCTGGTGGCCGCCAACATCTTCCCCGGCGACATGCTCTGGAAGAACTTCGGCATCACGCGCAACGGCAAGGTGGTGTTCTACGACTATGACGAGATCGAATACCTCACCGACTGCAACTTCCGCCGCGTGCCCACGCCGCGCAACGAAGAAGAAGAAATGAGCGGCGAGGTCTGGTACACCGTGGGCCCGCACGACGTGTTTCCCGAAACCTTTGGCCCCTTTTTGCTGGGCAACGACGCCGTGCGCGCCGTGTTCATGCAGCACCACGGCGATCTGCTGGACGTGGCTTTCTGGCAGCAGCACAAAGAGCGCATCCAGGCGGGCCATGTGTACGACGTTTTCCCCTACGACCCCGAGCGGCGTTTCCACCACGCCGCCCATTGATCACCGCGCATTCCCTCAATCTCAAGGAGCCTTCTCATGTCCGCATTGCAACAAGACCCCATCGTCATCGTCGGCGCGGCGCGCACCCCCATGGGCGCCTTCCAGGGTGACTTCTCTGCCCTGGCGGCGCACGACCTGGGCGGCGCCGCCATACGCGCCGCCGTAGAGCGCGCGGGTGTCCAACCCGATGCCGTTGGCGAAGTGCTGTTTGGCAACTGCCTGATGGCCGGCCAGGGCCAGGCGCCCGCGCGCCAGGCGGCGTTCAAGGGCGGTTTGCCCAAGGAGGCGGGCGCGGTCACGCTCAGCAAGATGTGCGGCTCGGGCATGAAAGCCGCCATGTTTGCGCACGACATGCTGCTGGCCGGCACGCACGATGTGATGGTTGCGGGCGGTATGGAAAGCATGACCAACGCCCCCTACCTGCTGCAAAAAGGTCGCGGCGGCTACCGCCTGGGCCACGACCGCATCTTCGACCACATGATGCTCGACGGGCTGGAAGACGCCTACGAACCCGGCCGCTCCATGGGCACCTTTGGTGAAGACTGCGCCGCCAAGTACGGCTTCACCCGTGCCGAGCAAGACGCCTTCGCCACGGCCAGCGTCGAGCGCGCCAAGGCCGCCACTGCCTCGGGCGCCTTTGCCGCCGAGATCACCCCCGTCACGGTCAAGAGCCGCGCTGGTGAAACCGTGGTCTCCGTGGACGAAGGCCCGGGCAAGGTCAAGCTCGACAAGATCGCCAGCCTCAAGCCCGCCTTCAAGAAGGACGGCACCATCACGGCGGCCTCCAGCTCCAGCATCAACGACGGCGCCGCTGCGCTGGTGATGATGCGCGCATCCACAGCCACCAAGCTCGGCTGCAAGCCGCTGGCGCGCATCGTGGGCCACGCCACGCACGCGCAAGAGCCCGAGTGGTTTGCCACCGCCCCCCTGGGCGCCACGCAGAAGGCGCTGGCCAAGGCGGGTTGGGCTGTGGGGGATGTGGATCTGTGGGAAATCAACGAAGCCTTCGCCGTGGTGCCCATGGCGCTGATGAAAGAGCTGAACCTGCCGCACGACAAGGTCAACGTGAACGGCGGCGCCTGCGCGCTGGGCCACCCCATCGGTGCCTCGGGCGCGCGCATCATGGTCACGCTGATCTACGCGCTGCAGGCACGCGGCCTCAAAAAGGGCCTGGCCACGCTGTGCATCGGCGGCGGCGAGGCCACGGCCGTGGCGGTCGAGCTGGTCTGAGGGCGACCGGGGCAGGGCGCCAGCGGGTCTGGCCGCGCCCCGGAAACGCTTCACGCACTTTCCCGCACCGGGGCACCTGTTGGGTCGTGCCCGGTTTACTATTTATTTGATAGCTGTTCGCGCTTATCACATAAGGGTTAGAGGCCTATTTGATGTCAAATGTCCTGATTTTGGGTGCTTCGCGCGGTCTGGGTCTGGAGTTTGCGCGCCAGTATGTGGCGGACGGTGACCGCGTGCTGGCCACCGCGCGCGATGCCGCCGGGCGCGAGCGCCTGCAGGCGCTGGGTGTGGAAAACGTGCTGACTGTGGACGTGGCCAACCCCGCCAGCATCAGCGGCCTGGCCTGGATGCTGGACGGCGAAAAAATCGACACCGCCCTCTACGTGGCGGGCGTCATGGGCCACGGCACGGCGCTTTCGCCGCCCACGCACGAGCAATTTGACCGCGTTATGCACACCAACGTGCTGGGCGCCATGCAGGCCATTCCGCAGGTCGCCCCGCTGGTCGAGGCCGCGCAAGGGCGCTTTGCCTTCATCAGCAGTGAGTTGGGCCGCATCGGCGGCGTGGCAAGCAGCCACACCTGGCTTTACCGCGTCAGCAAGGCGGCCCTCAACATGGCGGTGGCCAGCGCCCAGCACGACTACCCACGGGCCACGCTGGTGGCGCTTCACCCCGGCTGGGTGCAGACCGAGATGGGGGGCGAACAGGCCCCGCTCACCGCGCCCGAGAGCGTGGCCGCCATGCGCGCCACGCTGGCGCGGCTCACGCCAGCGCACAAGGGCCAGTTCCTGCAACGCGACGGCACCCCTTTCGCCTCGTGGTGAGGCTGCGGGCTTGACACGCAAAAAACACCCATACACCCGGAGACAACGATGCTGCTGACCCAAGACCAGGAAATGATCCGCGACGCCGTGCGCGACTTTGCGCAAACCGAGCTGTGGCCCCACGCCGCCCGCTGGGATAAAGAACACCACTTCCCCAAGGAGGCCCATCAGGGTCTGGCCGCTCTCGGCGCCTATGGCATCTGTGTGCCCGAAGAATTGGGCGGTGCCCACCTCGACTACGTCACGCTCGCCCTGGTACTCGAAGAAATCGCTGCGGGCGACGGTGGCACCAGCACGGCCATCAGCGTGACCAACTGCCCCGTCAACGCCATCCTCATGCGCTACGGCAACGCGCAGCAAAAGCGCGACTGGCTCACGCCCCTGGCGCGTGGCGAAATGCTGGGCGCGTTCTGCCTGACCGAGCCGCATGTGGGCTCGGACGCCTCTGCGCTGCGCACCACGGGCGTGAAAGAGGGCGACGAATACGTCATCAACGGCGTCAAGCAGTTCATCACCAGCGGCCAAAACGGCCATGTGGCCATCGTGATCGCCGTCACCGACAAGGGCGCGGGCAAGAAGGGCATGAGCGCCTTCCTCGTGCCCACCAGCAACCCAGGCTACGTGGTGGCGCGGCTCGAGGACAAGCTGGGCCAGCACAGCAGCGACACGGCGCAGATCAACTTTGACCACTGCCGCATCCCGGCCGAGAACCTCATCGGTGCCGAGGGCGAGGGCTACAAGATCGCGCTGGGCGCTTTGGAGGGCGGGCGCATCGGCATCGCCGCGCAAAGCGTGGGCATGGCGCGCAGCGCGTTCGACGCGGCCCTGGCGTATTCCAAGGAGCGCGAAAGCTTCGGCACCCCCATCTTCAACCACCAGGCCGTGGGCTTTCGCCTGGCCGACTGCGCCACGCAGATCGAGGCCGCGCGCCAGCTCATCTGGCATGCCGCCGCGCTGCGCGACGCAGGCCGCCCCTGTCTCAAGGAAGCCGCCATGGCCAAGCTGTTTGCCAGCGAGATGGCCGAGCGCGTGTGCAGCGCCGCCATCCAGACGCTGGGCGGCTACGGCGTGGTGAGCGACTTCCCGGTCGAACGCATCTACCGCGACGTGCGCGTGTGCCAGATCTACGAAGGCACCAGCGACGTGCAGAAGATCATCATCCAGCGCGCGCTGGCTTGAATGCTATAAATATAATAGCTAATAGCGCTTGATGCATAAGCGCTAGAGGCCAAAAACACCTGATAAGTTGATGAACTACGAAGCCCTTCTGTTTGACTGCGACGGCGTGCTGGTGGACAGCGAGGCCATCACCAATGGCGTGCTGTGCGCCATGCTGAACGAGGCCGGCTGGGCGCTGGCGCCTGACGAGTGCATGCGGATCTTCATTGGCAAGACGGTGCGCAGCGAGGCCGCGCGCATCGAGGCGCACACCGGCCAGCCGCTGACCGACGCCTGGATGGCCGCGTTTTACGCGCGCCGCAACGCGCTGCTGGAGGCCGAGCTGCAGCCGATCGAAGGCGCCATTGAGGCCGTGCGCGCCGTGCATGCGCGCCTGGGCGGGCGCATTGCCTGCGCCTCGGGGGCCGACCGCTACAAGGTCGAAATGCAGCTGCAGAAAGTGGGCTTGGCGCCGTACTTTGGTGCCAACGTGTTCAGCGGCCACGAAATGCCGCGCACCAAGCCCGCGCCCGATGTGTACCTGGCCGCTGCCGCCGCACTGGGCGTGCCGCCGCAGCGCTGTCTGGTGGTGGAAGACACGGTGACGGGCGTTGCCGCCGGGGTGGCCGCCGGCGCCACGGTGGTGGGCTTCAGCCCCTCGCTGGTGGGGCACGGCGCACCCGAGGCCCTGCTTGCCGCCGGGGCGGTGCGCGTCATTGCCCACATGAGCGAGCTGCCCGCCCTGCTGGGCTGAGAGGCGGAGGCTCTATGGCCCCTGCCCGCCTTGCACGCCACAGCGCGCCGGACCCGTGCCGTCAATGCCCCGCCATCGCCTGTTGGGCCATGGCCTTGCTTTGCGCCTTGATCAGGGGTGTCTTGATGCACCGTGCGGGCTCGGCCGAAAAAACCTCGGCCTTTGACGCGTCTGCGGCGGGCGCTGCTGGCGCGGCAGGTTCCCGGCTTTCAGTGCGGCAATGCAATGCAGCCCGCCCGCGCAGGGCCGGGCTGCAACCGGTGCCTTAAAACGATTCCCAGTCGTCCTCTGCGCCTGCACTGGCGGTCTTGACGGGTTTTGGCGGATTGGGGGCTTGCAGTGCGGCCGGTTTGGCGGGCGCTGCCTTGAAGGCCGTGGGCTTGCGTGCCGGTGCGGGCATGCGCACCGGGGCAGCCTTGGGTGCGGGGCGGGCTGTGGGCGTGCTGTAAGCGCTGGCGCCGCTCTGGCTGGCATCGAGCTTGAACACCGCCACGGCCTGCACCAGTTCTTGCGCCTGGCTGCTCAGGCTGCCTGCGGCGGCAGCCATCTCTTCAACCAGCGCGGCATTTTGCTGCGTGGCCTGGTCCATCTGCGTCACGGCTTCGCCCACCTGGGCCACGCCGCTGGCCTGCTCGGAGCTGGCCGCGTTGATCTCGCCCATCAGGTCGGTCACGCGGCGAATGCTCTGCACCACCTCGGTCATGGTCTCGCCCGCCTGGTCGGCCATGGCGCTGCCTTGCTCCACGCGCTCCACACTGGCGCTGATGAGCTGCTTGATCTCTTTGGCGGCCTCGGCGCTGCGCCCGGCCAGGGACCGCACCTCGCTGGCCACCACGGCAAAACCCCGGCCCTGCTCACCGGCGCGAGCGGCTTCCACGGCGGCGTTCAGCGCCAGGATGTTGGTCTGAAAAGCAATGCCATCAATCACGCCAATGATGTCGGCAATGCGCTGTGAGCTCTCGTTGATGCCCTTCATGGTCTGCACCACCTGGCCCACCACCTCGCCGCCGCGCACGGCCACGTCCGAGGCGCTGCGTGCCAGCGCATTGGCCTGGCCCGCGCTGTCGGCGTTCTGGCGCACGGTGGCGCCCAGCTGCTCCATGGAGGCGGCGGTTTCTTCGAGTGCACTGGCCTGGCTCTCGGTGCGGGCCGACAAGTCCTGGTTGCCCTGTGCGATCTCCGAGCTGGCCATGGCCACGCTTTCCGAGCCGCGCCGCACCTGCGACACCACCTGGGCGAGGCCATCTTTCATGGCGGCAAGCTGGGCCATCAGGCTGGTGGTGTCGCCGTCTTTGACGGCAATGGGCTGGGTGAAGTCGCCTCCGGCCACGGCACGGGCCACATCGGCCGCAGTGCGGGGCTCGCCGCCCAGCTCACGCACCAGGCTGCGCGTGGTGAGCCAGCCCAGGGCCGCTGCCAGCAGCAAGGCGGTAACGCCCAGTCCAATGAGGGTGTTGCGTGCGTTCACGGCGGTATCCCGTGCATCCGTGCCGGCCGTCACGATGGCGTTTTTCTCGGATTCCACCAGCGCGCCGATGGAAGCCTTGTAGCTGGCCAGCACCGGCCGCAGCTTGCTGGCCAGGTATTCGCGGCTTTGATCGGTCTGGTCGCTCCTGATGAAGCCCAGCAATTCTTCCTGGCCAGCCAGGTAAAGCGCGCGCTGCTCCTTCACTTGTTGCAGCAGGGCGCGGTCTTTGGGCTCGGGGAGCGTTTTGTCGAGGGTGTCAAACAGCCGAACGACCTCTTGGTGCGACTGGGCAATGACCTGGGTCTGGCGCTCGCGGTCGGCAGCGTCGGCGTTGAGCATCATGTTGCGCAGCGCAATGGCGATGACGTCGATCTGTGTCGAGAGATTGGTGGCCGCCACGATGCGGGGGAAATGGTCGGCGACCACGGCTTTGAGGTCTGCACCCATGCGGCCCATGGCCATCAGGCCCATGACCACCGAGGCCACCAGCAAGACACAGACCACGCCAAAACCAACGGTCAGGCGCGTGCGCACGCGCCAGGAAGAAAAATCAAACACGGCAACTCCAGGTGAGGGGGTAGGTACCTGCAAGGCAATCCGACGACGCTCGCCGCAGGCGGGTCAGCCACTTCACCTTGGAGGATTGAAAACACCGCACCTGCGCAGGTTGCAGTAGTGCAGTTTTTTACTCAACTTTACATCTTAGGGGTTTTCTCTTGGTTTGGCTACCGGCGTGGCATGGTCTGGATCAAGGCGAACACTTGCGCGCGGTTGTATGTGCTCATCTCGGTGCGTCCGTGGGGCCCCGGGCTGCACAGACGGCATTCAATAATCAGAGGGTTGTCCCGCCGATTGCTTCCACCGCCCGTCTGCCATGCCCCAAACCCCGCACCCACCCCAGTTTTTGCCCGCCTCTCCCTGTCCCTGCGGCGCTTTGTCGCCCCGGCAAAAAGCCCTGGTCTACGCCGACTGCTGCGGCCGTTATGTGGAGGATTTCGATGCCACGCCCGCGCCCGACGCCGAGCGGTTGATGCGCTCGCGCTATAGCGCTTTTGTGTTGCAACGGCGCGACTATTTGCTGGCCACCTGGCACGCCAGCCAGCGCCCGGCCACGCTGGAGTTCGAGCCCGGCGCGCACTGGCTGGGCCTTGCGGTGCGCAGCCACCGCGTGCTGGATGCCGACCACGCCGAGGTCGAGTTTGTGGCCCGCTACCGTGTGGCCGGGCGCGCCGTGCGACTGCACGAATGCAGCCGCTTCGTGCGCGAGGCCGGGCGCTGGTACTACGTGGATGGTGATAGCCGCTGAGTTGAGGCCAAAAATGGCACTAGCCCTTATGGAGTAAGCGCGAGCAGCTATCAAAAACAGAGTGCTTGCGGTGCAGGCCGTTGGAAAAAAAGAAATTTCAATGAAAACTGCCCCAAGCGCTTATGTAGCAAGCGCCCTTAGCTATTTATTACAGAGCAATTTTGTCGCGCTGTGGGGCAGGAAGAGGGGACATCGGTGGCGCGGCCACACTGCGGGTGGCGCCCGGTCAGCGGCCCGTTACAACCCCACGGTCGCACGCGGCACACTCGGGAGTTTCCCGTTTTTTCTTCAAGGAGCACTCCATGCAACGACGCCAATTCCAGGCCTGTAGTCTTGCCGCACTGATCGCCCTGGCCACCACGCGGGCGCAGGCCCTGTCGCTGGGTGAGCTCAGCAATGCCGACGCCAGCAGCGGCGTGAAGGCCGCGCTAGAGCAGGGCGCGCTGGCGGCTGTGGGCTTGCTGGGCCAATCTGGCGGGTTTTTGAACAACCCCAAGGTGCGCATTCCGCTGCCGGGCTACCTCAACGACGCGGCCAAGCTGATGAAGCGATTTGGCCAGGGCCAGCGCATCGAAGAGCTGGAAACCTCGATCAACCGCGCCGCCGAAGCCGCCGTGCCCATGGGCAAGGACCTGCTGGTGGGCGCCGTGCGCAGCATGACGGTGACCGACGCCAAGAACATCCTGGCCGGCGGCGACACCTCGGTCACGCAGTTCTTCTCTGAAAAAACCCGCGCCCCGCTGGGCCAGAAGTTTCTGCCCGTCGTCACCCAGGCCACCAAGAAAGTGGGCCTGGCACAGCAATACAACGCCTTTGCGGGCAAGGCCGCGGGTTTTGGCCTGGTGAAGAAGGAAGACGCGACCATCGAGCAGTACGTCACTGGCAAGACGCTGGACGGGCTGTTCCTGGTGATCGGCGAGCAAGAGCAGCAACTGCGCCAGAATCCGGCGGCAGCGGGCAGCGCCATCCTGAAGAAGGTGTTTGGGGCGCTGAAGTAAGGGTTCTGCAGCAGGCCTTTCAAGGGCGGATATCGGGCGAAGGCTGCGGCGAAACCCCCTGGGCCAGCGCTGCCTGGTGCTGGGCAGCCAGTGCGCGCTGGTAGGCCGGGCGATCTTGAAGGCGCTGCCAGTAGGCCTGCGTGGCAGGGCCAAACTGCTCCACCAGCGCCAGGTGCTGCGCCAGCAGCAGCGCATACCCCACCGCCACATCCGCCGCCGTGAAGCGGCCCGCGCACAGATACTCGTTGTGTGCCACCGCCGCCTCTACCGCCCGCAGCCGCGCCAGAAACCAGCGCGTGTAGTCCTGCACCACCTGCGGCTGCTGCCGCTGCGCCGGCTCAAAGCGGCCATAGCGCAGCACCAGCGTCTGCGGAAAGGTCAGCGTGGCATCGCTCATGTGCAGCCAGTTCAGATACGCGCCATACGCGGGGTGCGTGGGCGTCACGTCCAGCCCCGCTTCCGGGTGCGTGGCGGCCAGGTACTGGCACATCGCGGCCGATTCGGTCATGCGCACCTCGTTGGGTGCCTTGCCTTGCACCAACAGCGGCACGGTGCCCAGCGGGTTCAGCTCCAGAAAACTGCGCGCCAGCGCCCGGGGCGGGAAGGGCAGCATGTGCAGGGTGTAGGGCAGTTGCAGCTCTTCGAGCATCCACAGGGGGCGGAAGGAGCGGGCGCTGACGCAGTGGTGGAGGTGGAGCATGGGGCGGTCTAGCTTCGCGGGCTGGCTGTTACTTCCCGCAGCTTAGGGTGCGTCGGGCTTCGGTCAAGAGCGGAGGTTCGAGCGAAGGCCCTGCAAGCCGCCCGTCGAGCAAGCTATGCATTGACGGCACTCCAATCACCATGGTCCGCAGCTCACGCTGCGCCCCCGCGATGAGCGCGGCTCTTTCTCTCGTCTGGACGTTTTGGCATCTGTGCCTGTTGTGAACGGCAAGGTGTTCTCGCCTTTGCTTGCGTCATGCGACGAAGGCAATAGGTCGATAAGCCCTTGCAGGGCCGGGCTGGCCTCACCTGACCACACCAAGTGCGTGTAGTTGACCCGTAGCCGCAAGGGCAGAGGATGGCGTTGCACCGCGCTTCCCAGCACAGCGTGATCGAGCATTTCCGCAGGCACGATGGCCACACCCGTGCCGCCAGCGACGCAGGCCACAATGGCGTGGTAGGAGCACAAATCCAGCACCCGCCCCGGTGAAATGCCTCCCTCGGCCAGCCATTCGTGCAGACGGCGACGGTAGGAGCAGCCGTGCGGAAAGACCACCAGTGTGCGGCCGCCCAAGTCAGCCGGGCGTTGCAACGCCGGAGAACCTTTGGCGGTGATGAGGACCAGTTCCTCCTCGAAAGCCGGCCGCGAAGAGAGGCTCCCCTTCTCGAAGGGCTCCGACACGAAAGCGGCCTCGACCTCGAAGTGCTCCAACCGGCGCAGCAAAGTGCCGGTCGTACCGGTCTGCAGTTCGACAGAAACCTCCGGGTGCTTCGCGTGGAACGCAGAAAGTACAGGCGGGAGCCGGGCGCCTGCCGCGCTTTCCAACGACCCCAACCTCAGCACTCCACGCACGGTGCCGCTGCACAGTTCCTGCTCGGCCAGATCGGCCATCTGCAGCAGCCGCTCGGCGTGGCCCAGCAGAGTGCGGCCGGCATCGGTCAGCACCAGGCCCCGACCCTGGCGCTTGAACAGCGTGACACCCAGGCGCGCTTCGAACTGCTTGATCCGGGTGGTGACGTTGGAAGGAACGCGGTGGAGCTGGCTGGCCGCCCGAGTCACCCCGCCTTCCCTGACCACGCAGCGAAAAATGTCCAGGTCTTCGAGATTCATCATTCTCATTTTGAGAAGTTTACTTCTCAATAATTCAGTATTCAACGCACTATTGGGGGTGTCCAATACGGCCCACGATGGACACTCCACCTTCCGATACCGTTCAGCCCGACCGCATGCACTGGCTCATCGTCAGCAGCGGCATCGTTGCGCTGGCGGTTGCCATGGGTATCGGCCGTTTCGCCTTCACGCCGCTGATGCCGCTGATGCCGCTGATGCTGCGCGACGGCACCCTCACGGTGGCCGCAGGCGCGGAATGGGCGGCTGCAAACTACATCGGCTACTTGCTCGGGGCGCTGACCGCAGCCTGGTTCTCACGCAATCCACGACGCGGTCTGCAGCTGGCACTGGTCGGTGTCGCGCTGACAACCTTGGCCATCGCAGGGACCGGCCACGGTTCGCCCCCTTGGATGGGCGCGCTGCTGCGCGGCGCCGCGGGTGTGTTCAGTGCCTGGGCGCTGGTTTGCACGAGCGGTTGGGGCCTGGCGGAGCTGGCCCGGCGACAGGCACCGCAACTCGGCGCCTGGATCTACGTCGGCGTGGGCCTTGGCATTGCGCTGGCAGGCACGCTCGCTTGGCTCGGTGGGCCGCAGCCGGCCCAATGGCTGTGGCTGGAGATGGGGCTGCTCGCCGCAGGCGGCGCGCTATTTGTGGGATGGAAGTTGCAGCAGCACGCAGCCACGGCTGGGACTGCAGCTGCGGCGCCCCCGCCAGCACCGTCCCCAAGAACCGCTACCCAAGGGAATCTGCCTCTCGTGCTGTGCTACGGCACCTTTGGTTTCGGCTACATCGTGCCGGCGACCTTCCTGCCCGCTATGGCGCGGCAGCAGGTTGCCGACCCGCTGGTGTTCGGCCTCACCTGGCCTCTGTTCGGGCTCGCGGCGGCCCTGTCTGTCATGGCGGCAGCGCGCTACCTCTCGGCTTGGCCGCGCAGGCGCGTCTGGGCGCTGGCGCAAGGAACGATGGCGCTGGGCACGGCCCTGCCGCTGGCGACGCCGTCGCTGTGGGCGTTGGCCGCCAGCGCCGTGCTCGTGGGCGGCACGTTCATGGTCGCGACGATGGCCGGCCTGCAGCTGGCGCGCGAGCGGCTGCCGAACAACCCGACGCCGCTGCTGTCCCGCATGACGGTCGCCTTTGCAGCCGGCCAGATCCTGGGGCCGCTTCTGGTGCGTGCAATCGGCCCTGGCCTCGTCGCTGGCTGGGACGCGCTGGCATGGGCCAACGCCGCAGCCACGGTGCTGCTGATAGTTTCAGCCGCCTGGCTGTGGCGAGACAGCAATCCTCCTCCCTCAACCCTGACCAAGCACTTGCCATGAAAGTTGTTCCCTCGATGACATCCCCCCGGGCCTTTCCCGAAGCAGGCCAGCCTGAGCGCCTGGGACCGCCGGCGACCCTGGACGCGGCGCAGCAGGATGCAGCCGACGAGCTGATCAACGGACCCCGCCGTGGCGTGTATGGCCCTTTCCGCCCGCTGCTACATCGCCCGCCGCTGCTGCGTGCAGTGGCCAAGGTGGGTGAAACTTTGCGCTACGAAGGCACGCTCGACGCCGCGCTGCGCGAATGGACGATCTGCGTCGTTGCGCGTGAACTCTCCAACGCCTTCGAGTGGGACATGCACCTGCCGCTCGCTGCAGCCGCCGGGGTCCCGGCAGCGGCGCTGGCTGCACTGGACGCCGGCGAGCCTTCGCCGTCCGACCTGCGTGCCGACCTCGTGCTGGCGCGCACGGTTGCCAGTGAGCTCCTCAGCCGGCACCGCCTGAGCGAGGAAACCTGGAATGAGGGGCGAAGGGTATGGGGCGAATCGATGCTGGTTGAAGTGCTCACGCTGGTCGGCTACTTCGCCATGGTGTGCTGGCTGATGAATGTGGCCCGCACACCAGGGCCGACGGCCTGAGCTGAGGATGGGAGGGCTCGGGTCCGTGGCTCGACCCTGTCCCAAAGACTGCTTTTGTACGAGGCCGAGGAGTCCTCAGGGTCGCGAGGAGAAACTGATCTGGCTGACTGGCGTTCATCAAAACGCTCGCCCTCACGTTCCCTACACCCTCACCACCCTCCGAAACTCCGCCGGCGACTGCCCTGTCCACCCCCGAAACGCCCGGATAAAACTCTTCTCGTTCACAAACCCCGCCGCCTCGGCCACCTGCTTGATGGGGCGCTGGGTGCGGTGCAGCAGCTCCACCGCGCGGGTGCGGCGCACGTCGTCCTTCAGGCCCTGCAGCGTGGCGCCTTCTTCCTTCAGTTGCCGGTGCAGCGTGCGGGGTGAAACATGCAGCAGCGCGGCCAGCGATTCGGCGCTGTGCTGGGGCAGGGCGTGGGCAGGTTGCCCAGGCAGGGGCGCGGCCAGCAGCTGGCGCACGCGCTGCACCAGCAGGCGGTCGCGTCGGTACTGCAGCACCGTCAGCGGCAGGGCGTGCTGCAGCATCTGGCGCAGGGCCTGTTCGTCGCGGCGCAGGGGCAGGTTCAGGTAGCGGGCGTCAAAGTGCAGAGCCGTGCGCGGCGCGTGGAAGGTGACGGGGCCACGGAACAGCACGGCGTAGGCATCGGCATGCGGTGGCGCATCAAAGGCAAACTCGGCGGCGATGAGCGGGATGCGCGAGTCCACCAGCCAGCACGCCAGCCCGTGGGCATTGCGCAGCACGGATACCAGGCAGAACTCGCGCAGCGCGCCCAGGTCGCGGGCCTCGGTGATCGCCAGGGTGGCGGTCTCGCCCTGGGTAGTGATGTGCAGCGCAATGTCGTCCGCCAGCAGGCCGTGGTGGCGGCACCAGCGGGCCAGGGCGACCTGCAGTGTGGGCGAGCTGATGGACGCGCGCGCCAGCATGCCGTAGCTGCCCCAGGGCAGGCGGCGGTTGAACCAGCCCAGGGCTTCGTCGTCCAGCTCTTGCATGGCGGCATCAGAGATCTGCTCCATCTGCCAGGCGGTGATGCGGGCGCTGTCGTCTTGCAACAGCTGCGGCGCAATTTGTGCCTGGGCCAGTGCGCGGTGGGGGCTCAGGCCCCTTCTTTCGTAAGCCAATGCAATGGCGCGCACAAACGCAATGGGCGTAGCGGCCGGTGCGCCTGCGGCGACAAGCGGTTGCACAGGGGAATCATGAGACGGGGCAAGGGATTTCACGGTGCACAGTGTGCCCCAGCCGTGGCACGATTTGCAACCTTTGTGGCAACCCGGAGCGGGACGAGGCTTCTATGCTTGAGGGGCGCCACCCTTTGTGTGCTCCGGTGCGCGACCCAGGAGACAAGACCATGACGATTGCAGCCGCACAGAACAATGCACCGCCCGCAGACAGCTACGCCTGCGGTGCCACCGAGGTTCCCCTGATCGAGCAGACCATTGGCGCCTTTTTTGCCGACATGGTGGCCCGCCAGCCCGAGCGCGAGGCGCTGGTGAGCCGGCACCAGGGGCTGCGCTACACCTACCGCAGCCTGCAGACCGAGGCGCACCGCCTGGCCAGCGCGCTGCTGGGCACGGGCCTGGTGCCTGGCGACCGCGTGGGCATCTGGTCGCACAACAACGCCGAATGGGTGCTGATGCAGCTGGCCACCGCGCAGGTGGGCCTGGTGCTGGTCAACATCAACCCCGCCTACCGCACCTCGGAGGTGGAATATGCACTCAACAAGGTGGGCTGCAAGCTGCTGGTGACCATGGCGCGCTTCAAGACCAGCGACTACCTGGGCATGCTGCGCGAGCTGGCGCCCGAGTGGGTGCATGGCACGCCGGGCCAGCTGGAGGCGCTGCAATTGCCGCACCTGAACACCGTGGTGTGGATCGACGAGCCCGGCGTGGGTGGCGAAGAGCCGGGCTTGCTGCGCTTTTCCGACCTGATGGCGCGCGGCAATGCGGCCGACCCCCGCATCGCCCAGGTGGCTGCCACCTTGCGCGCCACCGACCCCATCAACATCCAGTTCACCAGCGGCACCACGGGCTTTCCCAAGGGTGCCACGCTCACGCACCGCAACATCCTGAACAACGGCTTCTTCATTGGCGAGTGCATGAAGCTCACGCCCGACGACCGCCTGTGCATCCCCGTGCCGCTGTACCACTGCTTTGGCATGGTGCTGGGCAACCTGGCGTGCCTCACGCACGGCTCGGCCATCGTCTACCCCAACGACGGGTTCGACCCGCTCACCGTGCTGCAAACGGTGCAGGACGAAAAATGCACTGGACTGCACGGCGTGCCCACCATGTTCATCGCCGAGCTGGACCACCCGCGCTTTGCCGAATTTGACCTGGGTAGCCTGCGCACCGGCATCATGGCGGGCTCGCCGTGCCCCACCGAGGTGATGAAGCGCGTGGTGGAGCAGATGAACCTGCGCGAGATCACCATCGCCTACGGCATGACCGAGACCAGCCCCGTGAGCTGCCAGAGCAGCACCGATACGCCGCTGGAAAAACGCGTCTCCACCGTGGGCCAGGTGCAGCCGCACCTGGAGATCAAGATTGTGGACCCCGAAACCGGCGCCGTGGTGCCCCGGGGTCAGCGCGGCGAGTTCTGCACCAAGGGTTATTCGGTGATGCACGGCTATTGGGGCGACGAGACCAAGACGCGCGAAGCCATCGACGCCGATGGCTGGATGCACACCGGTGACCTCGCCACCATGGACCCCGAGGGTTACGTCAACATCGTGGGCCGCATCAAGGACATGGTGATCCGTGGCGGCGAAAACATCTACCCGCGCGAGATTGAAGAGTTTCTGTACCGCCACCCGCAGGTGCAGGACGTGCAGGTGGTGGGCGTGCCCGACCCCAAATACGGCGAAGAACTCTGCGCCTGGATCATCGCCAAGCCCGGCACCAAGCCGACGGAAGATGACATCCGCGCCTTCTGCAAGGGCCAGATTGCGCACTACAAGGTGCCGCGCTATATCCGCTTTGTGGCTGCTTTCCCGATGACGGTGACCGGCAAGATTCAGAAGTTCAAGATCCGCGACGAGATGACGGACCAGCTGGGCCTGGTCGAAGCCAAAACGGCGTGAAACAAAGAAGTACTACAGCATGACCATTCTCGACACCCAACTCAACGCCCGCTCGGCCGACTTTCTGGCCAACGCTGCGGCCATGCGCACGCTGGTGAATGACCTGCGCGCCCAGCTCGACCAGATCGCCCTGGGCGGCGGCGAGGCCGCACGCGCCAAGCATGTGGCGCGCGGCAAGCTGCTGCCGCGCGAGCGCGTGCAAATGCTGCTCGACCCCGGCACGCCGTTTTTGGAGCTGGCACCGCTGGCCGCACTGAACATGTACAACAACGACGCCCCCGGCGCGGGCCTGATTGCAGGCATCGGGCGCGTGAGCGGAGTGGACTGCATGATCGTGTGCAACGACGCCACCGTGAAGGGCGGCACCTACTACCCCCTCACCGTCAAAAAACACCTGCGCGCCCAGGAAGTGGCGCAGCAAAACCACCTGCCGTGCATTTACCTGGTGGACTCGGGCGGCGCCAACCTGCCCAACCAGGACGAGGTGTTTCCTGATCGCGACCACTTTGGCCGCATCTTCTTCAACCAGGCCAACATGAGCGCACTGGGCATCTCGCAGATCGCCGTGGTCATGGGCAGCTGCACGGCGGGCGGCGCCTATGTGCCGGCGATGAGCGACGAATCCATCATCGTGAAGAACCAGGGCACCATCTTTTTGGGTGGCCCGCCGCTGGTCAAAGCTGCGACGGGCGAGGTCGTCACGGCCGAAGACCTGGGCGGCGGCGACGTGCACACGCGCCTGTCGGGCGTGGCCGACCACCTGGCGCAAAACGACATGCACGCCCTGCAACTGGCGCGCAATGCAGTGCGAAATTTGAATAAAAACAAGGCTCCAACGCCCGCAGATCAAGCGCCGGTAGCTCCTCAATTTGCAGCAGAAGAACTGTACGGCGTGATCCCTGTGGACACGCGCAAGCCCTTTGATGTGCGCGAGATCATTGCCCGCATCGTCGATGGCAGCGAATTCGACGAGTTCAAGGCGCGCTACGGCACCACGCTGGTCACCGGCTTTGCGCGCATCGAGGGCATGATGGTCGGCATCATCGCCAACAACGGCATTTTGTTCAGCGAGTCGGCCTTGAAGGGGGCGCACTTCATCGAGCTGTGCTGCCAGCGCAAGATTCCGCTCGTGTTCCTGCAGAACATCACCGGCTTCATGGTGGGCCGCAAGTACGAAAACGAAGGCATCGCGCGCAACGGCGCCAAGATGGTCACGGCCGTGGCCACGGCCAGCGTGCCCAAGTTCACCATCATCATCGGCGGCAGCTTTGGCGCGGGCAACTACGGCATGTGCGGCCGCGCGTACAGCCCCCGCTTTTTGTGGATGTGGCCCAACGCGCGCATCAGCGTGATGGGCGGCGACCAGGCCGCCGAGGTGCTGGCCACCGTCAAGCGCGACGGCATCGAGGCCAAGGGTGGCCAGTGGAGCATGGAGGACGAAGAAGCCTTCAAGGCCCCCATCCGCCGCCAGTACGAAGACCAGGGCCACCCCTACTACGCCACCGCGCGCCTGTGGGACGACGGCGTGATCGACCCCGCCGACACCCGCCGCGTGCTGGCGCTGGGCCTGGCGGCCACGCGCAACGCGCCGATTGAAGACACTAAGTTCGGCCTGTTCCGCATGTGAGGAAGACCATGGCAGCCCTTTCCATCCGCTACGAAGGCCCCCGCGCCACCATCACCCTGACCCAGCCCGAGGTGCGCAATGCCTTCAGCGACGAGGTCATTGCCGAAATCACGGCGGCCTTCACCGAGGTGGGTGCCCGTGCCGATGTGCGCGCCGTGGTGCTGGCGGCCGAGGGGCCCGCGTTCTGCGCAGGCGCGAACCTCAACTGGATGCGCCGCATGGCCGACTACACGCGCGATGAAAACGTCGCCGATGCCGCCAAGCTGGCCGAGATGCTGCGCGTGATCTACGAATGCCCCAAACCAACAATAGCCCGCGTGCAGGGCGATGTGTACGCAGGCGGTATGGGCCTGGTGGCCGCCTGCGACATGGCGGTGGCGGTGGACACGGCGGGGTTTTGCCTCAGCGAGGTGAAGCTCGGCCTCATCCCCGCCACCATCAGCCCCTATGTGATCCGCGCCATGGGCGCACGGGCGGCGCACCGTTATTTCCTCACGGCCGAGCGTTTTGGTGCGTTTGATGCGCTGCGCATCGGTTTTGTGCACGAGGTGGTGGCGACCGACCAACTCGACGCCAAGGTGGACGAACTGCTCAAGGCCCTCACCAGCGCCAGCCCCAACGCCGTGCGCGCCTGCAAGAAGCTCGTCATGGATGTGGCCGAGCGCGAGATCAATGCAGGCCTGATTGCCGCCACGGTGCAGGGCATTGCCGACATCCGCGCGAGCGATGAGGGCAAGGAAGGCGTGCAGTCTTTCCTGCAAAAGCGCAAACCCGCGTGGTTGCTGGTCTGAGCCCTCAGCGATACGCCTGAACAACCATGGACCAACTCTGGCTCGCCATCGTCCAGTGGCTTCACACCGTGGGGCTGCATGTGGACGCGGGCGCGGCGCGCAGTGTGGCTGAGGGTGCGGCGCGTGCCACCGCGCAGCTCGACATGCCCAGCCTGCTGGCGCTGGCCGCCGCGCTGGGCTGGGCCAGCGGCTTTCGGTTGTATGCCGTGGTGTTTCTGGTCGGCATGATGGGTGTGCTGGGGTGGATGCCCTTGCCGCCCGGCCTGGCCATGCTGCAGCACCCTGTGGTGCTGATGGTCAGCGGCTTCATGCTGATGGTGGAGTTTTTTGCCGACAAGGTGCCCTGGCTGGACAGTGCCTGGGATGCAGTGCACGCCTTCATCCGCGTGCCCGCAGGTGCCGCGCTGGCCTTCGGCGTCTTTGGCGCCGACAACGCCACGATGGCAATTGCGGCAGGGCTGTTGGGTGGCTCGCTCTCGGCCACGGCGCTGGCAACCAAGATGACCACGCGCGCCGCCGTGAACACCTCGCCCGAGCCTTTCTCCAACTGGGGCCTGTCGTTCTTTGAGGACGGCCTGGTCGTGGCAGTGGTGTGGCTGGCCACGCAGTACCCCGTGGCCTTTGGCATCGCCCTGGTGGTGATGGTGATCGTGTCGGTACTGCTGCTGGTGGTGCTGTTCAAGTTTCTGCGCGCCGTGGTGCGGCGCCTTTCCTCTTTCTTTTCTGGTTCTGCCAAGGTGGCCTAAATGTTCAAAAAGATTCTGATTGCCAATCGCGGGGAGATCGCCTGCCGTGTAGCAGCCACGGCCAAGTGCTTGGGCGTGAAGACCGTCGCCGTGTATTCCGATGCTGACGCCAGTGCCAAGCATGTGGCCGTGTGCGACGAGGCTGTGCACATCGGCGGCAGTGCACCCAAGGACAGCTATCTGCGCTGGGAACGCATCATCGACGCCGCCAAAGCCACGGGCGCGCAGGCCATCCACCCGGGCTACGGCTTTCTGAGCGAGAACGAAGACTTCGCCCAGGCCTGTGCCGACGCGGGCCTGGTCTTCATCGGCCCACCCGCCAGCGCCATCAACGCCATGGGGCTCAAAGCCGAGTCCAAGCGCCTGATGGAGCAGGCCCAGGTGCCCCTGGTGCCCGGCTACCACGGTGCCGACCAGGACCCCGCGCTGCTGCAGCGCGAGGCCGACCGCATTGGCTACCCGGTGCTCATCAAGGCCAGCGCGGGTGGTGGTGGCAAGGGCATGCGCGCGGTGGACAAGAGCGAGGACTTTGCCGCAGCACTCGAATCGTGCAAGCGCGAGGCCATCAACAGCTTTGGCGACGATGCGGTGCTGGTCGAGAAATATGTGCAGCGCCCCCGCCATATCGAGATCCAGGTGTTTGGCGACACGCACGGCAACTGCGTGTACCTGTTCGAGCGCGACTGCTCGGTGCAGCGCCGCCACCAAAAGGTGCTGGAAGAAGCCCCCGCCCCCGGCATGACGCCCGAGCTGCGCGCCCGCATGGGCGAGGCCGCCGTGGCCGCAGCCCGCGCCGTGAACTACGTGGGCGCAGGCACGGTGGAGTTCATCGTGGAGCAGCCCGGCGGCTACGACGCACCCGAGCAGATGAAGTTCTACTTCATGGAGATGAACACCCGCCTGCAGGTGGAACACCCCGTGACCGAAGCCATCACGGGCCTCGACCTGGTGGAGTGGCAGCTGCGTGTGGCCTCGGGCGAGCCACTGCCACTGAAGCAGGAAGACCTGCGCATCCACGGCCACGCCATCGAGGCACGCATTTGCGCCGAGAACCCCGACAACAACTTCCTGCCCGCCACCGGCGCGCTCAATGTGTACGTGCTGCCTGAGTGCGTGACCTTCGAGCGGGGTGCGGTCCGCGTCGATTCCGGCGTGCGCCAGGGCGATGCGATCAGCCCGTTCTACGACTCCATGGTGGCCAAGCTCATCGTGCATGGCGACACGCGCGAGCAAGCCCTGGCGCGGCTCGATGAAGCCCTGGCGCAGACCCACATCGTGGGCCTGGCGACCAACGTGCAGTTCCTGCGCCGCGTTGCCCGCACCGATTCGTTTGCCCAGGCCGAGCTCGATACCGCCCTCATTCAGCGTGAGCAGGCCGTGCTGTTCCACCAGGAACCCGTGGGCCTGCCGCTGGCCGCTGCGGCGGCCGTAGCGCAAACGCTGCTGAACGAACGCGCCAGCGAGGGCGTGGACCCCTTCAGCCGCCGCGACGGTTTTCACACGCATGGCGTGGTGCAGCGCCGCTTCGAGTTTGAATTTGGCGATGAACATGCCAAGGCGCTGCTGACCTACGAGCGCGGCGGCAGCCTGCACCTGGCGGTAGGCGAGGGCGATGCCGCCGTGGCCGGCCCGTTGGTGTTCAACGCTGTGGCGCAGGGCATCGAGTTGCAGTTTGCCGGCCAGCGCACGCGCGCCGCTGTGTATGCACAGGGCGAGGTGGACCATGTGTTTACCCCGCTGGGTGCCACGCAGATCACCGCCATCGACCTGCTGGCCCACTCGGGCGAGGCAGCGGCCGAGGGCGGGCGCCTCACCGCGCCCATGCCGGGCAAGGTGGTGTCGTTTGCCGTGAAGGCGGGTGACGCCGTGACCAAGGGCCAGCCCCTGGCGGTGATGGAAGCCATGAAGATGGAGCACACCATCGCCGCCCCGGCCGACGGCGTGGTGCAAGAGCTGCTGTACGCGCCTGGCGACCAGGTCACCGAAGGGGCCGAGCTGCTCAAACTGGTTGTTGCCGACAAGGCCTGAACATGACCGGGTGCGGCAAAGGGTGCACGCCTTGCCTTGCTGCGCGCGCGTCGCAATGGCGTTAACCTCGGGCGCCATGAAAATCACCTTTTGTTGTACCGATACCAAGGCCGAGCCCTGGCTCCAGGGGCTGTCCGCTGCGCTGCCCGGCGCTGAGCTTTCTGTGTGGGAGCCCGGCGCCCCGGTCGCCGATTACGCCGTCGTCTGGGCACCGCCCCAGCAGTTCATGGATGAGCAGCAGGGCATCAAGGCCTTGTTCAACATTGGCGCGGGCGTGGATGCGCTGCTGCAGCGCCGCCTGCCGCAGGGTGCCCGCGTGGTGCGCCTGGACGATGCGGGCATGGCCGTGCAGATGGCCGAATACGTGTGCCACGCCGTCATCCGCCATTTTCGGGAGTTCGACCAATACGAGGCCAGCATGCGTGCGGGCCAATGGGCCTACCGCAAGCCGCGCCTGCGCCAGGACTTTGCCGTGGGCGTGATGGGGCTGGGCGTGCTGGGCGAGCGCGTGGCCAAGGCCCTGGCGCAGTTTGATTTTCCCGTCAACGGCTGGAGTCGCAGCCCCAAGGCCATTGATGGCGTGCGCGCCTTCACGGGTGCGGAGCAGTTCAACGACTTTCTGGGCGCCAGCCGTGTGCTGGTCAACCTGCTGCCCCTCACGCCTGACACGACCGACGTGATCAACAAGGACGCGCTGAGCCGCCTGCAGACCGGCGCGTACGTGATCAACGTAGCGCGCGGCGCGCATCTGGTGGACGAAGACCTGCTCGCAGCTATCGACAGCGGCCATGTGGCCGGTGCCACGCTCGATGTGTTTCGTACCGAGCCGCTGCCCGCGGGCCACGCGTTCTGGAACCACCCGCGCATCACCATCACGCCCCATACCTCGGCGCGTACGCTGCGCGAAGAGAGTATTGCCCAGATCGCGCGCAAGATGGTCGCGCTACAGCGGGGCGAGGCCGTGGCGGGTGTAGTGAACCCCGCGCGCGGCTACTGAGCCGCGCCAGCTCGCCGCGTGGCGGTCAATCCACTGTTACGCCAGCATCACGCACGAGCTTGCCCAGGCGCTGTGCATCGGCCTTGATCAGCGCGCCAAAGTCGGCTGCGCTGCCCGCCACCACGGGGGTGCCGATGGCCTCCCACTTGGCGCGGAATGCGGGCTCCTTGAAGATGGCGTTGACCGTGGCGTTGAGCTTGTCGATGGTGGCCTGGGGTGTGCCAGCGCGCACCGCAATGCCGTGCCAGCCCGTGATCTGGTAACCCGCAATGCCGGCCTCGGCCATGGTGGGCACGTTGGGCAGCACCTTGGCGCGTTCGCCCGATGTGACGGCCAGCGGTATGAGTTTGCCCGCCTGGATGTGGGGCAGCGAGCTGCCAACGATGTCGAACATCACGTTCACCTGCCCGCCGATCAGGTCGTTGAGCGCGGGGCCCGCTCCCCGGTAGGGGATGTGCCCCATCTTCACGCCTGCCGTGGTGTTGAACAGTTCGCCCGCCAGGTGCTGTGGCGTGCCGTTGCCGGCGGACGCGTAGCTCAGCACCGGCTTGCCGGCCTTGGCCATGGCCAGGAACTCGGCCAGTGTCTTGACGCCCAGCGAGGGGTGAACTTCAAGTACCAGCGGGAATGCCGACAGCTGGATCACCGGCGCCAGATCGGTCAGCGGGTTGAACGGCATGCTGGCGTACAGCGATGGGTTGACTGCCATCGGGCCGCTGGCGGCCAGCAGCAGCGTGTGGCCGTCGGCCGGTGCCTGCTTGGCCACTTCGGCGCTCCCGGTATTGCCACCGGCCCCGCCCTTGTTGTCCACCACCACGGTCACGCCCAGGCGGCTTTGCAGCTCGGGCTGCAACATGCGGGCCATCAGGTCGGTGGGGCCACCGGGTGGGTAGGGCACCACAAAGCGGATGGTTTTGCTGGGGAAGGCGGTGGCCGCTGTTTGTGCAGCGGCCTGACCTGCGATGCCCAGGGCCAGGGGTACGGCAAGTGCCGCGTGCAGCACGGCGCGCCGGGTGGTGCGAGGCATCGATGAGGGAAGGTGGCGGTGGTGCATGTCTGTCTCCTGTGGGGATGGATAAGGCCCGTCTGCTGCGGGTTGATGTCAATAGATGTGGTCTGTTGCGCGGCGGTGCCGCTCAGCCTGCGCCAAAGCGCTGCCGGATGTCAGCGGCTGTTGCCAGCGGGCGGCCCAGCGCGGCGGCTGCTTCGACGGCCTGGCGTACCAGCGCGGTGTTGTCGGGGGCCACGCTGCCGTCCTTGCACAGCAGGTTGTTTTCAAAGCCGACGCGCGCGTGGCCGCCAAACAGCGTGGCAGCAGTGATGCAGGTGTTTTCTGCAGCACCAAAGGCGCACACGGCCCAGGGCTCTGGGCCTTCGTGGGCGGCCAGGAACGGCAGCAAGTCGCGCGGACTGGAGGTCTGCCCCGCGCTGTAGCGGCCCAGCACAAACAGCAGGAACCAGGCGGCGTCGGGCACTACGCCACTGGCGCGCAGCGCCTGCCAGCGGCGCAGGTCGGGCACGTCGTACAGGATGACCTGCACCATGGTGTGGCGCTGCGCCAGGTCGGCAAAAAAGCGCTGCAGACCTGCCTCGCCAATCTCGGGCTTGTCGATTTCGCGCAGGCCGATGGACACGGCCTCGGGTTGCAGGGCTTCGACCATGGCGATCTGCGCCGGTGCCTGGTAGACGCCTGCGGCCTCGCTGGTGATCTGGATCACCATGGCATCGCCTACGGCCTGGCGTACCACGCGCTGGGCCTCGCGGTAGCCCTCCACATCGAGGCTATGGCGGCCCTGCGCATCGCGGATGTGCATGTGCAGCATCGCGGCTCCTGCGTCCAGGCAGGACTTGGCCGTGGTGGCCAGCGTGGCTGGCGTGATGGGTACGGCCGGGTGGTCGGCGGGCTGTTTGTAGGCACCGTTGGGCGCCACGGTCACGATCAGCGGGTCGGTCCATTGGTTGTGGGTGGTGGGCGATGCACTCATGAGCGGGCTCCGGTGGTCGATGGGGTGTCTGTCGATGAGGTATCGGTGGGGGGCTCAATGGTGGGCAACTCGCTGGCCAGCAGGGCCAGGCCCTGGCGCAGCAGCGCGTCGTAGCGCGCGCGTTCGGCTTGCTTGCGGTCATCGGGCCAGTCAAAAAAGCCCTTGCCCGTCTTCATGCCCAGGGTGCCCTGGGCCACCTTGTCGCGCAGGGCCTGGGCGGGTACGTCGGTGTTCGACAGCGTGGGGTACATGGTGGCTGCGGCAGCGGTATGCACCTCGATACCCGCGTGGTCGCGCTGCAGCACCGGCCCGGCCGCCAGAAAGCGGAAGCCAAAACCAAAGCGCACGGCGGCGTCCACGTCCTCGGGGGAGGCAATGCCTTCGTCGATAAGCGCAAACGCCTCGCGCGACAAGGCGTGTTGCATGCGGTTGGCCAGAAAGCCCGGCTTGTCCTTCTTGACCAGCACCGGCACGCTGCCGCAGCCGCGCATGAAGGCGTGTAGCCAGGTGCCCAGCGCCGGGTCGCTGCGCTCGCCCAGCACCACCTCCACCAGCGGCACCAGGTGCGCGGGCATGAAGAAGTGCAAGCCCAGCATGCGCTGTGCCGTGGCCAGGCCGTGGGCGATGGCGCTGATGGGAAAGCCTGAGCTGTTGCTGGCCAGTACGGCGTTGAGGGGCGCCACAGCTTCCAGCTCGGCAAACAACTTTTGCTTGGCGGCCAGTCGCTCGGTGATGCATTCGACCACCAGCACCACGCCGCTCCAGTCCACGTCCTGCAGGCTGGCGCACACCTGCACCGGGCCGGCATGGGTGGCCTGGCCCGCGGCGGCCAGCTCTTGCGCAATGTGGGGCAACACGTGGTCGCGGCGTGCGGCGTGGGGGTCCACCACCGTGACCTGCGCGCCGCCCCGGGCCAGGACCACGGCTACATCGGCCCCCATGGTGCCTCCGCCCACCACCACGGTGCGCGCGTTACGCGGCGAACTGTTGTCCATCGTGTCTCCTTGTCGTTGTCAAGCTGCTCAAGCGATGTGCTTGCATTTCAATTCAGTCTAGGTGGCCTGCATTGCGCGGTCTAGCCGTCTTTTTCGATAGACTGATCGGCCATGAAGATTAATTGGTCCGCCCGCGAGGTGGATGTGTTCTTGTCGCTGGCCGAGACGCTGAGCTTTCGGCGCACGGCCCTGCAGGTGCACCTGTCGCAGTCGGCGGTGTCGGGCACGGTGGCGCGGCTGGAGGAAATGCTGGACGTGCGGCTGTTTGAGCGCACCACGCGCACCGTGCAGCTCACGCTGGCGGGCGAGGTGTTTGCCGAGCAAACCCGATTTTTGCGCCACCAGATGGAGGAGACCGTGCGCCGCGTGCAGGAGGTAGCGCAACTGCAGGTGGGCCGCATTGCGCTGGCGGCGCTGCCGTCGTTGGCAGCCGGGGCCGTACCGCGCGCGTTTGCCCGGTTTGCTGCGCAGCATCCGGGCGTGCAGCTGGAGCTGTTTGACAGCCTGGCCGGCCCGGCGTTTGACATGGTGCGCGCCGGGCGGGTCGACTTTGCCCTCACGGCCGCCAACCCCGCCTATGCAGACCTGGACTACACCCCGCTGGTGTCCGACCGCTTTGTGCTGTTGATGGGACGCACGCACCTGCTGGCACGGGCGCGCAGTGCCATCGCCTGGGCGGATGTGGCCGAGCTGCCGCACATTTCCATGCCCGCAGGTACCAGCGTGCGGCAATATGCAGAAGAGGCCTTGCTGACCCACCGCATTCGCTTTGCGCCGCGCTACGAGGTGGAACACCTGGCCACCATCGCGGCCATGGTGGCGGCGGGGTTGGGCGTGAGTGCGTTGCCCGAGCTGGCTGCCCAGGTCGTGCGCAGGCCCGAGGTGGTCACGCGTCCACTCAAGGCGCCTGTGCTGCACCGGCCCATCGGGCTGATCACTCTGCGCGGGCGACCCCTGTCGCTGGCGGCGCAGGAGATGGTGGCCCTGCTGCGGCAGGAAGTACAAAGCTCGGGCACTGTGGGCCGCTGATGGCGCGTCCGGAGAATGGTCTGGCACGATATGAGGTGGCCCTGGCCCAGTACTCGCTGGACAATGAGAAATTTTCCTGACCTCTTCATCTGGTAGCCCCCATGAGCATTCCCTCCCGCGTTCACCTCATCGACGTTGGCCCCCGCGATGGCCTGCAAAACGAAAAGACCCCCGTGCCTGCCGCCGTCAAGATCGAGCTGGTGCACCGCTTGCAGCAGGCGGGCCTGAAAGAGATCGAGGTCACCAGCTACGTGTCTCCAAAGTGGGTGCCACAGATGGCCGATAACCACGAGGTCATGGAAGGCGTCGCGCGCCAGGCGGGCGTGGCGTATTCGGTGTTGACGCCCAATCTCAAAGGTTATGAGGCGGCGGTGCTCGATAAGCCCGACGAGATCGTGGTGTTCGGATCGGCCAGCGAGGCCTTCAGCCAGAAAAACATCAACTGCTCCATTGCGGAAAGCATCGAACGCTTTGCACCCGTGGTCGAAGCAGCCTTGGCCGCTGGCATTGCCGTGCGCGGCGCCATGAGCTGCACCGTGGGCTGCCCCTACGAGGGCGAGATTGCACCGCAGCAGGTGGCTTACCTGGCAGGGTTGATGAAGGGCATTGGCGTGCAGCGCGTGGACGTGGCCGACACCATTGGCGTGGGCACGCCGCGCAAGGTGCAGCGCGCCATCGAGGCCACGCTGCAGCATTTCGGCATCGACGCGATCTCGGGCCATTTTCACGACACCTACGGCCAGGCGTTGTCCAACACGCTGGCCGCGCTGGAACTGGGGGTGTGGAACTTCCAGGCTTCCGTGGCAGGTCTGGGCGGCTGCCCTTACGCCAAGGGTGCCACCGGCAACGTGGCCACCGAAGACGTGGTCTTCATGCTGCATGGCATGGGCATTGAAACCGGCATCGATCTCGACAAGCTCGTGGATGCAGGCGCCTACATCAGCGACTACCTGGGCCGCAAACCCAACTCGCGTGTGGCCGTGGCCGTGCTCAACAAGCGCGCGGGGTGACGGATATGTGTGGAGCCGAACTTCAGGGCCTGCCCGAAGGTGTGCAGCGCGTGGTGGCAGCGCTGCAGGCGCAGGGCCATGTGCACATGCCGCGCATGCTCGACGACGCCGCGCGCACCGCGCAGCAGGCGGCCGATGCGCTGGGCGTGGCGCTAGGGCAGATTGCCAAGAGCATCATCTTTCGGCGCAAGGCAGACGACGTGGCCGTGCTCGTCATCACCTCGGGCGACCGGCGCGTGGACGAAAAGAAGGTCGAGGCCCATGTGGGCAAGATCGGCCGTGCCGACGCCGGGTTTGTGAAGGAGCGCACAGGCTTCTCGATTGGCGGTGTTGCGCCCATTGCGCATGCCACGAAACCGGTCACGCTGATCGACCGCGACCTGCTGCGCTTTGACGTGGTGTGGGCGGCGGCCGGGCACCCGCGTGGCGTGTTTCCGTTGCACCCGGGCGACCTGCAGCGCTTGACCGGGGCCCCCGTGGTGGATGTGGTGCAAGAGGCGGTGGCGGTATGAGTGCTACAGAAGCAATAGCTGCTCGCGCACAGCTGTTAAGCGCTGCGGGCTATTTTGATGCAGATTCTGACGAGGTGATACCCTCGCCCTGCATCTCGGTGTGCCGCATGACCGAAGACCGCAGCCGCTGCGAAGGGTGCTTTCGCACCATCCCCGAGATTCGCGCCTGGGCGCTGGCCGACAGCGCCGAGCGCCTGGCCATCTGGGCGCGGCTGGCGCAGCGTGCTGGAATGCCATTTCCCCCTGAAGCCGTTGCCAAGGATCCGACATGAAGCACATCACGTTCTACCTCGACGTCGTTTCGCCCTACGCCTGGCTCGCCTTCGAGCGCCTGCCCGAGGTGCTGGAGGGCCTGAGCTACAGCGTGGAATACCGTCCGGTGCTGCTGGGCGCGCTGCTCAAGCAGCATGGCAACCCGGGGCCGGCGGGCATTGCTCCGAAGCGTGACTGGACCTATCGCCATGTCTCCTGGCTGGGCCATTCGCTGGGCGTAGGCCTGCAGATGCCGGCGCGCCACCCGTTCAGCCCGCTGCCGCTGTTGCGCCAGGCCCTGGCCTGCAGCCGTGACGGCAGCGTCAACCGCTTTGTCGCGGGCACGCTGCTGCGCCATGTGTGGCAGGGCGGTCACGATGCCCTGGATGCACAGCGCCTCACCGACCTGGCCGCCGCGCTGGAGGCGCAGCTGCAACCCGACGACGCCGATGGCGCACGCGCCAAGGCGCTGCTGCGCAGCAACACCGATGCGGCCGCCGCGCGCGGCGTGTTTGGTGTGCCCGCCTTCGAGGTCGATGGCAAGGTTTTCTGGGGCTTCGACAGCCTGCCCATGCTGCGCGCCTGTCTGGAAGGCGACACCTGGTTCGGGCACGACTGGGACGCTGCTGCAAGCGTGGCGCAAGGCCTGCCCGGTTGAATGGCGGGGTCTGAGTCCCGTTAGCGGCTCTTCCATCGCCCCACCATGCCCAATGCCTTCAACTTCGCCGCCTCGCCGTTTGACTGCCTGACCCCGGACGAGCAGCGTCTGGTGCGCGCCAGCGTGGACATTGCCTATTTCCCGGAAGGTGCCGTGGTGCTGGACGTGGGGGTGGTGCCCACCCACCTGTTTGTCATCATCAAGGGCTATGTCACGCAGACCGAGGGCGACGAGGTGCTGGCCACGTACGGGCCGGACGATTGCTTTGACGGCTGCGGCCTGATGACCGGGCGCGTGGGCAGCCGCTTTGTGGCCGCCGAGGAGGTGGTGGCCTACCAGCTCGCCCGCGAGGCGGTCAATGAACTCATCGCGCGCAACACCACCTTTGGCGCACTGCTTTTTTCTGACCTGGGCCAAAAACTCAGTGCGCTCGCGCAGCGCGCCGACCAGCACGAGCTGCAGTCGCTCACCCTGGCGCGCGTAGACCAGGCGTACCTGCGCCCGGCGCACACGGTCGATGCAGGTACCGACATTGTTTCGGTGGTGCGCCTGTTCCAGGCGCAGCGCACCACCAATGTGCTGGTCACGGGGCTGAACAACGTGCCTGGCGGCGGGCTGGGCATCTTCACCAACACCAGCCTGCAGCGCGCCATCCTCGATGGCCGCCCGCTGGACCAGCTGGCCGTGGGCGAGCTGGCCAGCGGCCCGGTGGTCACCGTGCGCCCATCCGACCAACTGGGCGATGCCATGGCGCTGCTGCTGCGCCAGCGCGTGCACCGGCTGGTGGTGGTAGAGGACAACGGCCAGGTGCGTGGCATCCTCGAAGCGCTCGACCTGTTCAGCTTTCTGGCCAACCACTCGCACCTCATCACAGTGCAGATCGAACATGCCCAGGACCTGCCCGCACTGGCGCAGGCGGCGGCGCAGATCACGCGGCTGATCTCAGCGCTGCACCGCGGGGGCACGCGCATCGGCCTCATGGCCAAGCTGGTGCAGCAGCTCAACGCCCGGCTGTTCGAGCGCGCCTGGCACATGGTGGCGCCCGCCGATCTGGTGGACAACAGCTGCCTGTTCGTCATGGGCAGCGAAGGGCGCGGCGAGCAGTTGCTCAAGACCGACCAGGACAACGGCCTGGTGCTGCGCGACGGTTATGTGCCGCCGCCCGACCTGGAAGCCATTTGCCAGCGCTTTTCGGAGGTGCTGGCGAGCTTTGGCTACCCCGAATGCCCCGGCCGCATCATGGTCAGCAACCCCGACTGGCGCGGCACGGTCAGCACCTTGAGCCAGCGCGTGCGCCAGTGGCTGATGCAGCCCGTGGGCGACAGCCTCATGCAGCTGGCCATTTTTCTGGATGCGCACGCGGTGGCGGGCGATGCCGCGCTGCTGGCCGTCGTGCGCGAGAGTGTCGCGGCGCAAGCCATCGACAACGACGTTGTGCTGGCGCGATTCGCCTCTGCGGTGGACAACTTTGGCGGCCCTGCCGGTTGGTGGAGCCGCCTGTTTGGCCTGGGCGACGAAGGCCGTGCCATCAGCCTGAAAAAGGCAGGCATCTTTCCCATCGTTCACGGCGTGCGCAGCCTGGCCCTGGCCCGGCGCGTGGCCGCCACGGGCACCGCCGAGCGCATTGCTGCACTGGTGGAGGGCGGCGTGCTGGATGCTGCGCTGGGCGATGAACTCGTGCAGAGCCTGCACTTCCTGATGGGCCTGCGCCTGCAGGCGGGCCTGGCCGAGCTCGACACCGGCCGGCAGGTCACCGGCAACGTCGATCCCGAGCGCCTGAGCAGCCTAGAGCGCGACCTGCTCAAGGATGCACTCGCGGTGGTCAAGCGTTTCAAGGCGCTGCTGCACCAGCGCCTGCGGCTGGATCTGTTGTGAAAACCGTCACCGGCCCGCGCGGCTGGCTGGCGCAGTTGCGGCGCCAATGGCTGCTGCACCGCCTGACCGACCCGGCTTACGCCTTTGTGCTGGAACCCCCACCGCCCGATGAATGGGTGGCGCTGGACTGCGAGACCACGGGCCTGAACGTGCGCAGCGACGAAATCATCGCCATTGGTGCGGTGCGCATCGTGGGCAACCGCATTCTCACCAGCGAGCGGCTGGAGCTGTTGGTGCGCCCCGACAAGAGCGTGCCGGCCGACAGCGTGCGCATCCACCGCCTGCGCAGCACAGACGTGGCCCAGGGGTTGCCGATTGAAGAGGCACTGGGCCAGCTGCTGCGCTTCATTGGCAGCCGCCCGCTGGTGGGCTACTACCTCGAATTCGATGTGGCCATGCTCAATCGGGCACTGTGGCCCATGCTGGGCATGGGCCTGCCGCAGCCCGCCATTGAAGTCTCGGCGATGTATTACGAGCACAAGTTCCGGCAGCTCCCGCCCTACCAGCAGCACGCCAACGCCGACATCGACCTGCGCTTTGCCACCCTGATGGACGACCTGGGCCTTCCCCGGCGCGAAGCGCATGACGCACTCAACGACGCCGTCATGGCGGCGCTGGCCTTCGTCAAACTGCGCCAGTTGCACGGCGCAGGCTGATGGCGGGGCTGCCATTTTCATGTTGGCAAAGTTTAAGCAAAAATGACCTCTAGCCCTTATCTGTAAAGCGCAACAAGCTATTTTATTAATAGCAATTGTTACAGCGCTTATCTGAACACGGGCATGAAAAAAGCCGGACCCTGGGGCCCGGCTTGAGGGGGGCAGCACCGCGGTGGTGCCGCTGCGCTGCAGGTGGGCGCTGTACCGCGCCGGGTCAGTGGCCCGAAGCCCCTGCGGCACCGAAGCCGGTTTCCGAACGCACCTGCTGCGCCGGGAAGGCGGCGCGCTCGCGTGCGGCGTTGGCGCTCTTGTCGGTGATCGAGAAGAGCCAGATGCCCACGAAGCCGATGGTCATGGAGAACAGCGCCGGCGAGGTGTAGGGGAACAGCGCCGAGCCGACGGGATTGCCCAGCGTGGCTTCCCACACCGAGGGCGACACGATGGTCAGGCCCACCGAGGAGATCAGACCCATGAAGCCGCCAATGACAGCGCCGCGCGTGGTGCAGTCCTTCCAAAGCACCGACATGAACAGCACCGGGAAGTTGGCCGAGGCCGCAATGGCAAATGCCAGCGACACCATGAACGCGATGTTCTGCTTTTCAAAGGCAATGCCCAGCACCACGGCAATCAGGCCCAGGGCCAGCGTGGTGATGCGCGAGACCTTCAGCTCCGAGGCGCTGTCGGCCTTGCCCTTTTTGAACACCGTGGCATACAGGTCGTGCGACACGGCCGAGGCGCCCGAGAGCGTCAGGCCCGCCACCACGGCCAGGATGGTGGCAAACGCCACCGCCGAGATGAAGCCATAGAAGATGTTGCCGCCCACCGACTTGGCCACCAGCACGGCCGCCATGTTGGCCGTGCCCGCGCCGCCGTGGATGACGCCCTTGACCACGTCTGCGAACTCGGGGTTGGTGAGCACCAGGGTGATGGCGCCAAAGCCAATGATGAAGATCAGCACATAGAAGTAACCGATCCAGGTGGTGGCCCACAACACCGATTTGCGTGCCTGCTTGGCATCGGGCACCGTGAAAAAGCGCATCAGGATGTGCGGCAGTCCGGCGGTGCCGAACATCAATGCCATGCCAAAAGAGATGGCCGAGATGGGGTCCTTGATGAAGCCACCAGGGCCCATGATGCCCAGGCCCGCGCGGGCGGCCTGTTCGGGTGTTTTGCCGGTGTTGGCGGCAATGGCAGTGCGCACTTCAACGCCCTTGGCAAAAAGCGCCTCGGGGCTGAAGCCGAACTGCGCCAGCACCATGAAGGCCATGAAGGTCACGCCCGCCAAAAGCATCACGGCCTTGATGATCTGCACCCAGGTCGTGGCAGTCATGCCGCCAAACAGCACGTAAACCATCATCAACGCGCCCACGATGACCACGGCCATCCAGTATTCCAGGCCAAACAGCAGCTTGATGAGCTGGCCTGCACCAACCATCTGTGCGATCAGGTAGAAAGCCACCACCACCAGCGTGCCCGAAGCGGCAAACGCACGGATGGGGCCTTGCTGAAAGCGGTAGCCGGCCACGTCGGCAAAGGTGAACTTGCCCAGGTTGCGCAGGCGCTCGGCCATCAGGAAGGTGATGATGGGCCAGCCCACCAGGAAGCCGATGGAGTAGATCAGGCCGTCGTAGCCCGATGCCATCACGGCCGCTGAAATACCCAGAAACGAAGCCGCCGACATGTAGTCGCCTGCAATCGCCAGACCGTTCTGAAATCCGGTGATGCCGCCGCCAGCGGTGTAGAAATCGGAGGCGGACTTGGTTTTGGCCGCAGCCCACTTGGTAATCCACAGCGTGCCGGCGACAAAGACGCCAAACATGATGATGGCCGTCCAGTTGGTGGCCTGTTTGGCCGATTGGCCCAGGTCGGCCCCGGCCGCGTGGGCGGCACCCGCTGCGAGCAGGGCAATCAGCGTCAGCAGGCTGACCCCGCGTTTTTCCATGGCGTTCATTGCGCTGCGTCCTTCAGGATTTCTTTGGTCAGGGTGTCAAATTCGCCGTTGGCGCGGCGCACATAAATGGCGGTGATCACGATCGTGAAAATGATCACGCCCATGCCGATGGGGATGCCCAATGTGGTCACACCCGTGCCAATGGGCTGGGCCAGGAACTTCTTGTCGAAGGCAATCAGCGCGATGTAGCCGTAGTAAACGATCAGCATCAGTGCCGTCAGGAAAATGCCCAGGCGATTGCGCTTGGTGCGCAACTCCAGGTACTTCGGATGGCTTTGTATTTTCTGGACCATCGGGTCGCTCATGGCTGTCTCTCCTCTAGGTGGTGTATTCAATCGTCGTATGGGGCGGCATGCCGCACCGCATGTCTCGATTGTGCGAACGCGCACTGACCAAGTGCTTACGCCGCGGGGCTTTGCCGCGATATTGCTGCAGAGATAGGAGCACCGCAGCGGCCGTGAGAGGGCGGTGGGGCTGATTTGTTACCGCGTGTTGATTGACTTGAAACATGCGGAGCACAGACAGCCGTTGACGCTGCGCAAACTCGCGCAGGCTCTGCAGCAATTGCTGCAAAAAAATGCGTCAGAGCGGTGTCAGTGGCGCAAAGGATAGTCGCCCCAAAAATATTCTTGCGGTGCCTGCAAGTTCACATAAAAAAAGAACAGGAGACAACCATGGCAACCCAGCATCCCGCACCGCGGCCCATGTCTGCCCAAGAGAAGAATGTGATCTTCGCTTCGTCGCTCGGCACCGTGTTCGAGTGGTACGACTTTTATCTTTATGGCTCGCTTGCCGCCATCATTGCCAAGCAGTTCTTCAGCGGACTGGATGCGGGGTCGGCGTTCATCTTTGCGCTGCTGGCCTTTGCCGCCGGCTTCATCGTGCGGCCTTTTGGCGCACTGGTGTTTGGCCGGCTGGGCGACATGATCGGGCGCAAATACACTTTTCTGGTCACTATCCTGATCATGGGTTTGTCCACTTTCATCGTGGGCATCCTGCCCACCTACGCCAGCATCGGCGTGGCTGCGCCGGTGATCCTGATTGCGCTGCGCATGTTGCAGGGCCTGGCGCTGGGCGGTGAATATGGCGGCGCCGCCACCTACGTGGCCGAACATGCGCCGCACGGTGCACGCGGTGCCTATACCTCCTGGATTCAGACCACGGCAACGCTGGGCCTGTTTCTGTCGTTGGTGGTGATTCTGGGCACCCGCACGCTCATGGGCGAAGCCGAATTTGGCGACTGGGGCTGGCGCATTCCGTTTCTGGTGTCCATCCTGCTGCTGGGCGTCTCGGTGTGGATCCGGCTGTCGTTGTCGGAATCGCCCGCCTTTCAGAAAATGAAGGCCGAAGGCAAGACATCCAGGGCGCCCCTGTCCGAATCTTTTGGCCAGTGGAAGAACCTGAAGATCGTGATCCTGGCCCTGATCGGCCTGACCGCCGGCCAAGCCGTGGTCTGGTACACCGGGCAGTTCTATGCGCTGTTCTTTCTGACGCAGCAGCTCAAGGTAGATGCCGTCACAGCCAACCTGCTGATCGCCGCGGCACTGCTGATCGGCACACCGTTTTTCGTGGTCTTCGGCACGTTGTCAGACAGGATCGGGCGCAAGCCGATCATCATGCTGGGCTGTGTGCTGGCTGTTTTGACGTATTTCCCCGCGTTCAAGGCGCTGACCGAGGCGGCCAATCCGGATCTGGCCGCCGCACAGGCCAGGAACAAGGTGGTGGTGCTGGCCGACCCCGCCGAGTGTTCCTTCCAGTTCAACCCCACGGGCACGGCGAAGTTCACCAGCTCTTGCGATGTCGCCAAGCAGGTGCTGGCCGCCAGGTCGGTGAGCTATGACAACGAAGCAGCCCCCGCGGGCACGCCGGCCGTGATCAAGGTAGGTGAAACCACCATCGCCAGCTATGCATCCAGGGGCATCCCGGCCGACGAGGCCCGGGCCAAGGACGCAGCGTTCAAGAAGGCCGTGGCCGAAACGTTGAAGGCCGAAGGTTATCCCGCCCATGCCGACCCCGCCAAGATGAACAAGGTGATGCTGGTTGTCATCCTGACCTACCTGGTGATTCTGGTGACCATGGTGTATGGCCCCATTGCTGCCATGCTGGTGGAAATGTTCCCCACGCGCATACGCTACACATCCATGAGCTTGCCGTATCACATTGGCAATGGCTGGTTTGGTGGCTTGCTCCCCACCATGGCGTTTGCCATCGTGGCGCAGACCGGCAACATGTACAACGGCCTCTGGTATCCCATCATCATCGCGGGCGTCACGGCGGTGATCGGCACCTTGTTCATTCGTGAAACCAAGGATGTCGACATCTACGGCAACGACTGATCAACAACTGCCATCGTTCGGTGCATCCGCCCACCTGTGAGAGCGCGATGTGCTCGCAAAACAGGCTTCTTGCACCATTCTGGAGCACTTCTGTCGGCTTGCCGTTCATGCGCCCAAGAGCCGTCGTTGGGCAGTGGCCACCCCGCCGCAAGCACGAGTGTTGCAGGAGTGCATCACTCGTGTCATCAAACTTTCAGCAAATAGTGCGTTTAAACGTGACGCGCAATAAGATCGAGGCCCCATAGCATTTTGGGTGGCCCAGTCAAAATCTGAAGCCACCTGTGCGCCTCTTCTATCGATGGCAACTAGTTTCAAAGGAATTCTCATGCAAAAAATGACCCGCGTTGTTCTGGCTGTCCTGGCTGTTGCCGGCTCCACCGCAGCAATGGCCCAAAGCAGCGTCACGCTGTACGGCCGCGTTAACACCACGGTGGAACGCCAAAAGGTGGGCGACGTGTCCACCACCGGCCTGTTCAACAACTCTTCCCGTTTCGGCTTCAAGGGCACGGAAGACCTGGGCGGCGGCCTGAAGGCTGGTTTCCAGCTGGAAAGCGGTTTCAATTCGGACACCGGCGCAGCGGCTTCGACGTTCTTCGGCCGTCAAAGCGAAGTGAACCTGTCTGGCAACTTCGGTATGGTTCGTCTGGGCAATTTCTTTGCCGAGTCCTACTATGCAACGGCTGACTACGTGAGCCTGCACAACCACAACACCGGCTCGTCGTCGGACGCGTTCTACGCCTACGTGATGCCCGATGCCAACAAGATCGCTTACCGCGCTCCTGCTTTGGGCAACCTGACGCTGGAAGCCGCCGTGAGCATGCACGAACAAGCCGTTGGCGGCAAGAATGCCTTCGACCTGGCTGCTAACTACAACCTGGGTGCTTTGGCTCTGGGCGCTGGCTACAGCAAGCAAGGTGACGTCAACCAGGTTGGTCTGCGTGCCCTGTACACCGTCGGTGCTTTCACCGTGGGCGGTTACTACCAGCGTGACAAGAACGCCTATGTCCTGAACGGTGGTTCGCGTGACAATATCCGCTTGGTTGGTGCCTACAACATGGGTGCATCCGAGTTCCACGTGAACGTTGGCCGTGCAGGTGAGTACAAGAACGTCAACGACAGCGATGCCACCCAATTCACCCTGGGCTACAACTACAACCTGAGCAAGCGCACCAAGGTGTACGGTTACTACACCAAGGTGAACAACAGCTCCAACGCTGGCTATATGACTGGCGCTAACGGTGTGGACTTCAGCTCCGTGGCTGTGGGCGTTCGCCACAACTTCTAATTCCCGATCGGCAGCTGGCTTTGCCAGCTGACGAAACGGAATCTGTGAAGGCCTTGCATCTTTGGATGCAAGGCCTTTTTCATTGGTGTGCGCTTGCTCGCAGAGCTGTGTTGTCGATGGGTATCTGCAGCGAGCGGAGCGCTGGTTGGTGGAATATGGCGGTCAGGGGGTCACGGCAGCTTCCTGTGTGGCTCAAGAGGCCATTTTTCACCGGAGCGCAGAGGGGCAGTCTCCAGTCGAAAGCGAAAGTAACGCAGCTATTTCTGCAGTTGCGTCTGACTTCTGAAGACATCGTGGTCAGAAAGCTAACCTGGCCGGAGTCAAACCAACCATCGGCGCGTCATGAGCGCATTCCCGGGGCCAGATCACCTCGGATACCCCCAGCCCAGTGATCGCCGCTTGGGTTAGTTGCTTTTCAGCGCTTGAAGCGCCCGTCCGATCCCACGATGGACAGGTCGGTGAACGCGAGTCCACTGTGGTCGGTGGCGCTGTAAGACAACTCCAGGCCGCCCAGGTCGAACTTTCGCATTCCCTCCATTGCCGCCAGCATGCGGGCGCGGTCTGGCTTGGGGCTTGCCCGGCGCAGGCCTTCGACCAGCACCTTGGCGTTGATGAAGCCCTCGACCATGGCTGGCGTCAGTTCGTCAATGCCCTTTGCCTTGGCCAGATTCATGGCTTCCTTGATAACGGGGTAGTTGAGGGAACGCTCGGATGGAAACGCCTGGGTGACCACGACGCCCCGCGCTTGATCTCCCAGGGCCTTGGTGAAGCCGCCAGAGGCGTTGTTGGACAGGGTCACGATCTGGCCGGACACACCAGCCGTGCGCAAGGCCTTGATTCCGTCCACCACTGCGGCGCCCGTGCCGATGAAGATCACGGCTTGTGGAAGCAGCTTGGCGGCACGCGGGGCAATGGCGCTGAAATCAGGCTTGCTGCGATCAAATTTTTCAATGAAAAGGGCCTGGGTGCCCTGGGCCTTGAAACCGTTCAGGGCACCATCCAGGGCGTCCGCCCCAAAGCTGTCATCGACGTGAATGACGCCGATGCGCTGAACTCCCAGTGTGTTGAGGTGCGTAATGGCTTTTTCCACCTCGAGCTGGTAGGGCGCGCGAACATTGAAAACGTGGCGGCTCACCGGCTTGTGCAAGGCCATTGCGCCGGTGGATGGGCCCACCAGCACCACGCCGGCTTCGTCGAGCAGCGGCACGATGCCCTGGGTGTGTGGGGTTCCCCGTGTCATGAAGAGCGCAATGGCGCCGTGTTTCTCGATGAGGGTGCGGGCGTTTTCCAGCGTCAGCTTGGTGTCGAACTTGTCGTCCAGCACCACCAGTTCAATTTTCTGGCCACCCACGCCTCCTTGGGCGTTCACGAAATCCAGGTACAGCGACGCACCCTGCATGGATTCTTTGACGGTGATGGCCGCAGAGCCCGTGACGCCCACCGTTTGTCCAACGACGATCTGCGCCATGCTGTGACCAGCCAATCCTGCCGCCAGTGCACAAGCTGCCAACAAGGGTTTCCATTTTTTCATGCGTGTACCTATCTATCCAGTGGTCCGAGTTTAGGCCGGAGAGCAGAACCAGGTAATGAGGAAACGCAAAGGCCGCATGCATGCGCCCTTTGTGCTTCCTCAGCAACTCATACCTGAAGGGCAGATGAGCCCCCCCCGTGCGGTTAGCGGCGGAACCTGCCGTCTGTGCCAATCATGGCGAGATCGGCAAAATCCAGCCCGGAATGGTCGTCGGGCCCGTAGCTGATTTCAAGGCCACCGAGGTCAAACTTGCGCAGGCTCTCCAGCGCGGCGTGGACTTTTTCCCGGGTGGGCTTGGGGCCCGCGCGCTTGAGGCCTTCAACCAGCACTTTGGCGGCAGCAAACCCTTCCAGCATGGCTGGGCTGACCTCACTGAGACCCTTGGCTTTGGCCAGGTCGAGTGCTTCCTTCACCATGGCGTAGGTCATGGCACGTTCGTTGGGGTAGACCTGGGTCACGATCATCCCTCGCGCATTGGCGCCCAGGCTCTTGATGAACCCTGTGGAGGCATTGTTGGAAAGCGTGACGATCTGTGCGGCCGACCCGGCTGCCCGAAACGCATTGCCGGCATCCACCACCGCCGCGCCCGATGCCACCATCAGCACCGCCTGGGCGTTGGCGCTGGCCAGTTTGACCGCAATGGGAGCAAAGTCGGGTTTGGTACGGTTGAACTTCTCCAGCACAACCGGGGTGAGCTTGCTGGCGGTCAGGCCTTTTTGGGCGCCGATGATGCCGTCTGCACCAAAACTGTCGTCGGAATACACCACCGCGATGCGTGTCATACCCATGGATGCCAGGTGGGTCATGGCCTTTTCCGCCTCGCGCTGATAGGTGGCGCGCACGTTGAAGATGTATTTGCGCACGGGCTGGTGCAGCACCATGGCGCCGGTGGATGGGCCGATGAGCGCCACTCCGTTCTTCTCCAGCAGCGGGATCATGGCTTCTGTGTGAGGGGTGCCGCGGGTCAGAAACATTGCGAGCACGTTTTGCTCTTCAATCAGCTTGCGGGCGTTTTCACCGGCGAGTTTGGGGTCGAACTTGTCGTCCAGCGAGACGAGTTCAATTTTCTGTCCGTTCACGCCACCCTTCGCGTTGACCGCGTCGAGGTACAGCATTGCACCGTCCGCAGTTTCCTTGACGCCCGCCGCGACCTGGCCGGAATATCCGGCGGTCTGTCCGATCAGGATCTGTGCGTGGCTGGTGCAGATCAGTGTGGCCAGTGCAGCACTGGCGCAGAGCTTGGTCCATTGATTTATCGGAGTCCCCTCTCTAAGTTGATTTTCAGTCTATACGGTGAACCGGCCTTAAGGCCATCTTTTGACCGTCACCGTGCCCTGTGGAATGCCGCAATGCAGCATAAGCACCACAGCGGTGCCGGGGATACTGTGCCGTGTTGCGCGCCCGCCGCGGTTGGTCCCTAGAATGTTCCGCCTCACACCCGAAAGACTGCTTCCATGACCCAGGGACTGATCCGAATCCGCGGCGCACGCCAGCACAACCTCAAGAACCTGGATCTGGACATCCGCACCGGCGAACTCACGGTGGTCACGGGCCCCAGTGGCTCGGGCAAGTCGAGCCTGGTTTTTGACACGCTGTATGCCGAAGGCCAGCGTCGCTACGTGGAAACCTTCAGCGCCTATGCGCGCCAGTTTCTGGACCGCATGGACAAACCTGCCGTGGACAAGGTCGAGGGCGTGCCCCCGGCCATTGCCATCGACCAGACCAACCCCGTGCGCTCCAGCCGCTCCACGGTGGGCACGATGACGGAGCTGAACGACCATCTGAAGCTGCTGTTCGCCCGAGCGGGCCAGTTGTTTGACAGGCAGACGGCACAGCCCGTGCGGCACGACACGCCGGAGACCATTTATGCGGAGCTGCAGCAGCGCTGCGGCATCGAGCCGGCGCCGGGCCGCCCCAAGGCGGCGAGCGCCCCCCTGGGGGACAGCGAACCACACGCAGTGGGGAGCGTGGGGGCCGAGGTCAACCCGCGCATCGTGCTGACCTTCCCGGTCGAGCTGCCTGCCAACACCAGCGCAGAGCAGGTCGAGCAATGGCTGTCAGCCAGCGGCTTTACCAAGGTGCAGGCCGAGCGCGAAGTGGGCACGCCCACCGGGCCGCGCAAGGTGCTCGATGTGGTGGCCGACCGCTTCCGTTTGGGCAATGCCGAGAAGGCGCGCGCGATCGAGGCCATTGAGGTGGCGCTCAAGCGCGGCTCGGGGCGTTTGAATGTCTACCGGTTGATGGAGGAGGGCGAGCCCGAGCTGTGGCGCTTCTCCACCGGCCTGCACTGCCCCGACAGCGACCTGCGCTACAGCGACCCCATTCCGTCGGCCTTCTCGTTCAACTCCGCCGTGGGCGCGTGCGACAGCTGCCGGGGCTTTGGCCGCGTGATCGGGGTGGACTACGGCCTCGTCATCCCCAACGACAAGCTCACGCTGCGCGCAGGCGCCGTCAAGACCATTCAGACCCCCGCGTGGAAAGAGGCGCAGGACGACCTCATGCGCCACGCCGAGGCCGCGGGCATCCCGCGCGACACGCCCTGGAACAAGCTGACCGACGAGCACAAAAAGTGGGTCATCAACGGCTCGCCCAACTGGAACGGCAAGTGGAACCAGCAGTGGTACGGCATCAAGCGTTTTTTTGAGTACCTGGAAAGCAAGGCCTACAAGATGCACATCCGCGTGCTCTTGTCCAAGTACCGCAGCTACACGCCATGCCCCACCTGCGCGGGCGCGCGGCTCAAGACCGAAAGCCTGCTGTGGCGCATTGGCCGCAATGAAGATGCCGATGCCGCTCTGGAGCCCGGCAAGCGCTTCATGCCCGAGGGCGTGCAATGGTCGCGCGAGCAGCTCGAAGCGCTGCCCGGCCTGTGCTTGCACGACCTGATGCTGCTGCCCATCGACCGCCTGCGCCAGTTCTTTGCGCGCATGCAGCTGCCGGTGGGCGACAACGCCAAGGGTGATGCGCAAGCGAAAACTGGTGAAGCACAAGCGCTTCGACTGCTGCACGAAGAAATCACCACTCGCCTCAAGTACCTGTGTGACGTGGGCATTGGCTACCTCACGCTCGACCGCCAAAGCCGCACGCTGAGCGGCGGCGAGGTGCAGCGCATCAACCTCACCACCGCGTTGGGCACCAGCCTGGTCAACACGCTGTTCGTGCTGGACGAGCCCAGCATCGGCCTGCACCCGCGCGACATGCACCGCATCACCGAGGCCATGCTGCGCCTGCGCGATGCGGGCAACACGCTGGTGGTGGTGGAGCACGACCCGGCCGTGATGCTGGCGGCCGACCGCATGATCGACATGGGCCCCGGCCCCGGCCGCCTCGGCGGGCAGATCGTCTTTGATGGCACAACGGCCGATCTGCGCAAGGCCGACACGCTCACCGGGGCCTATCTCAGCGGGCGCAAGCATGTGGGCTTTGGCTTCAAGCGCATGGTGACGGAAGCGACGCCACGCCTCATCCTCGAAGGCGCGCGCGAGCACAACCTGCAGAACGTGTCGGTGGAGTTCCCGCTGCAGCGCCTGGTCACCGTCACTGGCGTCAGCGGCTCGGGCAAGTCCAGCCTGATTCAGGATGTGCTGGCCCCCGCACTGCTGCGCCACTTTGGCAAGGCCACCGATGCGCCGGGCGCGCACGACCGCATGCTGGGTGCCGACCATTTGTCGGACGTGGTGTTTGTAGACCAGTCGCCGATTGGCAAGACGGCACGCTCCAACCCCGTGAGCTATGTGGGCGCGTGGGACAGCATTCGCGAGCTGTATGCCGTGGCGCCGCTGTCGCGCCAGCGCAGCTACACCGCCAGCAAGTTCAGCTTCAACAGCGGCGACGGGCGCTGCCCCACCTGCGGCGGCTCGGGCTTCGAGCATGTGGAGATGCAGTTTTTGTCGGACGTGTACCTGCGTTGCCCCGATTGCGATGGCAAGCGCTACCGCCCCGAGATTCTGGAAGTCACCATCGAGCGCGGCGGCCGGGTGTTGAACGTGGCCGATGTGCTGGCCCTCACGGTGGCCGAGGCGGCCGACCTGTTTGCCAATGACCGCGATGTGATCCGTGCGCTGCAGCCCATCGTGGATGTGGGGCTCGAATATGTGGCGCTGGGCCAGCCCGTGCCCACGCTGTCAGGTGGCGAGGCGCAGCGCCTCAAGCTTGCAGGCTTTCTGGCTGAGGCCGCGCGCAGCGCATCCAAATCGCGCCAGTCCGTCGCCCGCAAAGGCACGCTGTTCTTGTTTGACGAGCCCACCACCGGCCTGCACTTTGACGACATTGCCAAGTTGATGCGCGCGCTGCGCAAGCTCATCGACGCAGGGCACTCGCTCATCGTCATCGAGCACAACCTTGATGTGATCCGCGCGAGCGACTGGCTCATCGACCTGGGGCCCGAGGGAGGTTATGCGGGCGGCCTCATCGTGGCCGAAGGGACGCCGGAGGATGTGCGCCAGCACGCCACCTCGCACACCGGAAAGGCGCTGCGCGACTATGAACTCACGCTGGGCATCGGTGGCCATTCGGCACACGAAAAAGCCGCCGTGCTACGAAAAAAAGAGCTAGTGGCGCTTGATGGTAAAGCGCTAGAGGCCAAAAACGCTATACAAATCGTCAACGCGAAGGAACACAACCTCCAAAACCTGAGCGTGGACATTCCGCGTGGCAAGTTCAATGTGGTGACGGGCGTCAGCGGCTCGGGCAAGTCCACGCTGGCGTTCGACATCCTGTTCAACGAAGGCCAGCGCCGTTACCTTGAATCGCTCAACGCCTACGCGCGATCCATCGTGCAGCCCGCAGGCCGGCCCGAGGTGGATGCGGTGTACGGCATCCCGCCCACCGTGGCCATCGAGCAGCGCCTCTCGCGCGGCGGGCGCAAGTCCACCGTGGGTACGACCACCGAGGTGTGGCACTTTTTGCGTCTGCTGTACGTCAAGCTGGGCACGCAGTATTGCGTGAAAGACGGTGCGGCGGTGCAGCCGCAAACGCCCGAGAGCATCGCCGCCCAGCTGCTCACGCAGTTTCGGGGCCAGCACATCGGGCTGCTTGCGCCGCTGGTGATGAACCGCAAGGGCGTGTACACCGAGCTGGCCGACTGGGCCCGCCCGCGTGGTCACACCCACCTGCGCGTGGACGGCAACTTTTTGCCCACCACCAACTTCCCTCGCATCGACCGCTTCAAGGAGCACACCATCGAGCTGCCCGTGGCCAGCCTGGATGTGTCGCCAGAGAACGAGGCCGCGCTGCGCACTGCGCTGGCCGACGCCCTCACCCACGGCAAAGGCGTGGTGCATGTGCTCAGCAGCATTGGCACGCTGGCTGCGGCCATGGAAGGCGGCTTGCCCACGGCAGGCATTGGGCATCTGCAGGCTTTCTCCACCAAGCGTGCCTGCCCGGTGTGCGCCACCAGCTATGCCGAGCTGGACCCGCGTCTGTTCAGCTACAACAGCAAACACGGCTGGTGCCCCGACTGCGTGGGCACCGGCGTCAAGCTCACCCGCGACCAGCGCAAGGTGTTTGACGACTCGGTGCAGGACAGCAATGAAAAAGGAAGGGAAAAAGGCCGCGAGCAGACCTTTGCCGAGCCCGAGGTGGAAGACCTGGCCGACACTGCTTGCCCCACGTGCCAGGGCACGCGCCTGAACGACACGGCCCGCGCCGTGAAGTTTGCCGGCGTCGGCATCACCGATATCGCCGCGCTGTCGGTGACGGACGTGCGCCGCTGGATCGAGACCCTGCGCGGAGCGGACGGCATGCCCCAGCGCATGACTCAACGTGAAAGCGACATCGCCCGCGACCTCGTGCCCGAGATCCAGAGCCGCCTCGAATTTTTGGAAGAAGTGGGCCTGGGCTACCTCACGCTGGACCGGGGCGCGCCCACGCTCAGTGGTGGCGAGGCGCAGCGCATTCGCCTGGCCGCGCAGCTGGGCAGCAACCTGCAGGGTGTTTGTTACGTGCTCGACGAGCCCACCATTGGCCTGCATGCGCGCGACAACCAGATTTTGCTGAACGCCCTGCACAAGCTCGGCGACAAGGGCAACACGCTGGTGGTGGTGGAGCATGACGAAGACACCATCCGCCGCGCTGACCACATCATCGACATCGGCCCGAGCGCCGGCAAGCGCGGCGGGCGCCTGGTGGCGCAAGGCAGCGTGGCCGACATCACGGGCGCAGAAGATTCGCAAACCGGCCGCTACCTGCTGCACGCCATGAAGCACCCGCTGCAGCTGCGCCGCAGCATGGCGCCCGGCGAAGTGAGCGCCGAGGTCACGGCGGCCTTTGCCCAGGCCGAGGCGGCCGCACCCACCGGCCGGCAGAGCGCTGCCGTCAAGAAGCGCGCGGCCCAGGCTGCATCGCTGGCTGCAGACGCGCTGACCGAGGCCAAGGAACGTGCCGCCATGCGCTGGCTCACGGTGCACGGCGCGCAGCTGCACAACCTGCAGAACGTGACGGCCACTGTGCCGCTGCACCGCCTGGTGGCGGTGACGGGCGTGAGTGGCTCTGGCAAGTCCACCCTGGCGCGTGATGTGTTACTGGCCAACGTGCAGGCCTGGGTGCAGCAGCGCAGTACCAAAGCCGGGCGCGATGCCATGGACGCGGGCAAGGCGCCGCCACTGGTCGGTTGCACGGGCCTGTCGGGCTTTGAGAGCATCGACCGCGTGCTCGAAGTGGACCAGACGCCGATTGGCAAAACGCCGCGTTCGTGCCCTGCCACCTACATCGGCTTCTGGGACACCATCCGCAAGCTGTTCGCTGAAACGCTGGAGGCCAAGGCCCGTGGCTATGCCGCCGGGCGCTTCAGCTTCAACACCGGCGAAGGCCGCTGCCCCGGCTGCGAAGGTGCAGGCGTGCGCACCATCGAGATGAGCTTCTTGCCCGACGTGAAGGTGCCCTGCGAAACCTGCCACGGCGCGCGCTTCAACCCCGAAACACTGGCCGTCACCTGGCGTGGCAAGAGCATTGGCGACGTGCTGCAGATGGAAGTGGATGAGGCAGTGGGCTTCTTTGCCACCATGCCCAGCATTGCGCATCCGCTGCAGCTCTTGCAGGACGTGGGCCTGGGCTATCTCACGCTGGGCCAGCCCTCGCCCACATTGAGCGGTGGCGAGGCGCAGCGCATCAAGCTCGTGACCGAGCTGACCAAGGTGCGCGACGAGGTCGGCCGCCGGGGCCAGAAGGTGCCGCACACGCTGTATGTGCTGGACGAGCCCACCGTGGGGCTGCACATGGCCGACGTGGACAAGCTCATCCGCGTGCTGCACCGCCTGGTCGATGGCGGCCACAGCGTGATCGTGATCGAGCACGACCTGGATGTGATCGCTGAGGCCGACTGGATTCTGGACCTGGGCCCCGAGGGCGGCAACGCAGGCGGGCGCATCGTGGCCGCAGCCACACCCGAAGACGTGGTGGCGGCAGGCACCCATACAGGCAAGGCGCTGGCGGCGGTGCTGGCGCGCTGAGTGGCTTCATTGATGTGCGCCCGCCGCTTGCGACTCGGCTTGATTGCTAAAGAGCGTCAGTCACCGTTACTGTCATACCAGTAAACATCGCCTTGATCGATGTCCTCATCTTCCGCGTATGTTCCATGCTGGTTGGGGTTGAGTTGTTTTCCCCGATTCCCATGAACTTGGTCGTACTGCAAATTGGTGCCTTTGCTGTCTATATTGGGGTTAGTTTGATTCGATGCGTTGTCAGCAGGTTTGATTCTCACGTTGACTCCTTTGGGTGGTTTTGACATACCAGGGCCTTCGCGGCGATGTGTCGCACATCGCGCCTGAAGTTCATCCAGGCCCGGCGGTCGCTGGGCGTGCGTGGCACGGTGAGCGTGCATTGGCCTGTAGGGGGTTGCAGCTTGCCGTGCTTTGTCCCCCTGCGGAATCGCCATCCCTCGCGCACGAGCTGGGCGACGATGTTGTTTATTTCCGGGGCGCTGCAGTACCTCATTGCCAATGGCCCTGCCGGTTGATGAAGCCCCATTTGCCGCCTTGCCTGGCGGCGGCCCGGCCGTCCTGGAATTCCTTGGCCTCGTCAAAGCGGGGTGGTATCACCCATTGCTGGCGCTGGTTGATGAATCCCCACTTGCCGGATTGCGTCTGAACGGGGGCCAGACCCTCATTGAATTTGCCAACGTTTCGATATTGGGGGCCGGTGGATGCGCAGGCTCCCAGAAGGGCGACTGCAAGCACGGCGATGCTGGTGCGGATGGTGAGTTTCATGGACGCAAAGAATGGTGGGGATGGCATCTCGCAGCGAGGTGCTGCGGGGCGTGTGGCTTGTGGGCTTACTTGCGTGCGGGGGCGTTGTCGCGCCCGCCACCAGAGGGCTCTCCGGTTTTGCTGGGCCAGCCTGCGGAGGCGCTCATGCCATTGCGTGGTGGGTTGTTCCCACGGCCGCCGCCCGACTTGCCGCCTGTCTTGCTGGGTGCGTTTTCCAAAAAGTTATGCATGTTCAAACTCCTCTAATGGCTCTGGTAGGGCTTGCAGGTCACGAGCGCCGCACCTGCAATCTCGAACGGGTTGTAGTTCGATGGAGTGGATTGAGTCACGGTTGGTATGGAATAGCAATTCAAGTTGCATTTGTTATGCATCGATGCATTAATAGATGCAATTACAGAAAATTTGAGCTATGGTTTGCGCCTGCTAAACGTTGTTTAGGAGTGAACACATGGCCAGAGCACCACGCCAGCCCGGCCCCCTACGCGGCTGCGAAAAATGCAAAGAATTTGGCGGTTTGCCAGGGATCGCAAAGCAACTACAAGAAAGGTATGCGTCCGTCGATTGGCCGCCGGGGGCGCGCACACTCGCGACGCTGCTGGGCAAGCTCGACAGCGGTGACGCCGTTTGGTGGCGGAAGAGGCCCGAGCACGCAGCGTGCCTTGTGCAGTTGTTGGACCTTGAACTGTTGGATCTGGGCCTGGCTGGCCCCAGGGCTGCTGCCCATGTCATCGAATTTCCAGCATTCCCCGGAATGCCTTCCCTGGATTTGCGGCGAGACGGCAAGTGGCAACTGGGATCGGAAAAGCCCGTCCTGACCGAAGATAGGCCGTCTTCGGCCCATTCGTTGGAAGAGTGGTTTGCACCATCGCCTGGGTGGCGCCGCCCGCCCTGCGAGTTGAACTGGCTGTGCGTGGCGGATGACCTTGAGCGGCATTTGCTGGCAAAAACCTTGGAGGCAGCGGGCCATTACGAGCTAGTGTTTGCGCAGACGCTGGACGATGTTTCTGGCCGCCTCGCATCGACCAAGCCCCTGGTCGTGGCGGTCAGCGGAATGGGCGCTAATGCCGACGCCGACTTCACTGCACTGGCGCTGCGCCCGGAGGGGGTGGGTCTGCTGGTGATCGCACCCTATGCGCTACCCACGCGCCCAGAAATGGGTGGCCATGGATATCTGAGTTGGGAGCGGGCTAGCCTTCAGGGGCGCGAACGCATTGCATTCGATCTGTCTACTGCTGGTGGTGGCTTGTGGAGCAAGGTCCACCGCTGGGTGTGGAAGCGCTTTCCTGATTGGCGAGTACGCTTTTTGGCATGGTTGGAACGCCACTTTGACAAAGCTGGGAAGGACTCGCTTTATTCGGCAACTGGCGTGCAAGCCTGGCTGGCTCGGTTTGATCCCCAGGAGGAATGGTTTCACACGGTGTCCGACCTGCTCTCCCTCTGTCTGGGCTTCGAGGGCGAGAAGAAGCTCCCAAATGAGGACGACGCACAGGCGGGACACACGTTGGTGGCTGCCTTGCAGCACAGTCAACCTGCGTTCATTGGTGCTCGACTTGCAGAGCTTTGTCTGGCAAGGTGGCGCTGTAGTCATGTTGCTTGGAATGGCGCACTGTCTCTCGATGCGTGGGCTGCGCTGATGCCGCTCGGGCCGGTCGTGTTGGGTGACGACGACTTGACTCCGATCGTGCAGGGTAAAACTGCCGCGCAAAGGAAGAAGGCTGCAGATGCACTAAGTCAACGATTACAGGGGGCAAATCCACAGTTTTTGCTTCAAGGTGGGCTGTTGAAGCCGGTGGCTGGTACGTACGAATTTCAGCATCGTTCATTGGCGAACCTGCTGGTTCGCGACCAATTGTTGGCAGATATGGTGGATGCGCCCTTGTCGAATTGGGCGTGGGCTTGTTTTGATGCGGAGCGCTGTCGCTTGGTGGATGCGGCCCTGGATGCTCTCCCGTTGAAAGCCCTTCAAGTGCTGGCCAGCCGCGATACGGAACTTGAAGCTCTTGGCGTGGCGGCCATCGGTGCATCGGAGGCGGTTTTTTATGCGGTTGGTCGCCGTATTGCCAAGGGTGAAATCACCTCCAGTGTGGATGCGTTCGTGCCTTTGGCGCGGAGCGTGCTGGCCCGGTTGGACATGGATGAGGTTGAGTGGAGTTTGCCCGTTCCATGGTCGCGATCGATGGATTCTGAAAAGGACCAACTGGAGTGGATATCTGCCTGCTGGGCCTGGAGTTTGATGCCAACGCCTCGTTTGGCCTCTGGTGCCAGTTGGCTCTTTCCTGGATGGGACGCTGTTTTGCCGCAGCCGCCTGGGTGGTTGACTTCGCTCTGGCCTGACAAAGATGTCGAGCAGTTGCCTCGATGGTGGCAATTGTTTTTCCAGATCGCAGAGGAATGGGTCAAGGATCTGGATGCCCCGCCTCCTGACGTGCCGCGCGTCTTGAAGATGGCGTATCTGGTCAAGGCCGCGCACGGCGGCTGGCAGGCGCAACCTTCATGGTGGGATGAGTTGCTCCATTTCGACAATATCGGTTGGATTGATGAAGCCTTGGTCGATAAGTTTGGCAAGGCCATGGCGCAGGAGGCTGCGAAGCGGCTATGGCCCTCCTACCTGGGGTGGGAGGCGGCAGAAAAAACAGGTGTTGAGTCTTGGAGCAGGCACTCGTGGCGTGTGCGCCGCTGGCTGCTGGAGTCATTGCCCATTCCCTGGGCCATTGATTGCTTGGACGTTGCCGGTCGCGTGTATCTAGCCTCGTTCCCGCAGACCCTGCCTCCGTCATGGCGGGGGCCGTTGTTGCTGTCGTTGAACGAGCAATGGAAAACCATTCCTTTCGGAGAAGAGTTCGCATTCTTGCGGCGCTTTGGCCCAACTATTGCGGATGAATTGGAGCAACTCTTGGAACATAAGTTGTTGCTGCGCGGGGCTGCTGCCAACTGGATATGGAGGTGGAATGCCCCCCGTGCCGGTGATTTGCTGCAACACGCAGAAGCGCTCACCGCAGAAGCCTGGTCGGAATTGTTTTACGCCTGTCCGACTGAACAATTGCCAATGGCGCTTGGTGCGCTGCAAGCGCATCCAGATAGACTGACCCGTGCGGAGCGAGCGGCATGGGTCAGGCAGAAACTCCCCGCGAGTGGAGGGCTTGCCCAGTCGTTGTTGGCATTGCTCCACGCGGAGAGGCGCCCCGCTGAGGGCTTGGCGTCGGGAAGCGCGGCGTGATGGATCCCTCCCGTTGTGCGTGGTAGATGGAGCCCACCGTGGGCCTGCACATGGCCGATGTGGACAAGCTCATCCGCGTGCTGCACCGCTTGGTCGATGGTGGTCACAGCGTGATCGTGATCGAGCACGACCTGGATGTGATCGCCGAGGCCGACTGGATTCTGGACCTGGGCCCCGAGGGCGGCAACGCAGGCGGGCGCATCGTGGCCGCAGCCACACCTGAAGACGTGGTGGCGGCAGGCACCCATACAGGCAAGGCGCTGGCGGCGGTGCTGGCGCGCTGAGGTGCCCTTGCAGTGTGATGGCCCGCGCGCCTGAAGGGAGGGGCGGGGTGCCAGCCCGGTGGTGTGCGTACGCAGCTGTCGGCCCCTGTCCTACGCACAGCGCGGAACATGGCGCACGCGCCGCGCGGGGTGGGCTTCCTACGATGGGTTGCAGGGGATCGGCCCCCCACTTTCCATCCACAGCTACGGACGCCCATCACCATGAACGCTTTCCATCTTCTCAAGACCTGTACCGCTATTGCGGCCGCCTCTGTTCTGCTGGTCGCCTGCGGTGGCGGCAATGACGACGACCCAACCCCCAGCAACGAGCCAGGTGTGCTGACGGTCACCAACGCCACCGTCAGCGGCCTCAATGGCGTGTACGGCAACGGTGCGCTCAACCTCACCGATGTGAGCAAACAAAACCCCATTGGCTCGGTGCCAGAGCTGTGCGCTTTCCGCTTTGACGGTGCCAACAAGGTGGGCTCTTCCGCCACCGCGTTTGGCGACATTCGCTACCGTCCCGATGTCACCAAGCTCTACCAGGCGTTCCTGACTTTTGACGGCAAGGAATACGCCAGCAGCGACGACACCGACACTGCGGTGGTGCGCGAGAGTGACCAGGTGCGTCTGACAGGCAAGACGCTCACCGCCACCGATGGCTCTGCTGCCACGCTGCGTGTGACGGGCATCGTGCCCATGCGCCCCAACCGTCCCATGGGCTGCTGAACGCGGCTCTGCTGCCCGCCGCCCCCTCACAATACGCGGGGGCGGTGCAGGCTACAGAGCGCGCACCGCCGAACATCACGTTTGCACCACGGCCTTGCGGCCGTTGCCGTTTGGGGCCCGCATTGGAGTGACGGCGTGATGGCGTGGTGCGTGCATGAACTGCCGTTCGCCTGAAGCGTGGAAGCTATTGCTATTAAATAAATAGCATTAAGCGCTTTCTACACGGGCACTAGCGCCTCATTTGTGCAAAAATTAAATCCGCCTCGGCTCCAGTATGGCAGCAGGCGTGCGCCTGCTGGCTGCGCTGCGGCAGTGGGACGGCACAGCGCAAACATTCCCCAACGCGCCGCACCTTCGACCGACACGGCATACGCGCAATTGGGATAAGAAATCAAAGCACCGCGAACAGCTTTTCGCGCAACTCGGGCAGGCGCTTCTTGCCGGTGGCGTTGGTTTCCAGCGCCTGGGCCCAGGCCACATAAACGTGGCGCAACTCGCTGCTGCTTTTGCAGCCGTGGATGGCTTCCAACAGCGAAATGCGGTTGTGGTGGCCAAAGATGTTGTTGACCGTGTTGGTCATGAAATTGCGCGCCATGTCCAGCTCTTTGGCGCTGCGCGATTCGGCGGGGGGCAGGCCCGAAAGGTCAATCTCGTCGGGGGCGTGCGGTTTGGCGGGGGCAGCCGCAGGGCTGGCGGCTGGCTGCGCCACGCCCACCGCCTCGATGCAGTCACGGCTGAGCAATTCGTTGAGCTGGGCGCTGATCTCGCCGCCGGGAGCAAAGGTACTCAGGTCCTGGCCGCTGCGCTTGCCGTCCACCAGCACCAGAATGCGCCGTGCAAGAGGTGTCAGCCCCAGCGAGCGGGACTGAATTTCTTGTTGGCCCTGGGCGGTCTTGGCGTAAATGGCGGCGGTCAGGTTGGAGGGAACATCTGCCATGGGGTGTGGGGCGCAATCTTTCAGCGAAAAGTGAATTGGTGACAGAGTGTTTCCGCATCCCCTTTTTATGCCATTGGGACTTTCACTAGGCCGTTTCAGATGCGCGCAACATCTCTGATCGGTGTTTTCCCTTGAGTCGTCCTTCGCACGGCAGTTTGGGCGTTTTCATCAGTTAGCTGTAAGCAAGCGTGGACACAGTCGCTTACGCAATCCGATGGCCCAGCCTGCGGAATGCGCGGGGGCAGTGCCTAGGTGCTGTGTTCTGTACTCATACACGAGGGGAATTCATGAAGGAAGACAAAAGCAGTCACGCCTACTGGAAAGCCACGCTCGGCCTGCTAACCAAGATTCTGATCGTCTGGTTTGTGGTGTCGTTCGGCGCGGGGATCCTGTTTGTCGACGTGCTCAATAACATCAAGTTGGGCGGTTATCCGCTCGGGTTCTGGTTTGCTCACCAGGGCTCTATCTACATCTTCATTGCGCTGATTTTTTATTACGCGAAGAAGATGGGCGACATCGATCGTCAGTTCGACGTGCATGAAGACTGAGGGCTGAAATCATGGATCTTCAAACAACCATCTATATCTTTGTCGGTCTGAGCTTCGCGCTCTACATCGGCATCGCGGTGTGGGCCCGCGCGGGTTCCACCAGCGAGTTCTACGCGGCCGGCGGCAGCGTGCACCCCATCACCAACGGCATGGCCACGGCCGCCGACTGGATGAGCGCGGCGTCCTTCATCTCCATGGCTGGTCTGATCGCCAACATGGGCTATGGCGGTGGCCTGTTCCTGATGGGCTGGACCGGCGGCTACGTGCTGCTGGCCATGCTGCTGGCTCCGTACCTGCGCAAGTTCGGCAAGTTCACGGTGCCGCAGTTCATCGGTGATCGCTTCTACTCCAAGAGCGCCAGCACCATTGCCGTGATGTGCCTGCTGGTGGCGTCGCTCACCTACATCATTGGTCAGATGACCGGTGTGGGCATTGCCTTCTCGCGCTTCCTGGGCGTGTCCAGCGACACCGGCATTTACGTCGGTATGGCCATCGTGTTCGCCTACGCCGTGTTCGGCGGCATGAAGGGCATCACCTACACCCAGGTGGCGCAGTACATCGTGCTGATCCTGGCCTACACCGTGCCTGCCGTGTTCATCTCGCTGCAGCTCACGGGCAACGTGATCCCTCAGCTGGGTCTGGGTGGCAGCTATGTTGGCACCGACATGACTTTGCTGGCCAAGCTCGATTCCGTGGTCACTGACCTGGGCTTTGGCAAGTACACCACGCAATGGCCCGGCAGCATGCTCAACATGTTCATGTACACGATGTCGCTGATGATCGGTACCGCTGGTTTGCCGCACGTCATCATGAGATTCTTTACCGTGCCTTCGGTGAAGGATGCTCGCAGCTCGGCTGGCTGGGCCCTGATCTTCATCGCCATCCTGTACACCACGGCACCTGCTGTGGCTGCCATGGCCAAGCTGAACCTGCATGCCACCGTCAACACCGCCGTCAAGGCCGGTGGCGACCTGTATGCGCCTGAAGCTTCGCTCAAGAACGAAGACCGTCCAGACTGGATGAAGCGTTGGGAAAAGACCGGCCTGCTGAAGTTCACCGACAAGAACGGTGACGGCCGCATCCAGTACTACAACGACAAGACCAAGAACGAAGTTGCCAAGGGCAAGGCAGAGGCTGCCGGCTGGAAGGGCAATGAGCTCGACGTGAATGCCGACATCATCGTGATGGCCAACCCCGAAATCGCGCTGCTGCCCAACTGGGTGATCGCGCTGGTGGCGGCTGGTGGTCTGGCAGCTGCTCTGTCGACGGCTGCGGGTCTGCTGATGGCTATTTCGTCTGCCGTGTCGCATGACCTGGTCAAGGGCGTCTTCAACCCCAACATCAGCGAGAAGAACGAGCTGCTGGCGGGCAAGGTGTCGATGGCCGTGGCCATTGTGGTGGCTGGTTATCTGGGCTTGAACCCGCCAGGCTTTGCGGCCGGTACCGTGGCCCTGGCCTTCGGTATTGCCGCCAGCTCGCTGTTCCCCGCCATCATGATGGGTATTTTCAGCAAGAAGATGAACAAGGAAGGCGCCATGGCCGGCATGCTGGCAGGCCTGTTCTTCACCCTGTTCTATGTGTTCGCACACAAGGGCATCTTCTTCATCAAGGGCACGGAATATCTGGGTCTCATTGGCGGCGCCAACAGCTTCTTCGGCATCACGCCTGAAGCGATTGGTGCGGCCGGTGCCCTGGTGAACTTCGGGGTCGCCTTCCTGGTGGACAAGTTCACCAAAGAGCCACCAGAGCACATCCAGGCCATGGTGGAGTCGGTGCGCGTCCCGCGCGGCTCCAAGCTGGTGACGGGTGCTCACTGAGACGTCTGTCAGGGGGTAAACCCCCTGTGCCGTGGCGCTCTGGCGCTGCGGCAGTGACAATGGAGGCCCTGCCGGCTGCGCTGGCAGGGCCTTTTTAATTGAATTCTCCGGGGAGCCTGCGCGCTGTGCGTTGCCCCCGAAGCTGGGAGCTCTGCATGGTTTTTGATGTCAGCGTCGCATTGACCTGGATTTTGTATCTCGCGTTGTTTCCGATGGCGTTCTTCTGGTTCCGCCGGGCGTGGCGTATCGTGGTCAAGCGCGATTTCTCCGAGGTCGCCATCAGGCGCGGTGAGTCACCGCCCAACCCTGAAAAATACGCCCCCTATGCGATGGTCATCAACCTCATCGCTGGTGTGGTGGCAGCGGTGGTGATCGTCAGCGTGGCACTGGGCCAGCTCGACTACAACACCTGGACCGCCATGGCGGGTAGCACCATCTGGTGCAAGTTTTTTCTGGATTTCGCGCTCTCGCGCCAGGCGCATGGGGCGGCCGCCAGGGCCAAGCCCAAGGTCAAGGCCTGACTGCGCCGCCCGGTACGTAAGATCGAGGTAAGTGCCGGGCGCACAATGGACAACAGGGGGGCATCCAGACTCCCCGCCAGGAGACTGCTGTGCTCAAAGGACTCGGCTCCCAACGCCTGGTTGCCCTGTTTGCCGGCGGCTGGGTACTGTTCAATTTTCCGCTGCTCGGCCTGTGGGACCGTGATGCCACCGTGTGGGGCATTCCCTTGTTCCCGGCGGCCCTGTTCTTGCTGTGGGGCGGGCTGATTGCCGCACTGGCCTGGCTGATGGAGCGGCCCGATAACCGCCTGGGCGACCGCAGCGAAGAACGCCCCGATGACCGCCCTGACGACCGCGTGGCAGCGGCGCCCCTACCGTCTGCACCGCTGCAGGATTAGGCATGCTCTCGCCCGCACTGGTCATTGTCTCGTCGTTCGCCTATCTGCTGCTGCTGTTTGCCGTGGCCTACTGGGCCGATCGCCGTGCGCAAGCGGGGCGCTCGGTCATCGCCAACCCCTGGACCTACGCGCTTTCGCTGGCCGTGTACTGCACCGCCTGGACGTATTTCGGCAGCGTGGGGCGGGCTGCCTCGGGCGGGGTGTGGTTTTTGCCCATTTACCTGGGGCCCACGCTGGTCATGGTGCTGGGCTGGATCGTGCTGCGCAAGATGATCCGCATTGCCAAGGCCTACCGCATCACGTCGATTGCCGACTTTGTTGCCAGCCGCTACGGCAAGAGCCCGCTGCTGGCCGGGCTGGTGACCCTGATCGCGGTGGTGGGCATCGTGCCCTACATCGCGCTGCAGCTCAAGGCGGTGTCGGCGGGCTATGCCCTGCTGACGGTGCCCGGCGGCGTGGCCGACCCCGCACACTGGAGCCGCGACAGTGCCTTTTATGTGGCGCTGGTGCTGGCCGGCTTTGCCATGGTGTTTGGTGCGCGGCACCTGGACACCACCGAGCGGCACGAGGGCATGGTGGCCGCCATCGCGTTCGAATCGGTGGTCAAGCTGGTGGCCTTCCTGATGGTCGGCTTCTTTGTGGTGTATGGCCTGTTCGATGGCTTGGGCGACCTGTTCGCCCGCGCGCAGGCGGTGCCGCAGTTGCAGCAGTTGCTGCGCCTGGAGCAGGGGGGGCAGTTTGCCTGGGCGCAGTGGTTCGGGTTGATGCTGCTGTCAATGTTCTCGGTGGTGTTTTTGCCCCGCCAGTTCCAGGTGATGGTGGTGGAAAACGTGCGCGAAGACCACCTGCGCCGCGCGGTCTGGGTGTTTCCGCTCTACATGCTGCTCATCAACCTGTTCGTTTTGCCCATTGCGCTGGGCGGCCTGCTGTATTTCGGGCCGGGGCAAGGCAATGCTGAGAATTTTGTGCTGTCGCTGCCGCTGGCGGCCGGGCAGCACGCGCTGGCGCTGTTTGCGTTTGTCGGGGGGCTGTCTGCGGCCACGGGCATGGTCATCGTGGAGACCGTGGCGGTCTCCACCATGGTCAGCAACGAGCTGGTGCTGCCCCTGCTGCTGCGCTGGCGCCACCTGCGCAGCGGCGGCGGGCAGGACTTCACGCGCCTTCTGCTGGGCATCAGGCGCGCCGCCATTTTGGGCGTGCTGGTGCTGGGCTATGTGTACTTTCACCTCGCGGGTGAGGCGTACGCGCTGGTCAGCATCGGGCTCATCAGCTTTGCTGCCGTGGCGCAGTTTGCACCCGTGGTGCTGGGCGGCATGTACTGGAAGGGCGGAACCCGCCTGGGCGCACTCGCGGGCCTGCTGGCGGGCTTTCTGATGTGGGCCTACACGCTCATGCTGCCCTCCATTGCCAAGTCGGGCTGGCTCGACATGGGCTTCATCGCCCACGGGCCCTGGGGCATGGCCTGGCTGCGGCCCGAGCAGTTGCTTGGCCTGCAGGGGTTCGACGGCCTCACGCATTCGCTGTTCTGGAGCATGCTGGCCAATGTGGTGGCGTATGTCGGGGTGTCGCTGTGGCGCGCACCTTCGGGCCGCGAGGCCAGCCAGGCCCTGTTGTTTGTCGATGTGCTGGAGCGTACGGCCACTTCGAGCCCGGTGTTCTGGCGCGGGCGGGCCAACACGCAAGACCTGCTGCGCCTGTGCGAGCGTTTTCTGGGCGGCGCCAAGGCGCAGGCGCTTTTTGACGGCTATGCGCAGCGCGTGGGCGTGCACCATGCCCACGCGCTGCGGCCCGACGCCCGGCTGGTGCAGTTTGTCGAAACCCAACTGGCCGGTGCCGTGGGCAGTGCATCGGCCCGTGCGCTGGTGGCCTCGGTGGCCGAAGAAGAAACGCTCTCGCCCGAAGACGTGCTGCGCATTCTGGACGAGGCCTCGCAGATCCGCGCCTATTCGCGGGCGCTGGAGGGCAAGTCGCGCTCGCTGGAGCAGGCCACCGCCGAACTGCGCGCCGCCAACGAGCAGTTGCAGAGCCTGGACCGGCTCAAGGACGACTTCATGTCGTCTGTGACGCACGAGCTGCGCACGCCGCTCACTTCCATCCGTGCGCTGGCCGAACTCATGCAGGACGACGCCGGCATGCCCCAGGCCCAGCGCCAGCAGTTCGTGGGCATCATCGTGGCCGAAACCGAGCGCCTGACACGCCTGGTGAACCAGGTGCTGGACATGGCCAAGATCGAGTCGGGTCATGCCGAATGGCATGTGGCGCCGGTGGACATGCGCGCCCTGGTGGAGCGTGCGGTGGCCACCACGGCTGAAGTGTTCCGCGAGCGCGCGGCCCAGGTGCACGTGCACCTGCCCGACGAGGCGCCCGTGCTCCAGGCCGACCCCGACCGCATTCTGCAGGTGCTGCTGAATCTGTTGTCCAACGCAGCCAAGTTTGTGCCCTCGCCCGGCGGGCAGGTGCAGGTGCGGCTGGCGTGCGATGCGCAGGGCATCACCGTTTGCGTGCAGGACAATGGCCCGGGCGTGCAACCGGGCCACGAGGCCATGATTTTTGATCGTTTTCACCAGACCGACCTGGGTGCCCAGGTGGCGCACGGAACAGGCCTGGGCCTGCCGATCAGCCGCCATATTGCAGAACATTTTGGTGGGCGGCTGTGGCTGGAACCCACCGCACAGCCGGGCGCCTGCTTTTGCTTCTGGCTGCCGCTGCCCAAAGCACCTATTGGAGACAAGACCCCATGACGCACAAGATCCTGATTGCCGACGACGAGCCCAACATCGTGATCTCGCTCGAATACCTGCTGCAGCGCGAAGGCTACGCCGTGCTGGTGGCCCGCGACGGGCAGGAGGCGCTGGACACCATCGCCCGTGAGCGGCCCGCGCTGGTGCTGCTCGACGTGATGATGCCGCACAAGACGGGCTTCGAGGTCTGCCAGGCCGTGCGCGCCGACGAGGCCCTGCAGGGCACCAAAATTCTCATGCTCACCGCCAAGGGCCGCGAGACCGACCTGGCCAAGGGCCTGGCCCTGGGCGCCAACGCTTACATGACCAAGCCGTTTTCCACGCGCGAACTGGTGCAGAAGGTGGCCGAGCTGCTCGGGGAGACGCCCGCATGAAAAAGATCGACCCCCGGCTGGTGCTGGCCGTGGCCGCTGCAGGCCTGGTGATGGCGCTGTGGCTGGTGCTGATGTCCGTGATTGTCTGGTCCACACTCGATGCGCAGGAGCGCCTGGCGGTGGGCGAGGTGCTGGCGTCCCGCACCGTGCTGGTGGCCATGGGCTGGCTGCTGGGCCTGTTTCTGGTGGCGGGCACGCTGCATGTGCTGCACCGCCGCTATGTGGGCGACCCGCACCGCCTGCTCGAAAAAATCCGGGTGGTGGTCACGGCCACCACGCCCCAGCAGCTCACCCCCAGGGGCACCGCCGAAATGCAGGCCATGGCCCGCGCCGTGAACGAACTGGCGGCCCAGCGCGACCAGTTGCGCGGCGACATGGCCGCCCAGGTAGCCCAGGCCAGCCACAGCGTGCAGCAAGAGAAGAACCGGCTCGCCGCCCTGATGGCTGAGCTGAACCAGAGCGTGGTGGTGTGCAATCGCGACGGGCGTATCCTGCTCTACAACCAGCGCGCGCGCCAGCAGTTCCGGCAGATATCGCAGGGGCCGGCGCTGGCGGCCGGGGCCGAGCTGATCGGCATTGGCCGGTCGATCTACGCCGTGTTCGACCAGCAGTTGCTGGCCCATGCGCTCGAACGCATTCACCAGGGCATGGCGCGGGGTGTAGCCAGCCCGTCGGCGCAGTTTGTCACCACCACGCAGGGTGGGCAGTTGCTGCGCGTGCAGGTGGCGCCGGTGCGTGCGGCGGTGGCCGAGGGGGCCGACGAAGAAACGCTGGAGTCCGTGGTGAGCGGCTTTGTGCTGATGCTCGACAACGTGACGGCCAGCGTGGAGGAAGAATCTGCCCGCGACCAGCTCCTGCACGGCCTGACCGAAGGCAGCCGAGCGTCGCTGGCCAACATCCAGGCGGCGGTGGACATGCTGGGCTTTTCCGACCTGGAACCCGCCATGCGCGAGCGCTTTCTGGGCGTGGTGCGCGACGAGGTGGGCGCCATGGGGCGGCGCATCACCGACCTGGCGCAGCGCGCCACGCAGCGCCTCAAGACGCGCTGGCCCATGGAGGACATGCTGGGCGCCGACCTGGCCACCGCCGCCCAGCGCCGCATTGCCGCGCAGTGCGACCGGCCGGTAACGCTCGACGCGATCGACGGCAGCCTGTGGCTCAAGGTGGACAGCTACACCCTGCTGCAGGCACTGACCTATCTGGCGCACCGGCTGGTGGATGAGTTTGAGGTGCGCTTTTTGCAACTGCGGCTGCAGAGCACGGGCACGCATGCGCAGCTCGACCTGGTCTGGAGCGGCCAGGCCATGAGCAACGAAACGGTAATGAACTGGGAGATGGACGCCATGCGATTTGGCGCGGAACGCAGTCCCCTGACCGTGCGCGAAGTGGTCGAGCGCCACGGCGGCGAAATGTGGTTTGAGCGCGAGCGGGTGCGCCACCAGGCGTTCTTCCGCTTCATGCTGCCCCTGGCCAGCGTGCAGGGCGTGGTGGATGCCGCTTTGGGCGAGAGCGAATACAGCCGCCCCGAGTATTACGACTTTGATCTGTTCAAGCAGGCCGACCAGAGCAGCGCGCTGGACGACCGCCCGCTGTCCGAGCTGGCCTACACCGTGTTCGACACCGAAACCACGGGCCTGAATCCGGCCGACGGCGACGCCATCATCCAGCTCGGTGCAGCCCGCATCGTCAATGGCAAGCTGCTGCGGCAGGAATGCTTTGAACAGCTGGTGGACCCGGGGCGCGGCATCCCGGCGGCGTCCATCCCCATTCACGGCATCACCGACGACATGGTGGCGGGCAAGCCGCGCATCGGCGAGGTGCTGCCGGTGTTCCATGCGTTCACGCAAGACACGGTGCTGGTGGCGCACAACGCGGCGTTCGACATGCGCTTTCTGCAGCTGCAGGAGAAGGCTACGGGGGTGGTCTTTCACCAGCCTGTGCTCGATACGCTGCTGCTCTCGGCCGTGGTGCACCCGAACCAGGAGTCGCACCGGCTCGAAGCGATTGCGGAACGCTTCAACGTTACCGTGCTGGGGCGCCACACGGCCCTGGGCGATGCGCTGGTGACGGCCGAGATCTGGCTGCGGCTGATTCCGCTGCTGCAGGAGCAGGGCATCCATACGCTGCGCCAGGCGCGCGAGGCGGCGCAGAAGACGTATTACGCGCGGTTGAAATATTGAGTATTTTTGGCTGCCAGCGCTTGCCCGATAAGCGCCAGACCCCAAAAACACTCAATACCTTCCCGTCTGATACCGCTGCCCCAACACCCCCTGCAGCGTCTGCACCACCGAAAACGCCTCCTTGAGGTGGCTGCGCTCAAAGTTGGACAACTCCTCCAGCGCCAGAAAATTGTCGGGCGCCCGCCCCTGCGCGATCTGACGCGCCTGGTGGTCGATGCGCAGCCGGGACAAAAACTCCAGCGCATCGCGCAGATCGCGTGCGCTTTGCGCACTCACCTCACCTGCCAGTGAAGCCACCTCCAGCCGGTCGTGCGTGTTGACCGCCGCAATGCCGCCCGCCAGCGCATACACCCGCGCCAGGTCCACGATGGGCACGATGCCGCTGTGCTTGAGGTCGATGGTGCCCGCGTTTTCGCCGCCACGGATGCGTGCGATGGTGCCAAACATGCCCAGCGGCGGGCGGTGCTTGAGCGCGTTGCCCACCATGTGCGCCAGAAAAAGGCTGTTGCCCCGCGTGCGCTGCAGCACCTCATTGCGCAGCGACTCCAGCAGCTCGGTCTTGCCGTGGATGGCGCGCAGGTCGAAGAACACGCAGGTCAGCATCAGCGCCATGGGTTCGGGCTTGTCTACCCACTGGTGAAAGTACTGTGCCCAGCGCGCGCGCGGCTGGCGCCACTTGTCGGTCATGGCCATCATCTCGCCCGGGCAGTGGATATAGCCGCAGGCCGCCAGGCCATCGCACACGAATCGCGAGAACGCACGAAAGTACTCGCCATGCAGTGCTTCGTCATACCGGTCGTCCAGCACCATGCAGTTGTCCTGGTCGGACCTGGCGGTCTGTTCGCTGCGGGCCTGGGAGCCGGCGGCCACCCACACATAGTCCACCGGCGCCGGGCCCAGCTTCACCTCGGCCAGGTGGATGAGGCGGGTGGTCAGCGCGTCGGTGATGGTGGTGATGATGTGGCCCGTGCTGTAGGCGCTGGCGTCGACGGCGGCCAGGTGTTGCTGCAGCGCCTTGATCTTGGTGCTGGCATGCGCCAGGCCCTCCACCGTGGTCTGTTTGTAAACATCGCCCGCCAGGTAAACAGCCGATGTGCTGTGTTGTTCCGCCAGGTCGGTGGCGGTGATCATGCCGACGATGCGCGCGCCGTCCATCACCGGCACATGGTGGATGTTGTGCCGCGCCATGAGCAGCAGGGCTTCAAATGCGGGGCTTTGTGCCTGCAGTGTCATGGGCGCCAGGGTGGCGATGTCGGACACGGGCCGGTCAATATCCAGCCCCAGTGCGACCACGCGGTTGCGCAGATCGCGGTCTGTGACCAAGCCAAACAGATGGTCCTGCTCGACCAGCAGCACCGACGACACGCGCAGATCGCGCATTTGCAGCGCAGCGGCGCGGATGCTGGTGTCGGGCGGCAGCGTGATCGGCTCGCGCTTGATGAGCGCGCGCACGGGCGTGCCCAGCAGGTTCAGGTGCACGCCCGCGCCGGGTGCCTGCGCCGCAGCTGGAGGCTGCCCTACACCGGGCAGTGACGGAAAGAAATACGCGAGGGCGCCATGGTCGCGGCACAGTGCGGTCACGGTGTCGGGGGCCAGCCAGGCGATGTGGCTGTCGGCCGCAGCAGTGGCCTGCCAGGTGGTGAGGTGTTGCGCCGGGGTGGCGCCAAAGCCGAACATGTCTCCGGGCTGCAGGTGCACGGCCATGTCCAGGTCGGGGTCGTGCAGGTCTACCGCGCCGCTCACGATGAGCCCGGTGCGGCTGTGCAGGCGGCCCTGGGGCAGCAGCGTGGTGCCCACATCCGATGCCTCCAGCCGCCACTGCGGCGCCAGTGTGTCCAGCGTGGCCGCGTCCAGTTGACTCCATACACGGTGGCTGGCCAGCGCCGCCTGAAGGGTGGCGAGGGTGTGAGGGGCAGGGTTCATGGCGGGCGGGACCAGGCAACAGGGAGTGCCATTGTTGCAGCGGTGGTGCGGCGTGGGGGCAGGGTTGTTACTGGCTTTGACGTTGGTCAACCGGTCGGGCGACCCTGGCCAGTGCGGTGGTGGGGGTGTTTGCCGTAGCATGCGCTCAGCAGCGGGGCACCAAGCAAGTGCCACGGGGGCCCACCGGCTCGCCATGTCGCGCGGTGCCATCTGGACGCTGGCGCGTTGCCAAAGCGTGCCGGCGTTCGCGCATCCGCGCGGCCCTTGAGCAACAACAGAACCCTATTTTTTGCGAATTTTGCAGACCATGCCAACGCCTCCACCCTCTGCACCCACGGTTGTATGGTTGCACCCCGAGGCGCCCGCCAAGCCCGTTGAGGGGGCGCCGTGCAACGGCTGTGGCCTGTGTTGCCTGGCGGAGCCTTGCCCGTTGGGTGTGCTGGTTTCGCGGCGGCGCGCGGGGGCCTGCCTGGCCTTGCGCTGGAGCGACGCCGACGGGCGCTACCTGTGCGGAATGGTGGTCGATCCGGGCGGTGTTACCGGCTGGACGCATCCCTGGGCTGTGCGCTGGCTGGGGCGGCTGGCCCGGCGCTGGATCGCTGCGGGGGCAGGGTGTGATGCCGATGTGCTGGCACACCAGCCTCCAAAATGAGGCTGTGTGCCGGGTGAGTTGCGGCGCTCAGCGCGCCAGGGTCGCCCACGCCTGTGTCAGGCGCTGCACCAGATCCTGCGGGCGTCGCACCAGCGCATAGCCCTGGCTGCCAAACAGCATCGGCAGGTAATCGTGGGCTTCGTGATCAATCGTGACGCAAAACGGTGTCAGGCCCGCATCGCGTGCCTCCTGAATGGCATGGCGGGTGTCTTCAAGGCCGTAGCGACCTTCGTAAATGTCCAGGTCGTTTGGCTTGCCGTCGGTCAGCACCAAAAGCAGCCGCTGGCGCTCGGGTCGCGCACCCAAGCGGCGGGTGGCATCGCGCAGCGCAGCACCCATGCGGGTATAGAAGCCCGGTTTGAGTGCACCGACGCGAGAGCGTACGGTGTCGTTCCAGCGCTCACCAAACCCCTTGATGTGCTGGATGCGCACATGCTGGCGCCGCACCGAGCTGAAGCCGAGCACTTCAAACGCGTCGCCGGTGGCCGAGAGGGCCTCGCCAAACACGTAGAGCGCGTCGCGGATCACATCGATGACGCGGGCATTGGACGTGGCGTAGGCGTCCGTCGAGAGCGACAAATCGGCCAGCAAGAGCGTGGCCAGGCTGCGCTCGCCGCGCTGGCGCCGGATGTAGACCGGCGGTGAGTCGGTATGTTGCACACCCCCCTGGGATTCGGTCTGAAAACGAACCCAGGCGTCGATGTCGAATTCGTCTCCTGTGGTCTGGCCGTTTTGCCAGCGTGGCGCAGCGCGCAGCACCTCCAGACGGCGGCGCACACGCCGTGCGGTGGCGCGCAGCGCCTGGGGCGCAATGTAGGGCGTGCCTGGCCGGGCGACCGAGCACTGCACCGAGCAGTGATCGGGTTGCAGCACGTTGCGGCGCCAGTCCCATTCGGGGGTTTTGCGGCCAGGGCCCAGCGGCAGGTCGTCGGCCGAGGCGCTGGGCAGATCAAGGTCGAACTTGATGCGTGAGGCCGTGGTCTGGTCGCCGCGCGCCAGCGACAAGGTGTCCATATCGTTGGCAGCCGCCGTGGCGTTGGGATCGACCTCGTCGTCGGTGCCGCGGTCCAGGCGGATCAGCTCGCTCCAGCTCATCAAGGCCTCGGTCTTTGACGCCACCAGCAAGGGGTTGCGAACCTCCTTGTGCTCGACGCGGCGTGAACGGCGGCGTTGCTTGCTTTCCTCACCAGGCGGGCCATCTGGGCGCTCGCCAGCGCCATCGCCGCTCTGCCCGGCAGCGCCTGAAGGGCCTTGGCCGACACCCGCTGTCAGCCACAGCCACACGGGTGCCACCTGGGCGGGCGCCACGAAGAGAGGGCCGTGGTCATCGCCACGCAGTGCGGCTTGCACCGCCGCCTCCCAGGGGATGGACTCGGCGCGCAGGCTGGTCAGGCTGGGGCGCTGTGCAAGGTGGGCCTGCGTGAGGCGCTGGTGGCGCCCGCGCATCCCCGCAAAACGCTGCAACGCCCGCGCCGTGGCGGCGCGGTTGTCGGCGATCCAGTCGCCCGTGGGTTCAAACACGGCAGCCAATGCCGCCAGCCACAGGTACAACTCGTGGTTGAGTTCGCGCTCGTCAAAAACCGCCACCTGGGCGGGCAGGGCCAGCGTTTCCCAGTCGAGCACCGGCAGGGGCACGCGGATGCCACTGCCGGCCAGGCGCTGAAGCCAGCCACGGGGCCCGCCATGGCGGCTGTCGGCCACCGGCGCCACGCGCACAGCGGCGTCGCCTCCGCCAGCGCGGTACAGCAAGGCGATGCTGCGGCGCATCTCTTCCAGGGTGACCTGCACATGGGCGCGGTCTGGTTCTGCGACGCGCGTGACGGCGCGGTGCCACCACTGGCCAATCCACTCTTCCATCAGCGCTGCTCCTCGCGGCGCTGACGCATGGTTTCGCGCACAGCGTCCAGACCCACCTTCCACTCCAGCGTGGGTGTGCGGCCCTGGTCGGTTTGGGTGGTGTCACAGGCGGTCAGGCACTGGCCGCACTGTACGCAGGCAAACATCATGCGTTTGATGTTGCGCGGGTTCAGGCGCATGGGGCAGGCGTTGTCGCAGGCGCTGCCTCGGGGGGCGTCGCAGGTTTTGCATTCGCGCGCCCGCTCGCGGGTGAACGAGACCACCATGCCCTTGGGGTTGGCCATCCAGGCAAGGCTCTGGAACAGGCCAACGGCACAGCCGTAGCGGCAAAACAGGTGCCGCGCGAGTGTGAACTCCAGCGTGAAGACCAGCGTGCCCACCACCAGAAAGCGCGTCTGGTTGGGGGTGAGGGTGCCGTTTACCAGATTGCCCCAGATCATGGCGGGGGGGAGCAGGTAGGTCAGCAGCGTGATGGCCCAGGCAAAGCCAAAAACCAGGCAGGCCACCAGGAACACGGGCCACCAGCGCTTGTCGGCCGAGCGGCCAGGACGTGGCGTGGGCGATTTGTCCCACACGCTGAGCTTGCCAGTGGCGCGGTGAAGCAGGTCGTTGAGGGTTTCGACCAGCGAAAAATGGGGGCACAACCAGCCGCAATAGAGCCGGCCAAAGTGGTAGGCCACGGCGAGAAAACCGACGACGAGGGTCAACACCGGCAAAATGCCGCGCCACACAATGGACCACGCGGTTTGCATTGCCGAGGCTTCGCCGCGCATGAAGGCCTCTATGCCCAGAGACCAACGAAAGCCAAGCACCCACAGCTGTGCCTCGGTGAGGTCAAAGCGCAGCAGGTTGAGTGCGGGGGCGAGCAGAAATACAGCAAAAAAGACCGCTTGAAACCAGCGACGGCGGCGCTGCAGTTGTGCGGTGGCGGGCAGCGCCACCGGGGCGCTGTCGCCTAATGTGCTGGCCGCGTTGGCTGCGCTGGAGCAGCCGGGAGCCGAGGCACAGCCAGAACAATCAGTCTTCATCACCCACAATCGCGCGCACAACTTCATCGAGCGCCTGGATGGTCTCGGTGTCGTCGGTCAACGCGTCCACTACGGCAGCGCGGCAGGCGTCGCGCAAGGGCAGACCCGATGCCACCAGGCGTGCAGCCATCACGAGAAGGCGGGTGCTGGCGGTTTCTTCCAGGTCGTGGTCGGTCAGGCGGCGCAGCGCCTGTGCCAGTTGCACCAGACGGGCTGCCAGAGCGGGGGAGGCATGGCCTTCGCGCTCCAGAATGGCGCGTTCAACGGCCGGGGCGGGGTAACCCAGCGTCAGTGCGGTAAAGCGCTGGCGCGTGCTCGGCTTGAGGCCCTTGAGCAGATTCTGGTAGCCGGGGTTATAGGAGATGACGAGCATGAACTCGGGCGGCGCTTTGAGCAGCTCGCCTGTGCGTTCAATCGGCAGGAGACGCCGGTCGTCGGCAAGCGGGTGCAGAACCACCGTGGTGTCCTTGCGCGCTTCGACCACCTCGTCGAGATACAAAATGGCGCCTTCCCGTACGGCCCGCGTGAGCGGCCCGTCGGTCCAGACGGTGTTGCCTTGACCAATCAGGTGGCGACCGACCAGGTCGGCAGCGCTGAGATCGTCGTGGCAGGAAACGGTAATCAGGGGGCGCGACAGGCGCGCCGCCATGTGTTCGACAAAACGGGTCTTGCCGCAGCCAGTGGGGCCTTTGATCAGCAGCGGAAGCTGCTGGGCAAAGCAATGCTCAAAGAGCGCTCGTTCGCCCCCCTGTTCTGCATAGAACGGCGCCCCACCTGCGGGCCGCACGCCCGGGCCGGTGCTGGCGCCCGAGGCCGACGAAACCGTAGTATGGGCGTGTTCCATGGTCAGGCTCGCTGCATGCGGCTACCGGGAATGGCAGCCACTTCCTGCTCGTCTTTTGCAGGACCGATGAAGAAGCTCGACAGATAGGTCAGCAGGCCGATCAGGAACATCACACCACCAGCCACACGTGTCCAGTAGAAGAACACCAGCTGGTCTTGCGTGGCCATGAAGGACATCGCGGTGCCGTCGGTCGGCATGCGCTGCAGCCAAACTTGAAGGATACCAGCGCCGCTGAGGGCCAGAACCATCACGGCCATACCGATGCTCATGATCCAGAAGCTCCACATTTCGACGCGTTGAGCGCGCATGGGGTTGGCTTCACGGCCGCGCATCAGGGGCATGGAGTAGCTGATGATGGCCAGCACTACCAGCACATAGGCGCCGTAGAAAGCCAGGTGGCCGTGGGCTGCCGTAACTTGCGAGCCGTGCGTGTAGAAGTTGACCCAGCTCAGCGTGTGGATGAAGCCCCAGACGCCAGCACCCAGGAAGGCGATGACGGCGGTGCCCACAGCCCAGAGCACAGCGGCCTGGTTGGGGTGTTCACGGCGGCGGCGCTGCACCATGTTGAAAGCAAACAGCGTCATCATGAAGAATGGAATGGGCTCCAGTGCGGAGAACACGCCACCCACCCAGTGCCAGTAGCCTGGCAGGCCGATGAAGTAGAAGTGGTGGCCAGTGCCCAGAATGCCCGAGATCAGCGCGAAGGCGACGATCATGTACATCCACTTGTCGATCACTTCACGGTCCACACCGGTCGTCTTGATCAGCACAAAGGCCAGCAGGGACGCCATGATCAGCTCCCACGTGCCTTCCACCCACAGGTGCACCACGAACCACCAGTACATCTTGTCGCGCACCAGGTTGCTGGGGTTGACGAAGCTGAACAGGAACAGCAGCGCGAGGCCCCACAGACCGAGCAGCAGCACCAGGGTGATGGCGGTCTTGCGACCCTTCAGCACGGTCATGCTGATGTTGAAGAGGAAGCCCAGTGCCACCACCACAATGCCGACTTTGGTAGGCAAGGGTTGCTCCAGGAACTCGCGCCCCATGGTGGCCAACAGGTCGTTACCTGTCATCTCGGCCAGCGTGGCATAGGGCACCAGCAGGTAACCGAGGATGGTCAGGGCTCCGGCGGCCAGGAAGATCCAGAACAGCACCTTGGCGAGCAGCGGGCTGTAAAGCTCGGTTTCGCTCTCTTCGGGCACCATGAAATAGGCGGCGCCCATGAATCCGAACAACAGCCACACGATCAGCAGGTTGGTGTGAACCATGCGGGCGATGTTGAAGGGAATGGCCGGGAACATCAGGTCGCCGATCACGTATTGCAGGCCGAGCGTCAGACCGAAAATGATCTGGCCGGTGAACAGTCCTAGCGCCGCGATGAAGTACAGCTTGGCGACAGACTGCGATTGGTATTTAAGGGTTGCGGGTTGCATTTTTGTATCCTTGGATGTGAGGTCTCAGTGCACTGAGATGCTTACCCTTCGATATTGGGTGGCCACTTTTCGGCATCGATGCCATTGGTCCAGCGCAGGAACTCGACCAGATCATCAAGCTGTGCTTCGGTGAAGTTGAACTGCGGCATCTGGCGGCGGCCCGGCGTGTGCGTGGGCATGGCCTTGATCCAGCCCTTGATGAAATCAGGGCCACGACGCGCATAGACGTTGCCCAACTCAGGTGCGAAATAGGCACCCTCGCCCAGCAGTGTATGGCAGCCGATGCAGTTGCGCGTCTCCCATAAATGCTTTCCACGGACTACGGACTCCGTGATTTCGCCCGCTTTGGATCGCTCGGGAATTTTGGTTTCGGTGTGAAAAATTAGGCTCGCAAACACAAGCACGAAAAAAACCGTGCCTCCGTAGAAAATGTTGCGCGCCATCTGGCTCGTGAAGCCTTGACTCATGGTGTACCTCATGCAGTGATGAGCCCGCATCGTAATGACTTAGCGGGTCAAATGGTTGATTAGAATCAATAAGATTCATTCGGTATGAATCTTACATTGAACTTGTGCCTTCTGGGCACTTTGCGGCGACAGAATATGAGCCTGGAGTTGCTTGCCTGCAACCCCTGGTTGCAAAAGGCTGCGAATTATCAGTCAGGATGATCCCTATGCACGGTCCCGTACCCACTCATTTGTCGTCTTCGAGCAACGAATCGCAGCCAGTAGAGGGTTTGGTGGACGACACACGCTTTCCCCCGCATGTTCAGGATGCCACCCCCAGGCTCCCAGGTGACCTGGGGGTCTGGCTGATCATTTTGTTGGAGTTGCTGACCTTTGCCATCCTCTTTGTGTCATTTGCGTTTGCCCGCACGCGGGAGGTGGAACTGTTCAACGCCTCGCAGGCCACGCTCAACCTGAATGCCGGCGCGCTCAACACCGTGCTGTTGATCTCCGGCAGTTGGTGCGTGGCCTGCGCGGTGTCTGCAGTGCGGCGCAATGCATCCATGGTGGGGGCGCGCTGGTTACTGGGGGCTTTGGCCTGCGGAGGGGGGTTTGTGGGGGTCAAGCTGGGCGAATACGCCCAGAAAATGGCGTCCGGGGTGGACCTTTCGACAAACACTTTCTACATGTTTTACCTTTTCCTCACCGGTTTTCACTTCCTGCATGTGGTGGTGGGCATGCTGGCGCTTGGATATCTGTGGGTAAAAACGCGGCGCGGGTGCTATGGCAGCCATGATTGCCACGCGTTGGAGACGGGCGCGGCGTTCTGGCACATGGTCGATCTGCTGTGGATCGTGCTGTTCCCGCTGGTTTACGTGATGCGTTGAGGAGCGAAGAGATGCCTGCTATTTCACACACCCGTGTCTGGCTCATATTGCTGGCCATCACGGCTGCAACGTACTGGATTGGCGAGGCGGGCCTGTCCGGCCATGGCTCCATGGGGCCGGTGCTGGCCATGTTTGCGCTGGCGTTCGTGAAAGGGGTACTGGTGTGTCTGGACTTTCTGGAGTTGCGGCATGCGCCAGCCCTGTGGCGCTGGCTGGTGGTGGGCTGGCTGGCGCTGGTGCTGGCGTTGATCTTGCTGGCTTACTGGGTTAGCCTGCGGTAGGTGATTTCTCTGACACCGTGGACCGGCATCCTGTGTGCTGCCCAGGATGCCTTATGGATGTCATGCACATGACATGGGGCATGGGCAGCATGGCCTGTTCTTTTCAGGAGTCCTTATTCCATGACGCTGCCCAGTGCACTGACCAACCATGACGACCTGATGCGGCGCATTGCGAGCGATCTGGTGGACAGCTACGACGAAGAAATCGAACTGGAGCTGGAAGACCGCAGCCTCGACGAGCTGGAGGGCCGCCACGTCACCGACCGCGCGGAGCGGCAGGCCTATTTCAAAGAGCTTTTTCGCTTGCAGGGTGAGCTGGTCAAGCTCCAGGACTGGGTGCAGCACACGCGCAAGAAGGTGGTGATCTTGTTTGAGGGGCGCGATGCCGCCGGCAAAGGCGGCGTCATCAAGCGCATCACCCAGCGCCTGAACCCGCGCGTGGTGCGTGTGGCCGCGCTGCCTGCACCCAATGACCGCGAGCGCACGCAGTGGTACTTTCAGCGCTACGCCGCGCACCTGCCCGCTGCGGGCGAGATGGTGCTGTTTGATCGCAGCTGGTACAACCGCGCGGGGGTTGAGCGCGTGATGGGCTTTTGCACCGACGACGAGTACGAAGAGTTCTTTCGCACCGTGCCCGAGTTCGAGAAGATGCTGGTGCGCTCGGGCATCACGCTCGTCAAATACTGGTTTTCCATCACCGATGACGAGCAGCACCTGCGCTTTCTGGGCCGCATTCACGACCCGTTGAAACAGTGGAAATTGAGCCCCATGGACCTGGAAAGCCGCGTGCGCTGGGAGGCCTACACCAAGGCCAAGGAGACCATGCTCGAGCGCACCCACATCCCCGAGGCGCCCTGGTGGGTGGTGCAGGCGGTGGACAAGAAAAAGGCGCGCCTGAACTGCATTGCGCACCTGCTCGATCAATTCCCGTACCACGAGGTGCCGCATCCCCCGGTGGAGCTGCCGGAGCGGGTGCGCAACCCCGAATACCTGCGCCAGCCGGTGCCCCCTGAAATGTACGTTCCCCAGCGGTACTAAGCGCCGCCCGCGGCGGCTGCCGCCTTGGCGACAGCCGCTAGGTGCTTTCCTGAGTGTTGCAGTGCGTCATTTGCGGTTCAATGGAACCTTTAGTCCCTTCAGGATCGCCACATGCAACGTCGACACATCATTCAGTGGGGCGCAGCCGCACTCACCGCCGTCTCTCTGGGTACCGCCAGCGCCCAGAGCTTTCCCGCCAAGCCGGTCAAGCTCGTGATTGCCTTCCCCGCAGGCGGTCCCACCGATATCTCCATGCGCGTGCTGGCCGACAACGCCAGCAAGATCCTCGGCCAGCCCGTGATCGTCGAGAACAAGCCCGGCGCCGGTGGCACGCTGCCCGCGCAGGCGCTGCAGACAGCCCAGCCCGACGGCTACACGCTGGCGCAGATTCCGCTGGGCGTGTTCCGCCTGCCCTACACCACCAAGATCAACTGGGATCCGGTCAAGGACATCAGCTACGTGCTCAACGTCACGGGCTATGCCTTCGGCATCGTGGTGCCAGCCGATTCGCCGCTCAAGACCTGGACGCACTTTGTTGCCTGGGCCAAGGCCAATCCGGGCAAGCTGAGCTATGGCTCCACCGGAACCATGACCAGTCCGCACCTGACGACCGAGCTGATCGCGCAAAAGCTCGGCATCGAGCTGCTGCACGTGCCGTACAAGGGCAGTGCCGACCTCATGCAGGCCACCCTGGGCGGCCAGCTGATGGCCGCTGCCGACTCCACGGGCTTTGCGCCGCAGGTTGAGGCCGGCAAGCTGCGCGTGCTCAACACCTGGGGCGCCGAGCGCTTGGCCAAGTTCCCCGATGCGCCCACGCTCAAGGAACTGGGCCTGGACATCGTGCAGAACTCGCCGTTTGGCATTGGCGCGCCCAAGGGCACACCAGCGCCCGTGGTCAAGCGCCTGCACGACGCCTTCAAGCAGGCCATGGAGCAAGACAGCTACAAAACAGCCCTGGCGCGCTACGACATGGTGCCCATGTACATGAGCACAGCGGCCTACCAGAAGTTTGCCCAAGAGACTTTCGCACGCGAGAAAGCGCTGGTAGAGAAGCTGGGGCTGGCGAAGGCGCCGTGATGCTTTATTTTGAGTAGCCTGTATTGCTTATCTGTGAAGCGATACGGCTCTCAAAGGCTTCAAGGCTGAAGTCGCCCCATCAGTCCAGGCCCAGTTCGCGGGCATCCGCCAAGTGGGCGTCCCACGCCCCGCTGAGGCGCGGGTCGGGGTCGCGGGTCAGGTAGCGGCTGCCTCGTGCGGCCCGTACAAGCAGTGCCCCGCCCGCAGCGGCCTGTAGCGCGGCCGTGCCGCGACGCTCTGAGCGCAGGGATACGGCGATCAGGGCCAGCCCAAGGCCCGCCACCATGAGGTTCTCACTGGGCAGGCGCGCTCTTGTCCGGTCGATGGCCTGCCAGTGTCGGAGTGTGTTGATCAAGTCCATACCTAACTCTAGCGCAGCTTGGGTGTGCCGGGGTACCGCCGGCCATGCCGGATGGCATCAACGTGTCGCCAGCACCGCGCGCGCGACCTCCGCAAACCCCGCACCACGCTCGCCCTGCGTTACAAAACGCGGCCGGTGCGTGAGTTGCGGCACAAAGCGCGCAATGTTGGCCACGCCCACGCTGTGCGGGAAATGTTCGAACATGACCTGGTCGTTGGTGGAGTCGCCCACATACACCCAGCGGTCGATCTCGGCGTCCAGGTCGCGCCCGAACAATTCGCGCACGATCCAGCGGGCACCTTCGAGCTTGTTGTGCGCCCCAAACCAGCCGTTGATGTGGATGCTGCTCACCGTGGCGTTCATGCCCGCGTCGCGCATGATGCGCACGGCGTGGTCAATGGCGTCCTGTGGCAGATGGGTGAATTCGCTGTGGTCGATGGCGATGTCTGTTTCACGGCCCGGCGAATCCGTGGCGCGGCGCGCACCGGGCACCTCACGCTCAATCTGCGCCAGAACCTGCTGCATGTTCGCGTAGTTGGCTGCGCGTGTGGCGGCGTCCTGTTGGTATATTTTTGATAGCTGCTCACGCTTGCTGTGATTAGGCAAGGGGCTGTTTTGATCAAAAACGTCTGCGCTGCGCTGCAGCGCCACCGCCCCGTTTTCCGCCACGATGGCATCCACGGGCCAGGTGGCGGCAAACGGCTCGCTCCAGCCCACCGGCCGGCCGGTGATGGGAATCACATGCAGGCCGCTCGCCTTGAGCGCACCCAAAGCCTGCAGCGCATCGGGGGTGATTGCGCCGTCGGTGGTCAGGGTGTCGTCGATGTCGGTGAGGATGCCCAGCAGCTGGCCAGGCACGGGTGCCGGCCACTCGGTCAGGGGGCGCAAAAATGCAGTCATGGCCGCCGCCGTCAGTGGTTGCTGTCCAGCGCCAACCCCGCATGCTCACGCAGCGGATGAAAGTGGATTTTCGGAAATCGTTCCTGCGCCAGCCGCACGTCATAGGGGCTGGTGCACAGGTAGGCCAGCGCATTCGCCGCGTCGTGCGACAGGCGCATGGGGTAGGCGTCGGTGAAGGCGCGCAGGTCGGCCGGGGTGTCGGCGGTGATCCAGCGGGCGCCGGTGTACTGGCAGCCTTCCAGGCGCACGTCGGCGTCGTATTCGGCCTTCAGGCGGTGCTGCACCACTTCAAACTGCAGCTGGCCCACGGCGCCCAGCAGCATGGGGCCGCCCACGTCGGGCCGGAAAACCTGAATCGCGCCTTCCTCGCCCAGCTGCGCCAGGCCCTGCTGCAGCTGCTTGGTGCGCAGCGGGTTCTTCAAAATGACGGTCATGAACAGCTCGGGCGCGAAGAAGGGCAGGCCGGTGAACTGCAGGTTGGCGCCGTCGGTGATGGTGTCGCCCAGTTGCACGCCGCCGTGCGTGGTGAAACCGATGATGTCGCCCGCGTAGGCTTCTTCTACCGCCTCGCGGCGCTGGCTCATGAAGGTGACCACGCTGGTGGGGCGCAGCTCTTTGCCAGTGCGCTGCACCTTGAGCTTCATGCCCGGTGTGTATCTGCCCGAGGCCACGCGCACAAAGGCGATGCGGTCGCGGTGGTTGGCGTCCATATTGGCCTGCACCTTGAACACCACTCCGGCAAAGCCCTCGTCTTCGGGCTGAATGGTTTTGACCACGGCCTGCTTGTTGACCTGCAAGGTGCTGGTGCGCGGGCCGGGCGGCGGCGACATGTCCACCACGGCGTCGAGCACTTCCATGACACCGAAGTTGTTCACCCCCGAGCCGAAGAACACGGGCGTGAGCTTGCCGGCCAGGAAGTCTGCGTGGTTCCATGCCGCCGAGGCACCCACCGCCAGTTCCATGCTCTCCAGCGCATCGTCAAACGACTGGCCAAAGCGCGCGCGCAGCCGGTCGGCCTCGGCCAGCGGCACCACTTCAAAGTCTTTGGGGCCGCGGTCACTGCCGGGGGTGAACACCGTCATGGTCTGCGTGCGCAGATTGATGATGCCGCCAAAGCTCTTGCCCTGGCCCACGGGCCAGGTGATGGGGCAGCAGGGCATGCCCAGCTCGCGCTCCACTTCGTCCAGGATGTCCAGCGGGTCGCGCACCTCGCGGTCCATCTTGTTGACGAAGGTGATGATGGGCGTGTCGCGCTGGCGGCACACTTCGATCAGGCGGCGCGTCTGCGCTTCCACGCCGTTGGCCGCGTCGATCACCATCAGGGCCGAATCCACGGCGGTGAGCACGCGGTAGGTGTCTTCGCTGAAATCCTTGTGGCCGGGCGTGTCGAGCAGGTTGATGACGTGGTCGCGGTAGAGCATCTGCATCACGCTGGAGGCCACAGAGATGCCGCGCTGCTTTTCGATTTCCATCCAGTCGGACGTGGCGTGGCGGCTGGCCTTGCGGCCCTTGACGGCGCCAGCGATCTGGATCGCGCCCGAGAACAGCAGCAGCTTCTCGGTCAGCGTGGTCTTGCCCGCGTCGGGGTGGGAAATGATGGCAAAGGTACGGCGGCGCCGGGTTTCAGAGGCGTAGGACACGGGGGGTTCCAGAAGGTGGGCAGGGTGCAAAGACCCTGCAGGGGCAAACGGCGGGCCAGCTTCTGTACAGCGGGTGCGCAGGGCGGCCGAACCCGCGATTTTACCGGGCCGGCGCGTGGCGCAGGCGGGGCGGGCGCAACTGCTTTTATAATCGCGGGCATCCGAGGAGCGTTGCAGCGCCCCCAGCTACTGGCGGGGCGTGAGGCTCGGAGTCATCCAGCAACGACGCTCATCCACTGATCGTGTGGTGAGCTTTTTTTTGTCTCCCCGCGTCAAGTGGCTTTTCAAACATGCTTTGGAGCACACCATGAACGCACGCGTCAACGCACCCGTCAACACCGACTGCATCATTGCCGACATCGGCCTGGCCGAATGGGGCCGCAAAGAAATTCGCATCGCCGAAACCGAAATGCCCGGCCTGATGGCCATCCGCGAGGAGTTCGCTGCCAAACAGGCGCTGAAAGGCGCCCGCATTACCGGCTCGCTGCACATGACCATCCAGACGGCCGTGCTGATCGAGACGCTGCAGGCCCTGGGAGCCGAAGTGCGCTGGGCATCGTGCAACATCTTCTCCACGCAGGACCACGCCGCCGCCGCCATTGCCGCCGCGGGCACGCCCGTGTTCGCGATCAAGGGCGAAACCTTGGCCGAATACTGGGACTACACGCACCGCATTTTCGACTTTGGCCCCGCCGGCAGCGAAGGCGAAGGCCCCAACCTGATCCTGGACGACGGCGGCGATGCCACGCTGCTGATGCACCTGGGCAAGCGCGCCGAAAAGGACGCCTCGCTCATCGCCAACCCCACCAGCGAAGAAGAAACCTGCCTGTTCGCCTCCATCACGGCCAAGTTGGCCGTGGACCCCACCTGGTACAGCCGCAAGAGCGCCCAGATCATCGGTGTGACCGAAGAAACCACCACCGGCGTGCACCGCCTCAAGGAAATGTCGGCCAAGGGCAGCCTGATGTTCCGTGCCATCAACGTGAACGACTCGGTGACCAAGAGCAAGTTCGACAACCTGTACGGCTGCCGCGAATCGCTGGTGGACGGCATCAAGCGCGCCACCGATGTGATGATCGCCGGCAAGGTGGCCGTGGTGGCGGGCTATGGTGACGTGGGCAAGGGCAGTGCCCAGGCCCTGCGCGCCCTGAGCGCCCAGGTGTGGGTGACCGAGATCGACCCCATCAACGCCCTGCAGGCAGCGATGGAGGGCTACAAGGTTGTGACCATGGAATACGCCGCTGACAAGGCCGACATCTTTGTGACCACCACCGGTAACCGCGACGTGATCACGTTCGAGCACATGCAGGCCATGAAGGACCAGGCCATCGTCTGCAACATTGGTCACTTCGACAACGAAATTCAGGTCGCCAAGCTCGAAGCGCACTGCCAGTGGGAAGAGATCAAGCCCCAGGTGGACCATGTGATCTTTGCCGATGGCAAGCGCATCATTCTGCTGGCCAAGGGCCGCCTGGTGAACCTGGGCTGCGGCACGGGCCACCCGAGCTTTGTGATGTCGTCGAGCTTCGCCAACCAGACCATTGCCCAGATCGAGCTGTTCACCCACAGCGACTACTACGAAAACGGCAAGGTCTATGTGCTGCCCAAGCACCTGGACGAGAAGGTGGCGCGCCTGCACCTGAAGAAGGTGGGCGCCATGCTGACCGAGCTGAGCGACGAGCAGGCGGCCTACATTGGCGTGCCCAAGCAAGGCCCTTACAAGCCCGATACCTACCGGTATTGATTCTCCCTGAGGTGCTGCGCGCCTCGGTGGCACGCGCCACGGGCGCGGCCTCTTCGGTTTTGTCCAGACCTGCGCAGGCAGGCCTGGAGCCTCGGGCCTCAGCCCCGGGGGCGGCGCCACCAGCTGCCCGGCAAAACCGGCTTCGCGGTGGCGCTGGCTTTTGGGGCATGGCCGTTTCATGCGCAATGCAGGAGCGGTTGATTTGCTCCTGAAATAATAGCTAACTGCGCTTTATATACGGGCGCTAGAGGCTCTTTTGATTCAAAAAGGATGGGCGCATGCGTGCAGATGTTTTTCTGGTGGATTTTGGCCATGCGACCACGCGCTCGCAGGCGCAGCGGCTGATTGCTGCGGGCGTGGAGTGGCGCCTGTCGCCGCTGGCCCCGTGGCAGAAGGTTGCCAAGAATGGTGACGACATACCGTCCGTGGCCGAGGTGCGGCTGCTCGACGATGCCGAGGCCAAATACATCTCGCGCGGGGGGCTCAAGCTCGAAGGGGCGCTGCGGGCCACCGGCCTGGCGGTGACGGGGCTGCGCTGCCTTGATGTGGGGCAGAGCACGGGCGGGTTCACCGACTGCCTGCTGCAGCACGGCGCGGCGCAGGTGATCGGCGTGGATGTGGGTCACGGCCAGCTGCACGACCGGCTGCGCAGTGATCTGCGCGTGGTCTGCGTGGAGGGCGTGAATGCGCGCTCGCTGACGGCGCAGGCCTTGCAGGATGCCTGTGAACTGGCCCTGTCCGAGGTCATAGAGGCTGAAGAGGACAACGAGACCCAGCCCGAGGCGCCCTACAGCTGGATGCGCAATGGCGGGCAGGTGGACGAGGAATACGACGACAGCAACGATGCCAAGGACAAGGACATCGAGACTTTCAAGTCCGAGCGTGCGGCCCGTGCCAAGGCCCGCGAGCAGGGCACGCTGCCGGTTGAGCGCCGCCGCCGCGCCGATTGCGCCGATGTGGACATTGCGCCGGTGTTTGATGTGGTGACGGGCGACCTGTCGTTCATCTCGCTCACGCTGGTGTTGCCCGCGCTGGTGCCACTCCTGGCACCGGGTGGCAGCATGCTCATGCTGGTCAAGCCGCAGTTTGAGCTGCAGCCCGGCCAGGTGGGCAAGGGCGGCATCGTGCGCGATGAGTCGTTGTACGCGGTGGTAGAGCAACGCATCCGCGACTGCTGCGCGGAGCTGGGCCTGGAGGTGCAGGCCTGGCTCGACAGCCCCATCAGTGGCGGCGACGGCAACCGCGAGTTTTTTGTTTTTGCAAGGAGGGGCGCATGACTGCAGCCAACGCACCATCCACCGGTTTGCCGGTCAGTTTTGAATTTTTTCCGCCCAAGACGCCCGAGGGCGCCGAGAAGCTGCGCGCCGTGCGCCAGCAGCTGTATGCGCAGCGGCCCGAGTTCTGCTCGGTCACCTATGGCGCGGGGGGCTCGACGCAGGAGGGCACCTTCGGCACGGTGCGTGAAATTCTGGCCGAGGGCGTCAGTGCGGCGTCGCACTTCTCGTGCATCGGTGCCACACGGCAATCGGTGCGCGAGGAGCTCGCCACGCTCAAGGCCATGGGCGTGCGCCGCCTCGTGGCGCTGCGCGGTGATCTGCCCAGCGGCTATGGCATTGGGGGCGAGTTCCACCATGCCAGCGACCTGGTCGCCTTCATCCGGGCCGAGACCGGGCGCGATTTCCACATCGAGGTGGCTGCCTACCCCGAGGTGCATCCCCAGGCCAAGTCGGCCGACGCCGACCTGCAGGCCTTTGCCGCCAAGGTGCGCGCGGGGGCTGATTCGGCCATCACGCAGTATTTTTTCAATGCGGACGCGTACGAGCGCTTTGTAGACGACGTGCGCCGCATGGGGCTGGATGTACCCGTGGTGCCCGGCATCATGCCCATCATGGGGTCATCGCAGCTGATGCGGTTTTCCGACGCCTGCGGTGCCGAAATTCCGCGCTGGATCCGGCTGCGCCTGCAGGGGTTTGGCGACGATACAGCGTCGATCCGGGCTTTCGGGCTGGATGTGGTGACCTCGCTGTGCGAGCAACTGCGCCAGCGCGGTGTGCCCAGCCTGCACTTCTACACCATGAATCAAAGTGCAACCACACTGGAAATCTGCCGGCGCCTCGGTTTGTAATGGGGCGCGGGGCCCGGCGCGTCTTGGGGCTTGGGCCGGGGCCGGTTTGCATTGTCGCTGGAGAAGGTGGATGGAACTGTCACCTCCCGGTGGGTACGTTCGTTTTTTCGCAAAGAGGTGATCGATGCAGATGTCTGACCGGATGCGGCGCTGGCGCACCCTGACGGGTTTGGGGGCGCTTGCCTGCGCTCTGGTGGCCTGCGCACCCATGCCGGTGGCGGAAACGGCGGCGCCTGAAGCGGCTGCCGCGATGCCCATCGAGCCCCGCAACGCCTGCGAGCTGGCGCAACAGCGTGGTGTGCCAAGCTCCCGGTTTTGCGCGCCGTCGGCTGGCCAGCCACTCGAGCCACCGTCCACGGCCAGACAGCCGCCTGAACCGGTTCGCAACAGTGCAGGCGGGCGCGGGGCCGACAGCGCAGAGTTGCCAGAGTCCCTGGCCGAGCCCGTGCCCGAGAGCGACCAGCAGGGCCTGGCCTCTTGGTATGGCCCGCGCTTTCATGGCCGACGCACGGCCAGTGGCGAAATCTTCAACCGCCGGGCCCTCACGGCTGCACACCGCACGCTGCCGTTTGGCACCCGGGTGTGTGTGCGCAGCCAACTTACAGGCCGCGCTGTGGTGGTGCGCATCAATGACCGTGGCCCGTTTACCGGGAACCGCGTGATTGATTTGAGCCAGGCCGCGGCCCAGGAACTGGGCATGCAGGGGCTGGGTATCAAGCCCGTGGAACTGTGGCTGCTGGAGGAAGGCGAGGGCGATTGCCCGCGGTCGCTGTCGGTGTCGGCGCCGTAGGGCGCTGACCTGGCAGGAGCCGCTTTCAGGCCCTGTCGGTTCGCCGCCCCGTCGCACCGCGGGCAGCGGCGGTCGTGGCGCTTAGCCGCCCGATTCGAGCGTGTGGGTCGCGTGCTTGTCTTGCGCCAGCAATTCCACCATCTGGGGCAGGGCGGTCTTCAAGGCGGCCTTCAGGGTGAAGGGCGGATTGATCAAAAACATGCCGCTGGCAGGCAGGCCTGGGCGCTTGACTTCACCCTCGGCGTTCTCGGTGAGTTTGCTGGATTTGACCGTGAGCGTGGCGTGCAGCCAGCTTTTGCCTGCCTTGGTGGCCATGGTTTTCAGGCGGCGCGGCAGGTCGTGTGCTTCCGGGCGCGGAATGATCGGGTACCAGACGGCATAGGTGCCGGTGGCAAAGCGCTTGAGCGAGTCGGCCGCCATGTCCAGTACCTTGGCATAGTCGCTCTTCATTTCATAGCTGGGATCGCACAGCACCAAAGCGCGGCGGGCCGGTGGGGGCAAAAATTTCTTGATGCCTTCAAATCCGTCTTCGTGCAGCACGGCCACTTGCCGGCCGGCCTCCAGCTGCGCCACGTTGCCGGCCAGCGCGCGCAGATCGGTCGGGTGCAGTTCAAACAGCTTGAGCTTGTCGTGGTCGCGCAGCAGCCGCTGGATGATGAAGGGCGAGCCGGGGTACACCTTGGTGGTGGCACCCTGGTTGAAGGCTTTCACCATGTCCACATAGGCCTGCAGCGCAGGCGTGAGGGCTGCAACGCCCGCTGCAGTGAGGCGCAAGATGCCGCCACCCGCCTCACCGCTGGTGCTGGCATAGTCGCCATCGAGCCGGTACAGGCCCGCGCCCGCATGGGTGTCGAGCACCGTGAGGGCCGCGTCTTTGTCGGTGAGGTGTTGCAAAGTGGCAATCAGCACCGTGTGCTTGAGCACATCGGCGTGGTTGCCCGCATGGAAGGCGTGGCGATAACTGAACATGGCGCAATGGTAACGACTCGGCCCCTGGTTGCCGTAGTGCGCTGCGGCGTGGCGCAAGGTGGCCAGGCAGCGCGGGCCAGCGATGCTTGGTTGCAATGCTATATAAAACATAGCTGTTGGCGCTTTGCTGTAAAGGGCTAAAGCCTGTTTTTATGTAGATTATCATGGATGGCGCAGCGGTTGACGTAGCCAGCGGGGCGGGGGCGCCGCGGCTGAGTCGCGGCACAATGGGCCGCTGTTCGGGCTGCGGGTGATGTTTTTCGCAGACAGGATGCCTTTTGTTTCAGGTCGCGCTGGTGCATGCTTCATGATGGCAGCCGTGACGGCACAGGTGCAGTCTCCCCCCCCATCCCGTTGCTGCCCCGGACGCGAGCCTGCTCTTTACCCTGCCCATGATGATCGAAAGCCCCAGTCAAACTTCTGCCAGCCGCGTCAACCATGTGGACGCGCTGCCACCGGGCACCCGCCTGGCCGAGTTTGAAATCCTGCAACTGCTGGGCGTGGGTGGTTTTGGCATGGTCTACAAGGCATTCGACCACTCGCTGCACCGTGCCGTGGCCATCAAGGAATACATGCCCTCGGCGCTTGCAGGCCGCGCGCAGGGGCAATCGCTGTGGGTGCGGTCGTCGTCCGACCAGCAGACGTTCCAGGCCGGGTTGACGTCGTTCATGGGCGAGGCGCGCCTGCTGGCGCAGTTTGACCACCCGTCCCTGGTGAAGGTGTTCCGCTTCTGGGAGGCCAACAACACCGCTTACATGGTGATGCCGCTGTACACCGGCATGACGTTCAAGCAGGCGCGCGCGCAGATGCGCACGCCCCCGCCCGAGGCATGGCTGCGCAAGATGCTGTGGTCGGTGCTGGGTGCGCTGCGCGTGCTGCACGATGGCAACACGCTGCACCGCGACATCTCTCCGGACAACATCTTCCTGCAGGACAACGGGCCACCGGTGCTGCTGGACCTGGGTGCCGCGCGCCATGCCATCAACGACCAGGGGCACAAGCACACGGCCGTGCTCAAGGTGAACTACGCCCCCATCGAGCAATATGCTGACAGCGACGATGAATTGCGCCAGGGGCCCTGGAGTGATCTGTATTCGCTGGCCGCCGTGGTGCACGGCTGTCTGTGCAACGACACGCCGCTGCCTGCCACCTTGCGCTCCATCCGGGACCGCATGGTGTCGTTTTCGCGCGTGGCCAAGACGGTCAAGCGCCAGTTCGGGGTGGAGTATTCGGCGCCGTTTGTGGCCGCCATCGCCCAGGCCTTGGCCCTGCGCCCTGAAGACCGCCCCCAGAGCATTGATGCGTTCCTGCAGACCATGGAAATGACTTCGCCACCCGATGGGGTGGGGCATTTTGACTTTCGGGCTGATCTGGGAGATATCTGGGTTGAGCCTGCGGACCATCCGGGCCTCGGCGTGCCTGCCCCTACGGTGGACGTGAAGTCCGCTACCAGGCAGAAGGCTGATCTGGAGGACCTGACCTACCGCTCTGCCAGGCCCGAACTGCCTGCGACTGGCGCGATCGCGCCGGATACGCAGCACAACGGTGCTGCCGAGGGGCCGGACACGGTGGCGGCTGACATGGCCGACACGGTGTTCATCGATGTTGGCGACTCGGTTTTCGAGGATTCCCGTGCAGCGGAACATGCCCCTGCACCGCAGCCTGAGCGCGCGGGGCGATCTGGGCCCAAGCGCACGCGAACTGCATCGGGGCATGGTGTTGCACATGGGTCGGAACGCGTTGCCGCAGGCACCAAGGCAAGGGGGTTGCCATCGCCGGTGTGGCTGGGGGGTGTTGTATTTGCCCTGATCGTGGGGGCAGGGGCCCTGTGGTGGGCGCAGGGCCGGTCCGCCCCACGGCCTGCCGATGACATCATCACAGAGCTCAAGGTACCAGAACCGGTCGCTGCCGCAGCCGGGCCCGCCGCGTCGGAGCAGGTGGTGCCGGGCAATTCCTCGGGTGATGCTTTCGTGGCGGGCAGCACCGAAAAGGATACGGTTGCAGGGGTTGGGGCCTTGAGCGGAGCGCCCACTGCCGATGTGCCTGTGGTTCGGCCCACCGCGCGCGCACCGGCCCAGCGCCGCAATGTGCCCGAGCCACCGGCCCCCGTGCCGGTGGTGGTGCAGGATGTGCCCGTGCCCCCGCCCCAGCCGGCAGCAGCGCCGCCCAAGCCCGTGGTGGCCGCCGTGCGCGTGGGGCCGCAAGAGGCGTGCGCTGACGCCAGCTTTCTGGCACGCCCGCTGTGCATCTTCAATGAATGCAAGAAGCCGGGCCTCACCGGGCACCCCGTGTGCGTAGACGTCCGTCGGCGGCAAGAGGCTGACGAGCAACGCCGCCAGATGCAAAACTGACGCCGCGCAGCGTCCTGGTGGCCGCCCTTGCCTAAAAAGCGCGCAGCTTCGTATAATGGCAGACTTCGCAGCGCTTATGTGGTCCCGCGGCGAAGACTCAATCCCACCTAAGAGGCTTCCGAAAGAGAAGCACCGACCGTGGAAAAGGACCCGCCAAACCCTCTTCATAAGAGAAACTCATGACTACTACTTTCAGCGCCAAGCCCGCTGAGGTCGTGCACGAGTGGTTTGTGATTGACGCGACCGACAAGGTCCTCGGACGAGTAGCCAGCGAAGTTGCTCTCCGTTTGCGCGGCAAACACAAGGCCATTTACACGCCTCACGTCGATACCGGTGACTTCATCGTCATCATTAACGCCGCCCAGATCAAGGTCACCGGCACCAAGTCCTTGGACAAGGTGTATTACCGCCACTCGGGTTATCCCGGCGGTATCACGGCCACCAACTTCCGCGACATGCAAGCCAAGCACCCCGGCCGCGCGCTGGAAAAGGCCGTCAAGGGCATGCTGCCCAAGGGCCCCCTTGGCTACGCGATGATCAAGAAACTCAAGGTGTACGGTGGTGCTGAGCATCCCCACACCGCCCAGCAGCCCAAAGTGCTGGAAATCTAAGGAGCCTTGAGATGATTGGTGAATGGAACAATGGCACCGGCCGTCGCAAGTCCAGCGTCGCCCGCGTGTTTCTGAAAAAAGGCTCCGGCAAGATCACGGTGAACGGCAAGGACATCCAGTCCTACTTCGGCCGCGAAACCTCGATCATGATTGCCAAGCAACCGCTCATGCTGACCAACCACGCCGAAACCTTCGACGTGATGATCAACGTGCACGGTGGTGGTGAATCCGGCCAGGCAGGTGCAGCCCGCCACGGCATCACCCGCGCCCTGATCGACTACGACGCGACGCTCAAGTCCGTCCTGAGCCAAGCCGGCTTCGTGACGCGTGACGCTCGTGAAGTGGAACGTAAAAAGGTCGGTCTGCACTCTGCACGCCGCGCCAAGCAGTTCTCGAAGCGTTAAGTTTCGCCACTGCGCAAGCGCTGTCTTTGGCCGCGCTTCATGCCCATCATCCTTGCGGTGGTGGGCAGCCAAAACAACCGCCTACGGGCGGTTTTTTGTTGGTGCGCCCGGCTGGCGCGTGTGCGTGTGCAAGCCGCACAGCGAGCTGTTGGGTGCAATGCCCCCACTGAAACTGGCGTCAAAAGCCGGTCGCCTGAATTCCCGACTGGATTGCAGTAGCATTCACGGGAAATCCTGAATTGGAGTACCCCATGAGTGCAGTTGCAGAAAACATCCAGACCGAAATGCCCACCCCCATTCTGTTCACCGACAGTGCTGCGGCCAAGGTGGCAGACCTGATCGCCGAAGAAGGCAACCCCGATCTGAAGCTGCGCGTGTTTGTCCAGGGTGGCGGATGCTCGGGTTTCCAGTATGGCTTCACCTTCGACGAAATCACGAACGAAGACGACACCACCATGACCAAGAACGGTGTCTCCCTGTTGATCGACGCCATGAGCTACCAGTACCTGCTGGGCGCCGAAATTGACTACAAGGAAGACCTGCAGGGCGCCCAATTTGTGATCAAGAACCCCAACGCTGCCAGCACTTGCGGCTGCGGTTCCAGCTTCTCGGCCTGACCACTCGGGAGGGCAGATACCTCAGGCCGGGTAGACGGCCCCTAGAACACGGGCGCCTTTTGCGCCCGTGACGCTTTGGAGGTTGCCGGTTTGGCCCAGCAGCGTCTGGCGAGCCAACCAGGCAAAGGCAGCAGCCTCCACTTGCATTGCCGGCAGGCCCAGGTCATCGGTCGGCACCACCGAGACACCTGGCAACAGCGCCTGCAGGCGCTGCATCAGGTGCGTGTTCAAGGCGCCACCACCGCACACCGCCAGTATTTTGCTATTATTTCCATAGCTGCTAGCGCTTTCTGCACAAGCGCTAGCGGTCAATTCGGTTAATGTTGCCTGCACGTCAACGGGCCGTGCCATGGGAAACCCGGCCAGCGCCGCTGCCAGCCACGCCGGGTTGAAAAGGTCGCGTCCGGTGCTTTTGGGTGGCGGCTGGTGCAAAAAAGGCTCTTGCATCAGTGTGGCAAGCAGGTTGGGAAGGACCTGGCCCTGGGCGGCCCAGGCACCGCCGCAGTCATACGCCTGGCCGGTATGCAACTGGCACCAGTGGTCCATGAGCGCATTGCCGGGGCCACAGTCAAAGCCCTGCACGCTGCCGTCAGCTCCCAGCACGCTGAGGTTGGAGATGCCGCCAATATTGAGTACCAGCACCGTCTCACCCGCACGGCCAAACACCCCTTGGTGGAAAGCGGGCACCAGCGGTGCGCCCTGACCGCCGGCGGCCACATCGCGGCTGCGAAAGTCGGCCACCACGGCAATGGCGGTGTGCTCGGCCAGCAAGGACGGGTTGTTCAGTTGCAGGGTGTAACCCGTGCCGTCGAACTCCTGGGGCCGATGGCGCACGGTTTGACCATGGGCGCCAATGGCCTGCACGGCGCTGGCAGAAACACCGCTGCATTGGAGCAAGGTACGCACGACTTCGGCATAAGACCGGGCCAGCGCGTTGCCCGCGAGGGCTGCGCGGTGCAGTTCATTGGGTCCGGGGGTGTTGAGTGCGAGCATTTCTGCTCGTAAATCAGGAGCTAAAGGCGCTGATGCATGGCCAATGATGGCCATTTTTTCGTGTGAAAAATCGGCCAGAACACCATCCACCCCGTCGAGCGATGTGCCCGACATGAGGCCAATGTACAAGCCGCGCATGTCCGATGGCCTATCGCACCAGCGCTGCGTGCCAGGTGCGGCAGCGGCTTATTCTGCGCTGGCCTGCAGCACCAGCGCGGCAGCCGACAGTTGCACGCGCATGTTGGCGGCCAGGCGATCGAAGGCGGGCCGTGCGGCAGCCGACACCGGGGCGGCGGCTTCGCTTTGCTGGGCGATGGTCTGGGGGTCCTGGTGCTCCCCGTTCACGCGGAACTCGAAATGCAGGTGTGGGCCCGTGGCCCAGCCCGTGGCGCCCACGGCACCGATGGTCTGGCCCTGCTCGACGGTTTGGCCTTTTTTCACATCCATGCGGCTCAGGTGTGCGTACACGGTCTGGTGCTGGTTGCGGTGCTTCACGAAGATCACATTGCCAAAGCCGTTCTGCACCCCGGCAAATTCGACGACGCCGTCACCCACCGTGCGCACGGTGGTTCCGGTGGGGGCGGCATAGTCGGTGCCCAGATGGGCGCGCCATTTTTGCAGGATGGGGTGAAAGCGCATCTTGAAGCTGCTGCTCACGCGCGAGAACTCCACCGGCGATGTGAGGTAGGCGCGGCGCATGCTTTCGCCGTCGAGGGTGTAGTAGGTTCCCTTGCTGGTGCCGGGGTCCTGGAACCACATTGCCTGATGGGTCTTGCCGTTGTTGTGGAATTCTGCGCTCAGCACGCGGCCGCTGCGCAGGGGTTCGCCGTCGGCTTCCAGGGTTTCATAGACCACCGAAAAACGGTCGGACTTGCGCAGGGAGCGGTGGAAGTCGATGCTGCCCGAGAACAGCTCTGCAATCTGCACGGCCACGGAATCGGGAATGCTGGACGCTTCGGTGGCGGCAAACAGCGAGCTGCGGATCACCCCGCCCGCCAAGCGGCTGCCGGTGGTGAGGGGGGCGGTTTCGATGCGCGAGGAAAACTTTTCGCCAGTGCGCTCCACCACCAGGCGGCGGAAAGTGCCGTTGTCGTCCGGGGCCCAGCGGGCCGTCAGGCGCAGCAGACGGTGGTCGTCAGTGGTTTCGGCCGAGACCGAGCGGCCCGCACGGCCCAGCAGGTTCTGGCGAACCGATGCATCGCTGCGCAGAAAGGCAGCGGCGGCAGGGTCGGCCACGCCCATGCGCTGCAGCAACGATTCCGCGGTGTCGCTGCTGCGGGTCTGCTCGGAGCGGTACAGCGAGAAACCGGGCGCTTCCAGGGCGGCCAGCGCCGGGCTTTCCGCCAGTGATTCCACGGCGTAGCTGATCTGGCGTACCGGCAGGTCCGAAGCATCGGGTGCCAACGATGCCACGGCAAAGGCGCCGCCGCCGCCAGTCAGCAGCAGGGCCGCCACGGCGGCAGTGATACGTTTGGGGTGTTTCTGGACACTGTGAGTCAGCTGGTCTAGCAAAGCCAGGCTGGCGGTGGTGAAGCCGTTGATCAAAGGTCTGTCCCCAAGGGTGAAGGTACGCCCGGTGATGTGACCCGCTGCAACGCGGGGTAAAACCGGGGGTACAAGCTGTCAGGCTGCAGGCATTCGACAGGGTTACCAAGGTGTCGAAACGGCGAGACCACTAGAATCCGCCTCTGCAAGTGTGGGCTGAAGTATAGCGGCGCATGCTGTCTGGACATCCCATAAAACCCTTATGAATCAATCTTCTGTTACAAAAAACCCGGTATCCGATGGTGTAGGCCGGGCCCTCGAAATCTCGTTGCGCGGCGTGGAAGAGTTGCTGCCGCAGGACGAGTGGATCAAGAAACTGGCACGCTCCGAAGCCACCGGCCAACCCCTGCGCATCAAGCTGGGGCTGGACCCCACGGCTCCAGACATTCACATCGGCCACACGGTGGTGCTGAACAAGATGCGCCAATTGCAAGATCTGGGCCACCAGGTGATTTTCCTGATTGGTGACTTCACCAGCCTGATCGGCGACCCGTCGGGGCGTAACAGCACGCGCCCGCCGCTCACGCCTGAGCAGATAAAGTTCAACGCCGAGACCTACTACCGCCAGGCCAGCATGGTGCTGGACCCGGCGCGCACCGAGATTCGTTACAACAGCGAGTGGAGCGAGCCGCTGGGCGCCACGGGCATGATCCAGCTGGCCGCCAGGTTCACGGTGGCGCGCATGATGGAGCGCAACGATTTTCACGACCGTTTCAAGGCGGGCAATCCGATTGCGGTGCACGAGTTTCTCTACCCGCTGATGCAGGGGTACGACTCGGTGGCCCTGAAAAGCGATCTGGAACTCGGTGGCACCGACCAGAAGTTCAATTTGCTCATGGGCCGCCATTTGCAGCAGGAATATGGCCAGGAGCCGCAGTGCGTGCTCACCATGCCGCTGCTGGTCGGCCTGGACGGCATCGACAAGATGTCCAAGTCCAAGAACAACTACATCGGCATCACCGAAGACGCCAACACCATGTTTGCCAAGGTGCTCTCCATCAGTGACACGCTGATGTGGGACTGGTACACGCTGCTGTCGTTCAAGAGCCTGGCCGAGATCGCCGCGCTCAGGGCCGAGATCGCGGGTGGCCGCAACCCCAAGGATGCCAAGGTGGCGCTGGCCAAGGAAATCACCGCGCGTTTTCACAGCGCGGCTGCGGCCGAGGCGGCCGAGCAGGATTTCATCAACCGCAGCAAGGGCGGCGTGCCCGACGAGATTCCCGAGGTGGCCCTGACGGGTGCGCCGCTGGGCATTGGTGCCTTGCTCAAGCAGGCCAACCTGGCGCCGTCTACCAGCGAGGCCAACCGCCTGATCGACGGCGGCGGCGTGCGTGTGGATGGTGGCGTGGTCAGCGACAGGGGTCTCAAACTCGACGCGGGCACTTATGTGGTGCAGGTGGGCAAGCGCAAGTTTGCACGCGTGAACCTGGCCTGATTTTTTGATTACATTGGCTGCTAGCGCTTATGGAAAAGGCGCTGGTAGCTATCAAAATAAAAGCAATCGAGGTGAGTCGGACGCGCCGGCTCCTGCTCAATCCAGGTTGTCATTCAGATCCGGATCGGGCACATCGCCAATGGCCTGGCGGGTGGCCTCGGCCTGTACCTGCAGCCAGGCACAGAACGCCTTGATTTCCGGCCGTTGTGCGCTGCGCGGCCCCACCATCAGCCAATAGGCCAGCGGGGAGTCGATGCGGTGGCCGGGCAGCACCTCCACAAGGTCTCCAGCGGCCAGTGCGTCGGCAATCAGCGGCATGCGTGCCAGCGCCAGGCCTTGGCCGGCCAGGGCGGCCTGCACGATCTGGTGGGCGTAGTTGAAATACAGCCAGCGCTCGGGCTGCAGCCGGGTCAGGTGGCACGCTTCAAACCAGCGGCGCCAGCTGAGCCACTCCAGGTGCTGGCTGCGGTGCGCGTCGCCCGCCTCGATCAGGGTGAACTGGGCTACATCGGCCGGGGTGCGCAGGGGCTTGCCACTTTTGAGCAGCCAGGGGCTCGCCACCACCGCCAGTTGCTCGCCAAACAGGCGCAGCCCGCCCTGGATGCCCGGGCCTGGCAGGGTGTAGCGCAGGGCCAGGTCCACATCCGAGGTTTCCAGGTCCACCGGCACGTCGCTGGCATCAATGCGGATGTCGATGCCCGGGTTGTCGCGCTGGAACTCTTCCATGCGCGGAATCAGCCACATGGATGCAAAGCTGGCCCAGGTGGTGATGGCCACGCTGCGGCGCCCCGCCGTCTGGCGCACCTGGCGCACGGCGGCGTCCATGCGCTCAAGTGCCGGTGCCACGGCCCGCTGCAGCTGCGCACCGGCGCTGGTCAGCTCCACGGCCCGCGTATGGCGCAGGAACAGTGCCACACCCACTTCTTCTTCCAGCGCCTGGATCTGGCGGCTCACGGCCGACTGCGTGAGCGCCAGCTCATCGGCTGCGGCGCGGAAGTTCAGGTGCCGTGCCACGGCCAGAAAGGCGCGCCAGTGGCCGGTGGCCACGGGGCGGGTGCGCAGCACGGCGGGGGCGTATTCGGCAGTGGCCATGGGAACGATGATTCATGCGTTGGTGGAATGAATAGCGTACCGCGGTTTCATTGGACTGTGGGCAGTGGTCGGCGCACCATGCGTTGTCTTTAAAGCCTATTTTTCGTGCCAAGGAGGCCGCCATGTCATCCCTTTCATGTCTGGAATTGCAACAATCCGCTCGGACCAACAGGGTGGGCCGCAGCACGGCCGGTTGCTGGCAACTGGCCCCAGGCCGTGCGCTGTCGCTGCGCCTGCAAACCCCCGGTGCACTGCGGGTGGCCCGGGGGCGCGCCTGGCTCACCCTGCGTGGGTGTTGGGGCGACCTGCCGGGGGCCGGGGCTGATCATGTGCTGCAGGCGGGCGACTGCCTGGCCGTCGCTGCCGGCCAGCATGTCGTGATGGAAGCCTGGAGCCCGCCCGGCTGTGCCGAAGCGGTGGAAGTGCGTTGGGAGGGCGTGACCGCCCCCGCTACACTGCGTGCCGCCAGCGTCGACGCCCGTGACTGGGAGCATGGCGTGGTGCAACCGCTGCGCGACCTGGGGCAAGCCTTGGGACAGCTTGGGCGGGCCCTGGGCACGGCCGTTGCAGAGGTCGTGCACGCTGGTGGGCGGTGTGCCGCGGGCCTGGCCCGGTTTGCGCTTTACCGGGCAATGCCCCGGCGCCAGCGGGTTAGTTGTTCCGCACGGTCTGAATCCGCATTGCCTTAGCGCAGGGCATCTCCGCGCACGGCCTCAAACGCGGCCAGTGCGGCTTCTCCGTCCAGTTGCTCCATGCGGGCCAGGGCGTCCACGTCCTCCACGGTGCTGAACGCCAGGGTGAACTGCTGAAACCGCCGCCCCGCCAGCGGGCCATGGTGCAGCACCTCCACGTTGATGTGGCGCGGGTCGTTGCGGATGCGCTCGATGAGTTTGAGCACGGACTTTTGCGGGCCTTCGAGCTGTTGGCAAAAGCGCTGGCCGTCAAATATCAGCAGACCCGTGACATCGAGTTCGGCGTTGACATGGCGCGCCCTTGCGGCAATCTCGGCCACCACTCTCGGGGGGTGAAGGGGGGCGAGGGTGCTCACGTAGAGCACTTCGTAGAGGGCGGCGCAATGGGTCATAAGTGCGACTGAATGTAGGAGGGGGGCGATAGCCGCGCAATGTCAAAAGACACAGTCGGGGCGGGCGTTGCGTGCCCGCTGCGCTGCGGGGCGCGTAGTCTCGGGTGGGTTGCCTTCCCCCACCTAGAATCGCCGCACCATGATTGCCACCTTGCCGCCCCACGCGTGCCCCCCCACATGCCGCGAATGCCGCTTGCGCAAGACCGGCGCATTTACGGCGGTGAAGCCCGAGGTGCTTAATTTCATTGAGGGCTTTCGTACCGACAGCCTGGCGGTGGCCGCGGGCGGCGCGCTGGTGCGTGAGAACCAGACCAACGCCAAGCTGTTCACGCTGTATTCGGGCTGGGCATTTCGCTACAAGACCATGAGCGACGGGCGCCGCCAGATCCTCAATTTCTTGCTGCCCGGCGACCTGGTGGGTCTGCAGCAAGAGTTTGGCGATGTGTCCGCACATGGCATCGAGGCACTCACCGATTGCTCTTTGTGCGTGTTCCAGAACGACAGCCTGTGGGCACTGTTTCGCGAACATCCGCGCCTGGGTTACGACATCACCTGGCTGTCGGCGCACGAAGAAGGCCATGTGGACGACAACCTGCTGACCGCCGGCCGCCGCAACGCCACCGAGCGCGTGGCGATGCTGATCATGCACCTGTACCGGCGGCTCGACCGCATCGGGCTGGTCGAGGACGGCACGGTGGCGTTTCCGCTCAACCAGCAGCACATCGCCGATGCACTGGGGTTGTCGCTGGTGCACACCAACCGCACGCTGCGCGGCTTGTCGAGGCTGGGCCTGCACGAGATCAAGAACGGGCGGCTGCGCCTGCTGAACACGCGGGCCCTGGCGCGCATCGCTGAGTATTACGACACCCCGCCGCGGCTGATGCCGTTGCTGTAGGCACCGCCTGCGTTGCTAAGAATATGGTCAAAATGGCCTCTAGCGCTTAATGGATAAGCGCTAGTAGCTATTGTATTTATAGCGTTTGGTGCATTGTAGTGTGCCGCACGATAATTCGTGCCATGCCCGCGCGGCGGGTGCCTGCTGTGCACACAACACTTCTTTTTCATGACCTCACTCGACATTCTCATCATGGCGGCCGGCAAGGGCACGCGCATGAAAAGCCGCATCCCCAAAGTGCTGCAGCGCCTGGCCGGGCGCCCGCTGCTGCACCATGTGCTGGACCAGGCCGCGCACCTGCAGGCGCGCAGCGCCATCGTCATCACCGGCCACGGCGCTACAGAAGTAGAAGCGGCTACCGTAGGTGCAGCAAGCGCTACAGGCACATTTGACTTGAAGTTCGTGCGCCAGGAGCCCCAGCTGGGCACCGGCCACGCCGTGCAGCAGGCCGTGCCCCACCTGCGCGATGACGGCACAGTGGTGGTGCTGTCGGGCGATGTGCCGCTGACCCAGGCCGATACGCTGCGCGCGCTGGTGGCTGCCAGCGCAGGCGGGCAGCTGGCGCTGCTCACAGTGACCCTGCCCGACCCCACGGGCTATGGCCGCATCGTGCGCAATGCCGAAGGCGCGGTGCAAGGTATCGTGGAGCACAAAGACGCCACCGACGCCCAGCGTGCCATCACCGAGGTCTACAGCGGCATCATGGCCGTGCCCGCGCGCCTGCTGCGTGGCTGGCTGGCACGGCTGACCAACCACAACGCCCAGGGCGAGTACTACCTTACCGACATTGTCGCCATGGCCGTCGCCGACGGCGTGCCCGTGGCGGCCCACCGCATCACCGATGCGCTGCAGGTGGCGGGCGTGAACAGCCCGCTGCAACTGGCCGAACTGGAACGCGCGCACCAGCTGCGCACCGCGCGGGCCTTGATGGAGCAAGGCGTGCGCCTGGCCGACCCCGCACGGTTTGACCTGCGCGACGATGCCCGCACCGGGGTGCGCGGCGCATTGGTCTGCGGGCAGGACGTGGAGCTGGATGTGAACTGCGTCTTTACCGGCCGTGTGGAGCTGGGCGAGGGCGTGAGCATCGGCGCGAACTGCTGCATTGCCAACGCGCGCATCGCTGCGGGCGCCGTCATCCACCCCTACACCCACATCGACGGCGAGAAGCTCGGTGCCACGGTGGGCGAGGGCGCATTGATTGGCCCCTTTGCCCGCCTGCGCCCCGGCGCGCAACTGGGCCGCGAGGTGCACATCGGCAACTTTGTGGAAGTGAAGAACAGCACCCTGGCCGACGGCGCCAAGGCCAACCACCTCGCCTACCTGGGTGACGCCACCGTGGGCGAGCGCGTGAATTACGGTGCTGGCAGCATCACTGCCAACTACGACGGCGCCAACAAGCACCGCACCATGATCGAGGCCGACGTGCACATCGGCAGCAACTGCGTGCTGGTGGCGCCTGTGACCATTGGCGCGGGGGCCACCGTGGGCGGCGGCTCCACCATCACCAAGGATGTGCCTGCGGGTGCGCTGGGCGTGGCGCGGGGAAAGCAGATCACCAAAGAAAACTGGCAGCGCCCCGCCAAGATGCCCAAGCCATGACGCAACCCGACGCCATCGTCGAACACCAGCTGCAGGAGCTGCGCGCCGAGCTGGCCCGCAGCCAGCAGCAGGTGGCCGACATGGCCGCTGCGCAAGAAGAGTTCTTGCGCGCGGTTTCGCACGACCTGCGCGCGCCGCTGCGGCATGTCACCTCGTACGGCACGCTGGTGCGCGAGGTGCTGGGCGACTTGCCGCCCGAGGTGGCGCAGGGTCCCGAGGTGCAGGAGGCGCTGGGTTTTCTGGCCACCATGGACCAGTCCGCCAAACGCATGGGCCTCATGATCGACGGCCTGCTGGCTCTGGTGCGCGCGGGCCGGGCGCCGCTGCGCTTGCAGCCCGTCTTGCTGGCAGATGCCATCGTTCAGGCGCGTGCCTCACTTGCCGCTGTCGAGGCCGGGCGGGCGGTGGAGTGGCGCATTGCGTTGGATCTGCCCACGCTGCAGGCCGACCCGGCCTTGCTGCAGGAGCTGCTGGTGCAGCTGTTGGGCAACGCCCTCAAGTTCACGCGCCAGGCAGCGCAGCCCTGCATTGCCGTGCAGGCTGTTGTCGCACCGGCTGGCCATGTGGCCTTTACCGTGCAGGACAACGGCGTGGGGTTTGACCCCGCACGCGCCGGCACATTGTTTGGTGTGTTCCAGCGCCTGCACCGCGAAAGCGAGTTTGAAGGCGTGGGCACAGGGCTGGCGCTGTGCCGCGCCATTGCGCAACGCCATGGCGGCGCCATCACTGCCACCGCCGTGCCGGGCGCTGGCTGCACGGTGCGGGTGGAGTGGCCAAGCGACGCCGCCTGATGGCTGCAGCTTTTTCGCCGCTTTTGCCCGCCGCCCTGCGCAGGCAGGCACCTGGTGGGCATTGACCCGCATTGGCGGCCCCACCCTGCGCCGGGCGCTGGCGCCGAATCAGCAAGACGAAGCGGCTACACCACCGGCGCCATGTCTGGCATGGAACTGGCCGATACACGGTTGCGCCCCGCAGCCTTGGCCTGGTAAAGCTCGGCATCGGCGGCGTTGGTCCATGCGCGCAGGCTGCTGTGGCGGTGGTCGGCCGTTGCCACGCCCATGCTGGTGGTGAACTGCAGGCCGGGCATGTCGTGCAACTGCAGGGCTTGCACCTGTTCGCGGATGCGATGGGCCACCGCCGTGGCGCCGTCCAGGTGCATGCCGCGCAGCACGATGGCGAACTCATCGCCGCCGTAGCGGCCCGCGCAGTCGGTGGCGCGCACATTGCTGAGCACGATGCGCGCCAGCGCGCGCAGCACCTCGTCGCCCACGGTGTGGCCATGCTGGTCGTTGATCTGCTTGAAATGGTCGATGTCCAGCATCACCAGGCAGGCCGGTTCATCGGTGGCGTGGTGGCGGCGCAGCGTGGCTTCGGCCTGCTCTTGCCAGTGGCCGCGGTCATACAGGCCCGTGAGGGCGTCGATGCGCCGCAATTCGTCGAGCAGCTGGTTTTGGCGTGACACCCTGCGGATCAGGCGGTAGCTCACCAAGCTGACCGACAGGGTGTGCAGCACCATCACGGGCAGGCACGCCAGAATCACCGGCATGGATGTTTCTGGCGCCCACTGAAAGCCGTTGAACGCCGCACCGGCCACTGCAGCCCCCGCCATGCCCGGCAGCGAGCGGGCCCACAGGCCCCGGATGCCGGTGGTGATCTTGTCCACCATGGTCAGAGTGACCAGCAATACGCTGGGCAGCAAGTTGAAGTGCATCAGGGTCACCAGGACCACTGCCAGCGCCGAATCCACCAGCAGGTTGCGTATTTCGGCGCGGTAGGGGTCAGCGCTGCGGCGGCTCAGCAGGTGGGCCACATGGGGCCACACGAAAGAGATCGCAGCCATGCACAGCCATGCCGCCAGGCCAGCATTGCGCTCCCACAGCACCACGCCCACCACCAGGCCCGCAAGCCCCATGCCCAGCGCGCGCAAGGGATAGACGCGGCGGGGGAGTTGGCGCTTGGGATTGGGCATCGTCAATGGGTGAGTCGGGCGCCACTGGGGCATGGTGTGCCGGGAGCCCGGCAGACAGGGAGTTGTTACGAAATCCTACAGGTTGCCTCCCGCCAGCGCCAGCGAAAAATGGCACGGTGATGTCACGACACGGGTCACCACGCAGGTCACCTGGGTTGTGGTCCAGGGCCCGTGGCGGCCTCCAGGTGCTGCAGGCGTTGGCGCAGATGTGCCACTTCCTCCATCAGGTCGGCCGTGAGGGCTGCAAGATGGGGATCGGCGTCGAAGGTGGTTTCCAGCTGGGCCAGCCGGCGTGCGCGCACCACAGTGGCGCTGACAAAGCGCCAGTGGCCGTCTGGGCTGTCGGCCTGCAGCAGGCCGGCCTCCAGCCGTTCGCTCACCCAGTCCGGCGCCATGTGGCAGGTGCGGGCCAGGTCTTCCAGGGAGAGCAGGGCCGAGTCGTCCAGCAGCTCGCCCGGCTGCACGGTGGGGGTGTTGTGGGCAGATGTCATGGTCAGGCTCCCGGGGTGGCGCGGGGGTTGAAGCGGGGGAAGGCATGGGCCAGCGCGGTGTAGGCAGCGCGTTCGGCATCGGTGTGGGCCGGGGGCAGGGCAACCGTCAGTTCCAGATACAGATCCCCGGGCGTGGCGGCCGGAATGCCCCGGCCCTTCAGGCGCAGCTTGCGTGCGGTTTTCCAGTGCGCAGGCACGGTCACCTCCAAGGCGCCTGCCGGGGTCTGCACCTCGACGACGGCGCCCAGTTCGGCCTCCCACGGGGCCACGGCCACGGGTTGGTACACATCGCGGTCGATGGCGCGCCAGCGGGCGTCGGGCTTGAATTGCACCTCCAGAAACAAGTCGCCCGCAGGGGCGCCGCCCGTGCCCGGGCTGCCCTGGCCCGACAGGCGGATGAGCTGGCCTTCGCGCACGCCCTTGGGGATCTTGACCTGCAGGCTGCGTTGTTCGTGCACCATATGCCCCGCATCGTCCAGCCGGGCACCGCGCAGTGCCAGGGTGCGCTCGGCGCCCTGGTAGGCGTCCAGCAGATCAAGCTCTATCTTGGCGTGGTGGTCGATGCCGCGCGTGGGCGGCGGTGTGCCACCCCACTCGGCATCCGGTGGCGCCTGGCGGTGCTGGCCCGTAGCGCGGTGCGCGCGCTGCGCGCGCGCCTGGCGGCCAAACAGTTGCTCAAAAAAGTCGCTGAATTCGCCGTCGGTTCCACCGGCTGCGCCGGCCCCGTCGGAGAACTCGAAGCCCGCGTCCCAGTTGGGCGGGGGGCGAAAGTCCTGCCCCGGGCGGTGTGGTGCCTGGCGGCCCAGGGCGTCGTAAGCCTCGCGCTTTTCGGGGTCGGAGAGCACGGCGTTGGCCTCGTTGATCTCGGCCATGCGCGCCATGGCATCGGCTTCCTTGCTCACGTCGGGGTGGTATTTGCGCGCCAGCTTGCGGTAGGCCTTCTTGATGTCATCGGCGGTGGCCGTTTTGCTGACACCCAGCACCTGGTAGTAGTCCTTGAATTCCATGTGGCGTTTCCTTCGCGGTGGGGCAGCGCGGGGCAGCTGTTGGGGCTGACTGTATGCCGCAGCCTGCCGCCACGGCAACCCGGCCCGTACGGAGCGCGGATGGATGGATTAAAACGCTATGAAAAACATAGCTATTGCAGCTTGCTACGCAAGGGCTAGTGGCATTTTTGTTTCAAATTTTGCCCGACGGGTGGCAAAAAAGGCTTTCACGTTGCGCACATTGGCGTCGTCGGTAAACAGGCGCTGCGACAGTGCCAGATAGCCTGGCATGTCGCGGGTGTGCACCACCAGCATGAAATCCGGCCCCGGCGACACGCGCCAGCACTGCTGCACGCAGTCTTCGGCCACGGCACGGGCCTCAAAGCCGTCCAGCCATTCGGTGCCCTGGCGGTCCAGCGTCACTTCCACAATGGCCGACAGCCCGTGGCCTTGCAGCGCGGCCAGCCGGTCGGGCTGCAGCAGGGCCACCTGGCGCTCGATCAGGCCTTCGGTGTGCAGGCGCTTGATGCGCCGCAGGCAGGTGGGCGCAGACACATGCACCTGTTGCGCCAGCGCCTGGTTGCTTTGCGCGGCATCGCGCTGCAGCAGGTCGAGCAGCTGCAGGTCGATGGCATCGAGTGTTGATAATTCCATAAATTGAGAGTTTATGAAATTTTCAGTTGTATTTATGATGTGGTGAAATTTTCGATCAAATAGTGTTTTTATTTGATTGAAAATTAAATCTTACAAGCCCTACCATCGCAGCACATTTTCAGGAGCTTTCCTATGTGCGGCATCGTCGGCGCAGTTTCATCGCGCAACATCGTTCCCATTCTTGTTCAAGGCCTGCAGCGGCTGGAGTACCGAGGCTACGACTCTTGCGGCGTGGCGGTGCATGCGGCCAGCCTGAATGCATCGTCGTCTGCGGGGCTGCGGCGCGCGCGCAGCACGGCCCGCGTGGCCGAGCTGCTGGAGCAAGTGCAGACCGACCACCTTGAAGGCGCCACCGGCATCGCGCACACCCGCTGGGCCACGCACGGCGCGCCGACCGTGTCCAACGCGCACCCCCATTTCAGCCATGGCACCGGCGCAGATGCATCTGCCAGCACGCCCGGGCGCGTGGCGGTGGTGCACAACGGCATCATCGAAAACCACGAAGAGCTGCGCGCCGCGCTGCAGGCGCGCGGCTATGTGTTTGCCAGCCAGACCGACACCGAAGTCATTGCGCACCTGGTGGACAGTCACTACAACGGCGATCTTTTCGACGCGGTGCGTGCCACTGTGGCCGAACTGCGTGGCGCCTACGCCATCGCCGTGATGCACAAGGACGAACCCCAACGCGTGGTGGGTGCGCGGGCGGGTTCGCCACTGATACTGGGCGTGGGAAAGGATGGCTCCGAGCACTTTCTGGCCAGCGACGCCATGGCCTTGGCGGGCGTCACTGACCAGGTTGTTTACCTCGAAGAAGGCGACCTGGTAGACCTGCAAAGAGGCCGTTACTGGATTGTTGGCAAGGGGCGCGAAAGCCTCACCCCTGCGCAACGTCCCGTGCGCACCGTGCAGGCCCACAGCGGTGCGGCAGAGCTGGGCCCCTATCGCCACTACATGCAAAAAGAAATCTTCGAGCAGCCACGCGCCATTGCCGACACGCTCGCAGGCGTCGAAGGCATCGTGCCCGAACTGTTTGACGGTGCCGGCCTGCACGGCGAGCCCGGCGCAGCGGCATGGCGCGTTTTCAAAGAGATCGACAGCGTGCTCATCCTGGCCTGCGGCACCAGTTACTACAGCGGCTGCGCGGCCAAATACTGGCTCGAGGAAATCGCCGGCATCCCCACCCAGGTGGAAGTGGCCAGTGAATACCGCTACCGCACCAGCGTGCCCAACCCGCGCAGCTTGGTGGTCACCATCAGCCAATCGGGCGAGACCGCCGACACCCTGGCTGCGTTGCGCCATGCCCAGTCTTTGGGCATGCAGCACACCTTGACCATCTGCAATGTGGCCACCAGTGCCATGGTGCGCGAATGCAAGCTGGCCTATGTCACGCGCGCGGGCGTCGAGATCGGCGTGGCCAGCACCAAGGCCTTCACCACCCAGCTCGCCGGCCTGTTTTTGCTGACGCTGGCGCTGGCACAGTCGCGGGGGCGTCTCACGGCAGAGCAGGAAGCCGCTCACATCAAAGCCATGCGCCACCTGCCTGTGGCGCTGCAAGCCGTGCTGGCGCTGGAGCCGCAGGTCATCAGCTGGGCACAAGACTTTGCCCGCATGGAAAACGCACTGTTTCTGGGCCGGGGCTTGCACTACCCCATTGCGCTCGAAGGCGCGCTCAAGCTCAAGGAAATCAGCTACATCCACGCGGAAGCCTACCCGGCTGGTGAACTCAAACACGGCCCCCTGGCCCTGGTGACCAGCAGCATGCCCGTGGTGACCGTAGCGCCCAACGACGCCTTGCTTGAAAAACTCAAGAGCAACATGCAGGAAGTGCGCGCGCGCGGCGGCGTGCTGTATGTGCTGGCCGACGCCGACACCCGCATCGAAAGCAGCGAAGGCATTCACGTCATCCGCATGCCTGAAAACTATGGTCAGCTCAGCCCACTGCTGCACGTGGTGCCGCTGCAGCTGCTGGCTTATCACACAGCCTGCGCTCGTGGCACCGATGTGGACAAGCCGCGCAACCTGGCCAAGAGCGTCACGGTCGAATGACCGGCGCGCGCCTGGGGCGTTGTTTGTGTGCTGGCTGATGAATGTGGCCCGCACTCCAGGGCCGACGGCGTGAACTGAGGATGGGAGGGCTCGGGTCCGTGGCTCGACCCTGTCCCAAAGACTGCTTTTGTACGAGGCCGAGGACTCCTCAGGGTCGATCTCGGTCGCTGCTGGTCGCGCCCGCTGGTCATGGTCAAGTTCTCAGAGCTGTCATCCAGCCAGCTGCAATGGCGCCGGTCCAGTGCCCATTCATAGAAGCAGTGGTGACGGTGCCTGCGGCCAAGCGCCGGCCGAGGGGCCGCAGAATGACGTGTCCAATAGGCACTGCCGACCCAACAAGGTCTGTCGTTGGGACAGGCTGAATGCGCCTCAGCGCGTGGCAATAATGGCGTCCAACCGAGTGGCTATCAAGTGTCGGTTGCGCGCTCACAAACCACCAGCCCGAGCTCGCGATGGCTCTACACGGTGCCGCACGCCCCATGAAGCGCCACATCGTTAGGGCTGGTCAATGCACGCTGAAGTCGATCACGATCACGCCTGGTTCGCGCTGTCGGTATTCCACGCCGACACGGTCGCCGTAGCGCTGCGCAAGCTGCGACAACAGCGGTAAGGGGTCGTGGTCGTTGACAAATCGCATGGTCTCGCCCGGCTGGAGGCTGTCCAGGGCGCCGAATATGGCGGCGTGCCGGAATCGTTTAGCCACGCCGCGGGCGTCGAACGGGTAGATAGCGTCGGGTGACAGGTGTGCGTGAGGTTGTGACATGACGGTTCCTTGGATCAAAGTTGAAGGGGCCCAACGCAAGGCGTCAGGTTGTGGGGAATTGGTGGTCCGCTGGCGCGGCAGGTCGTGTTTGCAATGCGCTCACGCGCTGGGCGTGACCTTGGTCGTGGGTTTTCGAAGGCTTTTGGGCGCCGTCACCAGAGAAACCCCGGGCGACGTGGCACGCCCCGTTGTCGGCACCAACACGGGCCCTACGATGTCGGCCAGAGTCATCCCGTCGAGTTCCCTGAAGTAGGAGCCTAAGGCGGCGTTGAACAAGCCCTTTAAACGGCAGGTCGGAGACAGCGTGCACTGGTTGGAAACGGGGTCGAAGCATTCGACCAGGCGGAAATCGGTCTCCGAGGCACGCACCACGTCGCCGATGCGCAGTTGGCTCGGGTCCTTCTGCAGGCGCAGTCCGCCGCCGCGGCCACGGATGGTTTCCAGCACACCCTGGCGGCCCAGGTCTGTGACGATCTTCATCAGGTGGTTCCTGGATACCCCATGGTGTTCGGCCAGCTCGCTGATTGTCACCAGCTGATGCGGGCGGGCAGCGCAATACATCAGCACGCGCAGGGTGTAGTCGGTGTACTCGGCAAGTCGCATGGATACCCCTAAAGAGGTAATCAGTATATTTCTTTAAAAGATGGTTTGGATATAAGATTCATGTCAAGTACTTCTTATAAGCACTTTGCGGTGACCTATTAGTCCTGCATCGCCCACCACACCATGTCCGTCCTGTCCTTGCACGTCTCGCCACCTGAACGCACCACAGCGGCGCAGCCTCTGGGCAGGTCGCTGCTGAGTTTGGCATTCAGGCCCTTTGACCTGGTGGCTGTGATGTTTGCCCTGCTCGCGACTCCCTTTTGGGCGGCGGCAACGGTTGGGTCGGTCGCGTTTGCGATCGACCTCATTATCTACACCCCCCGGTTGCACAAGCCGCTTTTCATTGGCAAGGACGTCTGAATCCTTTCTTTCCTCCCGTTCCGATTTTTCAACCCATTCCTCTTCTCCCAACTCAGGACACGTTCATGAACACCACTACCAATCCCGCCCCCACCGTGGACCTGCGCACCATCGCTCCGCATGAACGTCACTCGCTGGTGTTCACCACCTTCATGGCGCTACCGCCCGGCGCGGCCATGGAACTCATCAACGACCACAACCCGCTGCCGCTGCGCGGGCAGTTCGACAGCGGCCTCTATGGCGCGTTCAACTGGGCCGCGCTGGAAAACGGCCCCGAGCAATGGCGTGTCGAGATCACCAAACCCGCCAGCAGCAAGCCCGTGCACGGAGTGGACTCCTGCTGCGGATCCTGCGGCGGCTGACCGGGAGCCATTGCCATGACCTTCGTGGTCACTGAAGCCTGCATCAGCTGCAAATACACGGACTGCGTCGACGTCTGCCCGGTCGACGCGTTTCGCGAAGGACCGAACTTTCTGGTGATTGACCCCAACGAATGCATCGACTGCGCGGTCTGTGTCCCGGAATGTCCGGTCGCGGCGATCTACGCCGAAGAAGACGTGCCCAGCGACCAGCGCGACTTCACGCTGCTCAACGCCGAACTGGCCCGGCAGTGGAAGCCGATCACCCGGACCAAGCCCGCGCTGCCAGATGCCGACGCGTGGAGCAAGGTTCATGACAAGCTCGGAGAGCTCAAACGGTAGCGCTAGAAACCTTCACCCCGGCGCACGCGGCCCATGCGGCCGGTGCCATGGGTAAAGGCGAAAAATGAGGAACGGACGGAAATAGCGATGCCGCGAGCGTTCCTCACCGCTTCACCGTCTCACAGGCCCAGCGACAGCATCGCGGCCTCGGACATCCTAGAGCGGTCCCAGGGAGGATCGAACACGAAATCCAGATCCACCTGCGCCACACGGGGCAAGGCCAGCAGTTTCTCGTGGATCTCTTCCACCAGCAGGTCCCCCATGCCGCAGCCGGGCGCCGTCAGGGTCATCTCGATCGACACCCTGAAATCGTCGCTGTCGTCCATCGGCAGCACGTCACAGGCATAGATCAGGCCGAGCTCAACGATGTCCACCGGAATCTCCGGGTCGTAGCAGGTCTTGAGCGTCTGCCAGACCTGCGCCCGCACACCTTCGGGCCCCTCCGCTTGCACCACCACCGGAGCCACCGGCACCGGCTTGCCGATGGCGTCGGCATCCGCACCGGCCAGGCGCATCAGCTGGCCATCGACCAGCAAGGTGAACGACGCGCCGAGCGCCTGGGTGATCTGCACCAGCGTGCCTGCCGGCAGTTCGGCTGGAGTTCCATCGGGCACGCAGGCTACCTCGACATTGCGCCTGACGATCACCCGTTCGCGTCGTGCACTCATGGCGTCGCCTCCGACGCGTTGCTGGCGCTCTCGGCCTCAGCGGCCAAGGCGTGCATCAGCGCGTGCCAGCCCAGCAGCGCGCACTTGATGCGGCCTGGGTAACGGCTCACACCGGCCAGGCTGATCAGCTTGCCCAGGTGCGCTTCTTCGGCCTCCATCTGGCCAGTGAGCACGGCGCGGAACCGGCCCTGCAGCGCCTGCGCCAGCGCCACCTCTTGCCCGAGCACCGCTTCGCTCATCATGGACGCGGACGCGATGCAGATCGCGCAGCCCTGGCCGTGAAAGCGGATGTCGCTCACCCGCCCATCGTCGACCACCAGGGCCACCCGCAGGTCGTCACCACATTGCGGGTTCTGGCCGCGCGCTTGATGTGTTGGTGCGGCCAGCGTTCCGAAGTGGCGCGGCGCGCGCTTGTGATCCATCACCACGTCTTGGTAGAGGTCGATTTCGGCGGCTGTTTCTGTAATCATTGCAGCACCTTTATGGCATGCGCAACGCCGGCGAGCAGGCGCTCCACCTCGGCGTGCGTGTTGTAGAGCGCAAACGAAGCGCGCGTGGTAGGCCCCAGGCCCAGGTGTTCGAGTAGCGGCTGGGCACAGTGGTGACCGGTGCGCACCGCGATGCCGAGTTGGTCCAGCACGGTGCCGATGTCGTGCGGGTGCACGCCATCGGCGACAAACGAGACGATGGCCGATGCGCGGCTGTGGGCCGACAGCACCGTGATGCCGGGCAGCGCGGCCAGCCCCGCAGCAGCGTGTTCGCGCAGCGCGCTCAGGTGGACGTCGATGCGATCGCGCCCGATCTGTTCGATGAAGCCCGCCGCAGCCGCCATGCCGATCGCACCCGCGACGTTGGGCGTACCGCCTTCCAGCCGCGCCGGCAGTTCGGCAAAGCTGGCCTCGGTGGAGCTCACCCAGGCCACCATATCGCCGCCGTAGCGCAAGGGCTCCAGCCGTTCCAGCGCGGCACGCCGGCCCACCAGCACGCCGCTGCCCATGGGCCCGTACATCTTGTGGCCCGAAAAGGCCATGAAATCGCAGGCCAGCGCCGACAGGTCGGGCACCCCGTGGGCCACGGCCTGGGCTGCGTCGAGCACGGTCAGCGCGCCCGCGTCGGCGGCGAGCTGGAACAGGGCCTCGTAGGGCGGGCGCTCGCCGGTGGCGTTGGCGCAGGCGGTGAGCGCCAGCACGCGGGTGCGGGGGGTGAGCAGGCGGCGCAGGTCAGCCGCATGCAGCCGCCCCTGGGCATCGGGCAACAACACGCGCAACACCGCACCGGTGCGCCGCGCCGCCTGTTGCCAGGGCACGAGGTTGGCGTGGTGTTCCAGGCCGCTGACCACGATCTCGTCGCCGGCCTGCAGCCAGGCGGACCGATGGCCGGCGGTGGAGAGGCCATGGGCCACCATGTTCAGCGCGTCGGTGGTGCCCGAGGTGAACACCAGCTCGTGATCGGGTCCGGCGCCGACAAAGCGCTTGAGATCGCTGCGGGCGCGCTCGAAGGCGTCGGTGGCGCGCTGGCTCAGCGTGTGCACACCGCGATGGATGTTGGCCCGGTCGTGCTGCTCGAAGGCGTGCATCGCCTCCTGCACCGCCAGGGCCATCTGGGTGGTGGCCGCGTTGTCGAGGTAAGCCAGCTCGGCACCGTGGATGCGCTGCGCGAGCATCGGAAACTGCGAGCGCACGGTATCGAGCGCCAGGCGGTCGGTCCAAAGGGCGTCACCCATGGGCAGCCTCCTGCTGAGTGGTAGGGGCGGTGGGGTCATCGCTCAGGTGTTGGGCCACCGCTTGGTGCAGCAGGCCCGCGAGGTCGAGCGACTCGATGAACTGGGGATTACCAAAGGCCCGCGCGAGCAAGGCGCTGGCCATGCCTTCGATGATCAGGCCGCGCGCGCTGCGTTCGTCCAGGCCGCGCTGGCGGGCGTAGAACAGCGCGTCTTCGGGCAAGGCGCCCCAGGTGGCGCCGTGGGCCGCCTGCACCTGGTCGTGGTGGATCTCCAGGTGCGGCCGCAACACCAGCCGGGGCTGGCCGCCGGTGGGAACGCCCGTGAGCCGCTGCCGCACCTCCGCGTCGGCCGCGCCCGGTGCGATGCGGGTGTAGGCGTTGACCACCGCACGCGCCTTGCCGCTGGCCAGCGCCAGCGCCTCGACGTGGCTGCGGGTGCGCTCGCCGGTGTGCAGCATACGCACCTGTTGTTCAAGGTCGGCACCGGCCGCCAGCAGCAAGCCCACGCTGCGGGCCTCTGCGCGGACACCCGCCAACTCGACTACCTGGCGTTGCAGGTGGTAACGGCTGCCGGTGGCGATCAGGCCTTGTTCGTAGCGCGCGTCCGGCCCGAGCTGCAGGTGCAGGTGGTGGGCGACCCGGTCGGCCGCGCCGGGCTGTACGCTGCGCAGGTGCTGCAGGGTGGCGCTCGCGCCGAGCCGGATGTGGGTGTGCAAGTTCTGCACCACCGGCTGCTCACAGGCCACCCCTTCACGGTGATGGCGGTGGTGGGTTTCCACCAGCACGCAGTGCACGCCGTCCTGCACATCGATCACCAGCGTCGGTGCTTCGACCGCGCTGCGCGGCTGGTGCCGCAGCTGTATCCACACCGTCTCTGCGACCCTCTGACCGCTGTCGTGTTCACCGCCAACGCGCAGCCGCAGGCCGTGACGGCACAGCGCGTGGTGCACCCAGGCAAACGGCGCGGCATCTTGCTGGGTGGTATCACCAGTTTCGGCCACACCTTCGGCATGAAAGGGCAACGGCAGGCCGGCGAACAGCTCCTTGCGCTGCGCCGGGTCGGTGGCATCGAACCAGCGGGCGTCCACACGGCCTTGCGGCGTCTGACCGAGGGGGTGCAGCGTCCAGCCTGCGCCGCTCAGCGGGTGGTCGTCACAGCCGGTCGACGCGGCTTCGGGCGCTTCGCCCAGCCAGACAGCGGCCGGCGGTGGCGGCAGATGGCGAAACGCCTCGGCGTCTCGCGGGATCCAGCCCGCATCTTGCAGCCGGTGGCGGGCGGCCAGGATGTCGGCGCGTGCGTGGTCCATGCTCAGGCCTCCAGCGCGTCGGCCGCGCGCACAAAGCCGGTCCGCGAAATCTGCCGGGCGAGCGCCAGGTCACCGGTCTCGGCGATGCAGCCCTGGTCGAGCCGCATCACCGCGTCGGGCTCCAGCGACTCGATCAGCTGCAGGTAGTGCGAGACCACCACAAAAGCGGTGCCCTGGGCGCGCAGCGATTGCACCAGATCTACCACCGCGCGGGTTCCGTCCACGTCCATGCCCGAATCGATTTCATCGAGCATGGCCAGGCGTGGTCGCAGCAGGGCCAGCTGCAACAGCTCGTTGCGCTTGCGCTCCCCGCCAGAAAAACCGTCGTTGACGGGACGCGCCAGCATCGCCTCGGGCAGCCCAAGCCGGGTGGCTGCGGCCCGCGCGTCGCCGAGGAAATCAAAGGCATCGAGCGGTGCTTCGCCGCGCGCTTCGCGCACGGCGTTGAGGGCCGTCCGGATGAACAGGTTGTTCTTCACACCGGGGATCTCGGGCGGCGCCTGGAACGAGACAAACAGCCCGGCGCGCGCGCGCGCCTCAGGGCTCATGGCCAGCAGGTCCTGCCCGCCAAAGCGGACCTGGCCACTGACAACGCTGTAGCGCGGATGGCCGGCGAGCGTCAGGCCCAGGGTGCTCTTGCCGCTGCCGTTGGCGCCCATGAGCACCACCAGCGCACCGGCCGGGACATCAAGCGAGATTGACTTCAACACGTGGCGACCGCCAACGTCAACGCGCAGATCGCGCACCTGCAACAGGGGTTCGGCATGGGTCATGGAGGCTCTTTTCTGTGGAATCGGGTGGGTGAGCTCAGCCGACAGCGCCTTCGAGCGAGACAGCTAGCAGCGCCTTCGCTTCGAGCGCGAACTCCATCGGCAGCTCGTCGAGCACCGACTGGCAAAAACCGCCAACGATGAGGGCGGTGGCGTCCTGCGGGTGGATGCCGCGCTGCTGGCAATAGAACAGGCGTTCTTCGGAAATACGGGTGGTGGTGGCTTCGTGTTCCACCAGGGCGTCGTCGCGCGCGGCATCGATGTACGGGAAGGTGTGGGCACCGCAGTCGGGGCCGATGAGCAGCGAGTCGCACTGCGTGTGATTGTGGGCACCGGCCGCGGTCGGGGCCACGCGCACCAGGCCGCGGTAGCTGTTCTGGGCGTGTCCGGCGCTGATGCCTTTGGAAACGATGCGGCTCTTGGTGTTGCGGCCCAGATGGATCATCTTGGTGCCGGTGTCGGCCTGCTGGAAGTGGTTGCTGACCGCGATTGAATGGAACTCGCCGCGCGAATCGTCGCCGCGCAAAACTACGCTCGGGTACTTCCAGGTGATGGCCGATCCGGTCTCAATTTGCGTCCAGGCGATGTGCGAGCGCTGGCCCGCACACAGGCCTCGCTTGGTGACGAAGTTGTAGATGCCACCCCGGCCTCGTTCGTCGCCGGGGTACCAGTTCTGCACCGTCGAGTACTTGATGTGGGCGTCGTCGTGGGCGATCAGCTCGACCACCGCCGCGTGCAACTGGTGTTCGTCGCGCTGCGGCGCCGTGCAGCCTTCTAGGTAGCTCACGTGGCTGCCTTCCTCGGCAATGATCAGCGTGCGCTCGAACTGGCCGGTGTTGGCTGCGTTGATGCGGAAGTAGGACGATAGCTCCATCGGACAACGAACACCTTTTGGGATGTAGACAAAGGAGCCGTCGGAGAACACCGCCGAATTCAACGCCGCGTAGAAGTTGTCGCCCGGCGTCACCACCGTGCCGAGGTAACGCTCGATCAGGGCCGGGTGGTGCTGCACGGCATGCGAGAACGAGCAGAAGATTACGCCGACTTCGGCCAGCTGCTCACGGAAGGTAGTGCCGACGGATACCGAATCGAATACAGCATCGACTGCCACCCCGGCCAGGCGCGCCCGCTCGTGCAGCGGCACGCCAAGCTTCTCGTAAGTCTCCAGCAACTTGGGGTCCACCTCAGCCAGGCTCTTGGGTCCGTCTTTCTGCGACCTGGGTGCCGAGTAGTAGCTCAGGGCCTGGAAGTCCACCGGCTCGATGCGAAGTTGGCCCCAGTGCGGATGCGCCATGGACTGCCAGCGCTCAAAGGCGGCCAAGCGCCACTGCAACAGGAAATCAGGCTCGCGCTTGCGGCGCGAGATGGCGCGCACGGTGTCGGCGTCCAGCCCCGGTGGCAGCGAGTCGCTCTCCACGTCGGTGACGAACCCGTGCCGGTAGGACTGCTGCAACGCCTGGGTCAGCGGCGGTGCTTGTTCAACGGTGGTCATGGCGGGGCTCCTGCGGGGATAGGGTGCAGATTCGATGCGCTGCTGAAGAAGCTTCGGCTCGCTCAAACTGAACCCTCTTTTAAAGAAGTAAAGTATATGAATCTTTAAGAATTCTCACAATCTTGAAAAGCGTTGCCCGCCTGCCTGCAAGGGGCATTGGGAATCAGCCAGCCCTCGGAGGGAGAGCGAGTGGGCCAGCTTCCTGCCAAGAATCCAGATAGGCAGAAGCACAAATGGAGCCCTACAGGCCAGCCTCTCAAACAGTACAAATTTCTGATCCAACACTGCAGGTGTGGATCAAGGAAAGGTGGATTTGAAAGCCCCACTAGCAGGCTGCTGAAATACCCTCCACCTTCACTCCTCGGTTGACGCCTTGCCACGACAATCAAGGCACCCCTACCGACCAGACAGACGAGCCATCCATG
>NZ_NCFM01000052.1:0-16194 GCF_002281195.1 Acidovorax sp. 35-64-16 | reverse complement strand
GCCTCGCGCTGGGCGCAGTTGTTGCCGGGCCGAGCGCAGCGACGGCCCGAGCGGATGTTTGGATGTTCGGCTGTCCAACCCCTGCTGGCTGCGCCTGCGGCGGGGCGGTTGCGGGGTGGGCATGGGCGTCGCAGCGCCCATGCTTCGTCATCTGACTCGCCGCGGCTGTCCGAACGGAGCTGCGAAGCAGCACAGTGAGTTCTGCGGCGCACCCCGCAATCGCCCCGCCGCAGGTTTGCCCCGTAGCGCAGCGCAGGGGTCGCAGACTGGGGGGCGCCTTTTCTTTGGTGACTTTCTTTTGGCGAAGCAAAAGAAAGTTACTGCGCCGCCGGGCGCACATCCCGGCACCCGTCCTTGGCACAGGCATGCTGAACGATTAGCAAGTAAGTCTCACCTTCGACAAGCTCAACCCGAGCGAACCGTGGCGAGACAGGATGCTATCATTTCAGTAGCTGCTAGCGCTTATCCAATAAGCGCTAGAACCCAAAAACATCTCAAACCCCAGAGGCCCACCCCATGAGCCTCTCCACCCCCTTCATCCACCGCCCCATCGCCACCACGCTCCTCACCCTGGGCCTGGCCCTGGTGGGCGCCGTGTCGTACTTTTTGCTCCCTGTCGCCCCGCTGCCACAGGTCGATTACCCCACCATCTCGGTCAGTGCCAGCCTGCCCGGCGCCAGCCCCGACACCATGGCCGCCACCGTGGCCACGCCGCTCGAGCGCTCGCTCGGGGCCATTGCCGGGGTCAACGAGATCACCTCGCGTTCCATCCTGGGCAGCACCAGCATCACCCTGCAGTTCGACCTGAACCGCAACGTGGACAGCGCCGCGCGCGACGTGCAGGCCGCCATCAACGCCGCGCGCACGCTGCTGCCCACGGGCATGCCCAGCAACCCGACCTACCGCAAGGTGAACCCGGCCGACTCGCCCATCATGATTTTGGCGCTCACGTCCAGCGCGCTCACGCGCGGGCAGATGTACGACGCGGCCTCCACCGTGCTGGCGCAAAAGCTCTCGCAGGTCGAAGGGGTGGGGCAGGCCACGGTGAGCGGTGGCGCGCTGCCCGCCGTGCGCGTGTCGCTCGACCCGGTGCGGCTGGCGGCCAACGGGGTCTCGCTGGAGCAGGTGCGCGGCGCCATCAGCAGCACCAACGCCAACCGCCCGCTGGGCGCGGTGGAGCGCGAAGACCATTATTGGCAAATCGCCGCCAACGACCAGGCCCGCGTGGCGGCCGACTATGCGCCGCTGGTGCTGCGCTGGCAAAACGGCAATGCGATTCGCCTGGCCGATGTGGCCGAGGTGACCGACTCGGTGCAGGATGTGCGCAACTTCGGTGTGGCCAACGGCAAGCCGGCTGTGCTGCTGCAGGTGTACAAGCAGCCCGGCGCCAACATCCTGGAGGCGGTGGACCGCGTGCGCGCGCTGCTGCCGCAGCTCAAGGCCTCCATCCCGCCGGCGATCGACGTGGAGATCGTCTCGGACCGCACGCCCACGCTGCGCGCCTCGGTCAAGGAGGTGGAGCATGCCCTGCTGATTGCGGTGGCGCTGGTGATCCTGGTGGTGTTTCTGTTTCTGCGCAACGGGCGCGCCACGCTCATCCCAGCGGTGGCCGTGCCGGTGTCGCTGGCGGGCACGTTTGGCGTGATGTACCTGGCGGGCTACACGCTCGACAATCTTTCGCTCATGGCGCTGACCATTGCCACCGGCTTCGTGGTGGACGACGCCATCGTGGTGCTGGAGAACATCATGCGCCACATGGAGCGCGGCAAAACGGCGCTGCAGGCATCGCTGGACGGCGCGCGCGAGATCGGTTTCACCGTGGTGTCGATGAGCCTGTCGCTCATTGCCGTGTTCGTGCCCATTTTGTTCATGGGCGGCATCGTGGGGCGGTTCTTTCACGAGTTCGCCATCGTCATGTCGGCGGCCATTCTGGTGTCGCTGCTCGTGTCGCTCACCACCACGCCCATGATGTGCGCGGCGCTGCTCAAGCAGCCGCACCGTGGTGCCACGGCGCCCGGCGCCGCGTGGTGGGCGCGCTTCTCGCGCTGGGTGGATGGCCTGCAGGCCCGGGGCCTGCGCGGCTACCGGCGCAGCCTGGCCTGGTGCCTGCGCCACCAGCCGCTGGTGCTGCTGGTGCTGGGCGGGGTGGTGGGGCTGAATGTGACTCTCTACACCGCCATCGAAAAAGGCTTCATGCCCGAGCAGGACACGGGCCGCATTTCGGGCTTCATCCGCGCCGACCAGGCCACCTCGTACCAGGCCATGGAGCAGCGGTTGCAACGCTTTCTGGCCATCGTGCAGGCCGACCCCGCAGTCGAGCATGTCACGGGTTTCACCGGTGGCTGGCAGCGCAACGCGGCGCAGATGTTCATGACGCTCCAGCGCGGGCCGGGGCAGGAGACGTCCGAGGCCGTCATCACCCGCCTGCGCGCGCAACTGAAAGACGAGCCCGGCGCGCGCCTGTTCATGGTGCCCCAGCGTGACATCCGCATTGGCGGGCGGCAAAGCAGCGCCTCGTTTGACTACACCCTGCAGGCCGACGACATTGCCGAGCTGCGCACCTGGGAGCCGCGCATCCGCCAGGCCCTGGCGCAACTGCCCGAACTCGAAGACGTGAACAGCGACGTGTCGGACTATGGCCTGCAGACCACCTTGGTGATCGACCGCGACGCCGCCATGCGCGCGGGCCTGACCATGGCCACCATCGACGCCACGCTGAACGACGCGTTCGGCCAGCGCCAGGTGGGCGTGATCTACAACCCGCTCAACCAATACCGTGTGGTGATGGAAGCCGCCCCGCGCTACCTGCAAAGCCCCGAGACGCTGCGCGGCTTCTTCTTTGTCAACAGCGCGGGCCAGCAGGTGCCACTGACCGCGTTTGCACGCATCACCACCACCAACACCCCGCTGTCTGTCAGCCACGAGCGCGGCACGCCGGCCAGCACCGTGAGCTTCAGCCTGGCGCCGGGCGTGTCGCTGTCGCAAGCCACCGATGCCGTGCACAACGCGGTGGCCGAGCTGGGCGTGCCCGTGGGAATTCGCGGCACGTTTGGCGGCACGGCGGGGGCGTTTCAGGACGCGCTGGCGGGCCAGCCGCTGCTGATCCTGGCCGCCATCATCACCATCTACCTCGTGCTGGGCATCCTGTATGAAAACCTGCTGCACCCGCTCACCATCCTCTCCACCCTGCCATCTGCCGGGGTGGGAGCGCTGCTGGCGCTGATGCTGTTCAAGACCGAGTTCTCGTTGATCGCGCTCATCGGCGTTATTTTGCTGATCGGCATCGTCAAGAAAAACGCCATCATGATGATCGACTTCGCCCTGGTGCGGCAGCGCGCTGGCCACATCACGGCCGCGCAGTCCATCTACCGCGCCTGCAGCCTGCGCGTGCGCCCCATCCTCATGACCACGCTGGCCGCCATCTTTGGCGCGCTGCCGTTGGCGCTGAACCGGGCCGATGGCGCCGAGCTCCGCCAGCCCCTGGGCATTGCCGTGGTGGGCGGGCTGCTGCTGAGCCAGCTGCTCACGCTGTACACCACGCCCGTGGTCTATGTGGCGCTGGACCGACTGCGCGCGCGTGTGCAGCGCTGGGCGCGCTGGCGCCGCCACCCGGCTGGCGGCCCGAAGCCCGCGCTGCAAGGAGATTCCTGATGCACCCCGATAGCTCTTATTTTAATAGCTGTTTGCGCTTATCCAGTAAGCGATGGAAGCCATTTTTGCTCGTTATTTCGGCGCTGCTCACGGCCTGCAGCTCTCCGCCGCCCCATGAGCGCCCGGCGCTCGACGTGCCCACCGCCTTCAAGCAAGGCGTGCAAGGCAGCGCCGTGTGGCAAACCGCCCAGCCGCAAGACAGCGTGCCCGACGCATGGTGGACGCTGTTCGCCGACCCTGCGCTTGATGCGCTGCAAGAGCGCGCCGCCAGCGGAAACCAGAACGTGGCTTTGGCCGTGGCCCGGCTGCGCGCCGCGCGTGCCGCACTCGACAGTGCTGGCGCCGCAGGCCTGCCCAGCCTGGGCGCCACGGCCAGCAGCACGCGCTCGCGCAGCGGTACCAACGCCGAGAGCAGCGCCCAGGCGCGCACCCGCAACAGCCAGGCATTGGGCCTGAACGCCAGTTGGGAGCTGGACCTGTGGGGGCGCCTCTCGGGCGGGGTGGATGCCGCGCGCGCCAGCGTAGAGGCCAGCGTTGGCGATCTGGCCGCCATGCGCCTGTCGGTGCAGGCCATGGTGGCGCAAACCTATTTCGCGCTGCGCGCCGCCGAGGCGCAGACGCTACTGCTGGACGACACCCTGGCCGCGTACGAGCGCAGCTGGCAACTCACGCGCAACCGCCAGCGCGCGGGCGTGGCCTCGGCGGCCGACGTGGCGCAGGCCGAGGCGCAGTACAAGTCCACCCAGGTGCAACGGCTCGAAGCGCAGACCAGCCGCGCCCAGCTGGAGCACGCGCTGGCCGCGCTCACCGGGCAGGCGCCGGCCGCGCTCAACCTGCCCGCCACGGCCGCGCTGCCCGCACCGCCCGCCGTGCCAGCGCAACTGCCCTCGCGCCTGCTGGAGCGCCGCCCCGACATCGCCGCTGCCGAACGCCGCGTGGCAGCGGCCAACGCGCAGATCGGCGTGGCGCAGGCGGCGTTCTTTCCGGCGGTCACGCTGTCGGGCGCGGCGGGTTATCGGGGCACGGAGCTGTCGAGTTTGCTGAACGCCCCCAACCTGTTTTGGTCACTGGGCCCTGCATTGGCCGTCTCACTTCTGGATGGCGGCACCCGCAGCGCCGCCTTGGAATCGGCCCGCGCCGCGCACGACCAGACCGTGGCCAGCTATCGACAGACGGTGCTGACCGCGCTGCAGGAAGTGGAGGACAACCTCGCCGCTGCCACCGCGCTGGAACGCGAACAGCAACTGCAAACCGAGGCGGTGGCCGCCGCCCAGCGCGCGCTGGATGTGGTGAGCAACCAGTACCGTGCCGGCACCGTCGGCTATCTGAATGTGCTGAGCGCCCAGACCACCGTGCTCGCCACCCGGCGCAGCCTGATCGACGTGCGCAACCGGCGGCTGGCAGCGGTGAATGCGCTGCTCAAGAATGTGGCGGGGCCGTGGGACGGGGCGCAGCCGGAGGGGGCCGGGACGGGCAGCGATAGCACCACTCAGCGGCGGGCGCCGCTGAAGTAGTGCAAGGTCATCGCAAACGGGCGCGGCTTGCGAAAGCAATTACTTACAGCAGCAGACTGAGCAGCAACTCGCTGAGCCCATCCCAAACGATCTGCACGCCCAGACACAACAGGATGAAGGCCGACAAACGCAAAAAAATCACGCTGCCGGCCTCGCCCAGCGGCTTGAGCAACTGCTGGGCGTAACGGAACGCCAGGTAGAGCAGCAAACCGATGGTGAGCAGCGCCAGCACCCCTCCGCCCATGCGGGCCAGGGACAGCGACAGGCGCGTGTCGTTCAGCGCTACGCCTACCGTGATGGCCGCAGCAATCGAGCCCGGCCCGCAGCTGATGGGGAAAGTCAGTGGGTAGAAGGCCTGGCGCCGGGCTTGCTCGGGCGTGTACGACTCGGCGAGAGTCGTGCGGCGGTCGTCGCTGGCATGGCTGGCATTGAGCAGGCGCCATGCCGACGCGGCTACGATGAGCCCGCCGCCCACGCGCACGATGGGAAGCGAAATGCCGAAAAACTCCAGCACGTAGGTGCCCACCAGCATCGAGCCCACCATGAGCGCAAACATGTTGCGCGCGATGCGCCGCGCCAGCAGCGCGCGCGTGCTGGGCGACGCGCCCTCGGTCAGGCTCAGGAAAATTGGCGCTGTGGCCGCCGGATTCAGGATCGGCAGGATGGCGGCGAACACGAACAGGTAGCTTTTGCCCGCCGCCAGCAACAGTTCGGATGTCATGCCACGGGAGGCTGGTCGAGCAAGTTCTTCATGCGCCGACGCAGCGCCTTATCGCGCCTTTGTTCGTCGTCCCAGTCCTCGCGCACGCCGCGCCACAGGGCCACGGCCATGAGCACGATCACCAGCGTGAATGGCAAGGCAAACACGATGGTGGCGGTCTGCACCGCCTTCACCCCGCCAGCCAGCAACAGGCTGATGGCAATGCCTGAGACCAGCAGGCCCCAGATGACCTTCACACGAGCGCTCGGGTTGGCCTGGCCGCCAGTGCTCATCATGCCCAGCACCAGGGTGGCAGAGTCGCCCGAGGTCACGAAGAACACCAGCACCAGCACGGTGGCCACGCCACTGAGCAGGCCACCCATGGGCAGGGCATCGAACAGTACGAACATGGCGGTGGACACGTCGGCACCCACGGCTTCGGCCATTGGCAGGCCTTGCATGATTTCCTGGTTGAGTGCGGTGCCGCCGAATACCGAGAACCACACAAAGGCGGCCAGCGTGGGCGCCAGCACCGTGCCCAGGATGAACTCACGGATGGTGCGTCCCCGAGAAACGCGCGCGATGAACAGCCCTACGAACGGCGACCAGCTGACCCACCAGGCCCAGTAGAAAACGGTCCAGCCGCTGATCCAGCCGCTGTCGCGAAACGGTGTCATGCGCAGGCTCATGCGAACGAATTCGCTCACGTAGCTGCCCAGCGTGCTGGTGAAGGTGTCGATGATGGCCACGGTCGGCCCCATCACGAAGACCGCCAGCGTCAGCAGCGCAGCCAGTGTGAGGTTGATGTTGGAGAGCCACTTGATGCCCTTGGTCACACCGGTGACGGCCGATGCGAGAAACAGCACGGTGGTCACCACGATGATGCCGACCTGAGATGCATCGCCAACCGGCAGACCCAGCAGCGAATTGAGGCCGCTATTGATCTGCAGCGCGCCCATACCCAGCGAAGCCGCCACGCCAAAGGCGGTGGCGATCACGGCCAGCACGTTGACTACCGGTCCGAGCTTTTTGAGTGGCGCCCACGGCAACGATTCAACCGCCGTGCTCACCAGCGCGGACCCGCCCTTGCGGAACTGGAAGAAGGCAATGGCCAGCGCCACGATGCTGTAGACCGCCCAGGGGTGAAGACCCCAGTGGAAGAAGCTGTAGCGCATGGCGGCGTTGGCCGCTTCGGGCGTGTTGGCCGCAATGCCGGGCGGAGGCACACCGTAATGGGAGATCGGCTCGGCCACACCCCAGAACACCAGGCCAATGCCCATGCCGGCGGCAAACAGCATGGCAAACCAGGACGTGATGGAGAACTCCGGCTCATCGTCTTCAGTGCCCAGCTTGAGGTCGCCGTAGCGGCTGAAAGCCAGCACCATCGCCAGCACCACCAGGCCCAGCACCACCCACAGGTAGAGCCAGCCGAAGTCGCGTGTGATGACTGCCAGCAGCCTGTCGAAGAGCCCGCCCAGCGATGCGGGGGCGATGACCCCCCACAAGACAATGGCGAATATCAGGCCGGCTGAAAAGTAGAGTTGCATGAGGGACTTTCTCTTCAGGGAAAAACGGGTGAAAAATTCAACCCAATGACGTCAGGCATCGAGAACAAACGGTGGGCCGCGCAGGCAAACACCTGCTGCGCACCGCGTCTGACCCGCAGCTTCGTTTCGTCACCCGTTGACGCGCTGGTCAACCTTGTGGGTGCGGTACCTATTGTGCGGAAAAATCCCGGCGCCATGTCAACACCCCCATGTCGGTTTGCAATTGTCCTGCGCGCGCAGCGCTGCGCTGTGGCCTTTGCCCATAGCCCCGGTAGGCGCGGCGGCCCGCGCCTTGTGCTGCACACCGATGATTTTTTGCAGTTCCAACACTTCATAAACCTTATCCTGGCCGAAACCCGCCTCCAATGGACAACGATGCCACAAGGCGTGGCACGTCCGTGTCAGTGGCCATCCGGCGGGAAATGGCCGAACATGATGCCCCAGCGCCCCAGCCCTGGCGGCCGTGCTTGCGCAGCCACACCAACACCGTCGATCTCCCTTGGATCCCGTAGCGCGGCTGCGCCTGCTTGTGCGTCAGTTCGCCTTTTTCTACCTGTTCGACCACTGTCAGCTTAAAAGCCAGCGTGTAGTCCCTTTGCGTTCGCTTGGTACCTGATCCCATGATCCTTGCCTTTTCTTTCAAGAAAAGGTGTCACGCAGCCACCTGCAGCGCAACGCCGGTGTCATGTGCCAGTGCGGGTTGTAAGGCCAGTTCCACGCCCACGATGTACTTGGCGAGCAAGATGCCCAGCCACAGCAGGGCCGCCAGCAGACCCCACACCCAGACGGGCGTGTGTTGGACGATGGCAGGCAGCCTCCGAGGTTGGTGTGTGGCGATCTGGATCAGCATGTTGTGCTCCTGTTGGCGGTGGCCGATGCAGGCGGGGCCTGCAGAGGTTCACCCACACTGTGCACGGTGGTGTCTGGCCAGGCCAGCACGCTGCGACAGGCTGCAGGGCCGGGGGGTGAAATGCGCTTGCCGCAGCGTGAAAGGCGACGGCGTCCGCGCGCGGGAAGGCGCATCAGGGGCGATGCAACGGATAATTCGCGCTTTATCTGGTCAAAAGGGGCGATCGCGTGGACATTGTTTTGCTGGTCAAGGCCGCCATCATGGGCGTGGTGGAGGGTCTGACAGAGTTTCTTCCCATCTCCTCCACCGGTCACCTGATTCTTGCGGGCTCGCTCTTGGGTTTTGACGATGCCAAGGCCCAGGTGTTCGATATTGCCATCCAGACGGGCGCCATCTTTGCCGTCATCCTGGTGTATTGGCAAAAAATCCGTGCCACGCTGGCGGCGCTGCCCACGGAGCAGCAGGCACAGCGTTTTGCGCTGAATGTGCTGATTGCCTTCGTGCCGGCGGTGTTGCTGGGGCTGCTGTTTGGCAAGGCCATCAAGGCCCATCTGTTCACCCCCGTGGTGGTGGCCAGCACCTTCATCATTGGCGGCTTCATCATCTTGTGGGCCGAACGCCGCCCGTCTACGGCCACCCGCATCCATGAGGTGGAGGACATGACCGCGCTGGATGCCCTGAAAGTGGGCCTGGTGCAGTGCCTGGCCATGGTGCCGGGCACCAGCCGCAGTGGCGCCACCATCATCGGCGGCATGCTGCTGGGTCTGTCGCGCAAGGCCGCCACGGATTTTTCGTTCTTTCTGGCCATTCCCACGCTGATTGGCGCGGGGGCTTACAGCCTGTACAAGGAGCGGGCGCTGCTGACTGCGGCAGACATTCCGATGTTTTCCGTGGGGCTGGTGTTCTCGTTCATCAGCGCCTGGTTGTGCGTGCGCTGGCTGCTGCGCTACATCAGCACCCACAGTTTTGTGCCATTTGCCTACTACCGCATCGTGTTTGGGGTGGTGGTGCTGGTTTCGGCATGGTCTGGCCTGGTGCAGTGGGCGGGCTGATAATGGCGCCATGACTTGCATGCTGCGTATTTGTCGGGGCCTTTGGGGCTGCACTGTGTTGTGGGGCCTGGGCTCCGGTTTGCCTGCCATGGCCGATGAAGCGCCAGCGGCCCCCAAGGCAAACGAGTCAACCAAGCTCAACTATGTGCTGGGCGCCATTGTCAGCAGCGGCCCGGACTATACGGGTGGCGATGGCCGTTCGGTGCATGTGCGCCCGGCGTGGGCGCTCGAATATGGGCGGTTTCGCCTGAGCACATCGCGCGGCAGCACGCTCATGGGGCACGGGCTGGAGCAGCGCGAATCGGGCGCCACCGCTGTCCTGGCTGAAAACGACCAGTTCAACCTGAGCGCATCGCTGCGCCTGGACAACGGCCGCAAGAGCGGCGATTCGCCGCTGCTGTCCGGACTGCCCGAGGTGCGATCCACCTTGCGCGCCCGAATCAGCGCGGGTTATGCCATCACACCCCGGTGGTCGGTGGGGGCGGGGTTGTCGCAAGATATTCTGGGGCGCGACGGGGGGGCGCAGCTGAACACCAGCGTGTCCTACACCCTGCCCGTCACCCAGCAGACCCGCGTGGTTTTTGGTGCAGGCGCCAGTTTTGGCGACCGCACCTACTTGCGCGCCAGGTTTGGTGTGCCTGCCGTGGCGGGCGGTGCGGGGCCCAGCCGGTTGGCCGCCTACGAGCCTGGGGGCGGTCTTTACAGCGTTGACCTGGGCGTGGATGTCATGACGGCGCTCAGCCGCCACTGGGTGGTGTGGGGCGGCCTGGGCGCTTCGCAGGTTCAGGGTGACGCGCGCCGCAGCCCGCTGACGGTGCGACCCACTTCCTTCTCCGCCTCACTGGGGCTGGCCTACCGCTGCTGCCGTTGAGCTGAGCCCGGCGCGGGCGTGTGCTGGTTCGCGCCTCAGGCGGAAGCCAGTGCGAGGTCGCCCGTGTTGCGGCGCAGGCAGAACTTGCCGGCCTGCTTGCCGCTGTACATGGCGGCGTCTGCGAGCCTGAGCAGGCCCATGGCGTCACTGCCGTCGTGGGGGGCAAGGGCATAGCCAATGGTCAGGCCTACCCAGACCTGCCGATTGCCCAGCGCGAAGGGCGAGCGAAAAGCGTCGAGCAGCTTCATTCCCAGATCGTGCGCCTGTTCGGGCTGTTTGAGCAGCGGGGTCATGACCACGAACTCATCGCCGCCCAGGCGCGCCACCACGTCCGACTCGCGCAGATGGCCGCGCAGGCGTTGCGCCACGGCAACCAGCAGTTCGTCGCCGACATCGTGGCCGTACTGGTCGTTGACGGGCTTGAAGCCGTCCAGGTCGAGCAGGTACACCGCCACCAGGTGGTGGGGGTCACAACGCTGCAGGCTGTTGGCCAGCTCCGCATACAGGCCGCGGCGGTTGGGCAGGCCGGTCAGCGGATCGGTGTGGGCGAGCGAGTGCATGGCGTCACGCTCGCGGTGCGCATCGAGTGCCGCGAGGTGCAGCGCCTTGCTGCGCAGGCCCAGCACACGCATGAACAGCAGCATGTCAATGGTTGCGCCGAACTGAAACGAGTGCATCATCCAGAAATTGGCGGGCACCCAGCCCTGCACCAGGCACACCATTACGACGGCTGCCAAGCCATAGGCAAGCCATGCGACCAGCAGGGTGGTGCCGATCGGGTCTTTCTCGCGCACCCGCCGCAGTGCTGCAGGAATGCTGAGCAGCGATGGCAGCGGGCCGACCAGGCTCATGAAAATCGTGGCGCCACGGGGCGTCAAAAGATCGAAAACGAAAGCCAGGCCTACGAGCGTGGTGACCGCAGCACCGGCGTACATCACGCGTGGGTAGAGGCCCTGCGTGGTCGGCCCCACCAGGACGTGGTTCAGGAAAAGAAAAGACCCCGCCAGAGCCATCAGCCCCGCCGTGATGCCCGCATGGCTCCCCATCCACACACTGCCCGGCCAGAGAAACTGCGCGCCAATACCAAAAAACTGGATGGAAAAGCCCGTGCTACCCAGGACGACCAGTGCATAGTAGGCAAACAGCCGCTCGCGCTGGCTGGCCCACTGGATCAAGCTGTACACCAGCAGGCAAAACGCCAGCCCGATCAGCAGCCCCTGCAGCATCTGCTCGCGCTGGGCCAGGTACAGCCCGTGGGGAAGTTCGCTGACACTGATGGGCAAGATCATGGGCCCCAGCGTGCGGATGCGGATCAACACGTCATAGCTTTGGCCTGCCTGCAGGTTCAGCAGCATGGCCGGGACACGGCTCGACAAGGTGGTCTTGTCGGGCGGGCGCATGTAGCCCAGCAAAACCTGCTGAAGCACCTGGCCTTCGCTGGTGAGGTAAATATCCACTTCCTGCAGTGAGCTGTAGCCGACGTAGATGGCCCAGGGGCTGCCGGGCGTCCGGGAAGCCTCCAGGGGAACGCGGAGCCACATCGCTTGCTTGTCGCGTACGCCCAGCGATCCGTTCAGGTTTGCGGGTGCTTTGAAATCCTCCAGTCGTCCCAGCATCTCCTGCGCACTGCGTCCGAGGGTGTCATCGGCCTGGAGGGTGATGGCGGGCCAGGCGTCGAGCGTCTGGCTGCCAGGCGTGAGTTGCAGGGGCGCTGCCGCATGGGCCGCCGCCGACCATGTCAGCCAACCCAGCACAGAAAGCACCGACAGCACTGACCGCAGCCACAGCCTGGTGCCAGCGCAGCGCCCAGCGTGCCAATGCCGCATCCATGTCATGAGAAGGCTGTAGCGAGCAAACATCGGCGAGGGGATGAGTAACTTCATGGCGCTGCGCGGCTGCGCGCCACGCCCGGGTTCCAGCTGCCATGCGTGGTCAGCCGGTCCTCCAGCTGGTTGAGCCATGCGGGGGCGTGGGGGTCTTCGCTCCAGCCCTTGACGACGGCATCGAGCTGGTTGAGCAGGCCGTCGGGCAATTGCAGCGGGCGTGTCTGGCTCATGAGCACGCGGCTCATGAAGTGGTAGCCCAGCACCCGCGTCAACGTTCGCGAGATGGAAAACCGGGGCCGCCACCAGCGCACCAGGGTGTCGATGCCACGGGCCAGCAGCAGCATGGCCCAAAACAATGCGGATGAGGCCAGCGGCACGCGTCGATCAAGGCCCAGGTCGTGCGCCGTTTCGCGGCCGCACAAGTAGCGCGTGAGCAGCACGGGAATCGGCTGTACCACGGGCCAGGGGATCGACTGGGCCATGGTCTGCATGAGCGCGGTCCCCAGCGCCGGGCGCGGGTCGGGCACCAGGGCCTGGCTGCGGCCCTGCGCCTGCATCCGCGCGAACAGGCTGGCCGCCTGCTCCATCGTGTCGGCCATCAGGCCGCGCTCGATGCCAAGCACATGGCCCACCACGTTCCAGGCGTGCAGATAGGCTTCTTCGTCGGCACGGGGCAGGCCGATGCCCAGGCGCCGCAGGCTGCGCAGAAACACATGGCTGAACGTGAGCAGCGTGTAGGCCAGCTCCTCCTGATTGCAGGGCAGGCCGCTGTCGGCCACGTTCCAACCCCGGGCAAAGAGCGTCTGGTAGAGCGTGGGCTTTGCGGCGGGCTGGGCCAGCGGGGGCAGCGCGCTAAGGCAGGCCTGCAGGGCATCGGGGGGCGCACCGCGCAAGATCAGGTTGCGGATGGTCGAATGGATGAGCCGCACCTTGAGGGTCTGCGCAATGCCCGCGCCGCCGTTGGCATCCAGGCCACCGCGCATCATGACCGGGAAGATCATGGCCGCTGTGGAGCGGATGCGGTGCTCGGTGTGTTGCTCCAACTGGCCGGCCGTGTGCAGCACGTCGGCAAGGTCTGGCAGCACGTAGCACTCGGGCAGGCTGGAGCAAAACAGCAGGATGCATGCAGCGCGCCATGCTCCATGAACAGCCGCTCGGCGCGCTGGATTTTTTGCGGGTCGGCCCAGGGCGGCAGCGCCTGGGCCTGCTGCACATAGTCGGTCAATGCCTGGGCAGCCTCTTGTCCGAGCACGGTGCTGGGTGCATGCCAGTGCGCGAGGCTGGCGTTGTCCACCCACTCGCCAAACAGCCGGTTGACCTCGGCGATGCGCCTCCACTGCGGCGCATCGTCAGCCGGCCAGCCCTGTGCAGGCCAGTCACCCAGAATCCGGGCGATGGTGCCGTCGCCCAGGGGGTCGGCGTGCCGCCGCATGTCCTGCAAAGACAGGTCCGGGGCAGAGGGCGGCGGCGTCATGGACGGTACGTATCGGTTTGTAACGCCTCAGTGTATCGGAAGCGCTTGAAAAGCGTGTGTCGACAATATTTTGGCCCCGGCCTCCCCGCGGCTGGGGGTCAAGGTGCGATCGAAGACAGGTTCAGCAAGGCCGCTTCGATGGCTGCTGCGGTGGCCAGCGGCTGCTCCATGGGGAACAGGTGGCTGCCGTCGAGCATCATGATGCGCCCGCCGGTGATACGCCGCGTCAGCGCCATGCCCACCTGGCGCATCTCCACCGAGTCGAGCCCGCCGATGAATGCGGTCGGGCAGCGCAGGGGGTGCCTGCGCAGCAGGCGGTCCAGGTTGTGGGGCAGTGTGTTGTAAATGGCGGTTTCCACCGTGCGGTCGAAGCCCAGCACCCGGCGCCCGTCCTTGTCGTGCAGGCCGTGGGTGACATAGTCGTGCAGCACCTGCGGGTCCCAGCGCGTAAACACCTCCTTTTTGAGGAAGTGCTCCAGCGCCTCGTCGGTGCTGGCCCAGCTCATGCGGCGCTGGCGGCTGACGCGGCCGGGTGACACGGCGCTTACCACCTGCGTGCGCTTGGCCACGCCCACGGTGGTGGCGCGCCAGCCGCTGATCAGCGGCGAGTCGAGCATCAACACGCCGCGCGCCAGATCGGGGTGCTGCGCGGCCGCCATCACGCTCAGAATGCCGCCCAGCGAATGCCCCACCAGAAAAACGCGCTCGCCCGAAGCCTGCACCTGCTGCGCGGCAAAGTCGGCCAGCTGCTGTACCAGGTGCGGCCAGTTGCTGGTGACCGGGTATTGCGCATCGTGGCCAAAGCGGTCGACGGCGGTCACCTCGAAACCGCGTTGACGCAGGTGCGCGAAAAGGACGTTGTAGGTGCCAGCCGGAAAGCTGTTGCCGTGCGAAAAAACGATCTTGGCCATCAATCAGTCAGGGTGTGTGCAAGCTCAGATCAGCTTGTCACGGAAATTGGTGATCTTTTTGAGCGGCTTGCTGCGCGCCGGGTTCACCAAAATGGGCGCATCGGTCGAGCCGCCGTCCCACGCCGGGTCCTCGATGCTGTCGAATACCGCGCGCAGCTTTTGGCCCCAGCTGTCATGCAGCATCCGAAAGTAGGGGTTCTGCTCGTCAATGCACACGATCTTTTCGGTGGTGAAGCGGTCGGCTTCATACACCACCAGGTCCATGGGCAGCCCCACCGAAAGGTTGGACTTGAGCGTGCTGTCCATCGACACCAGCGCGCACTTGGCGGCCTCGTCGAGCGGTGTCTCGGGCGTGAGCACGCGGTCGAGCACGGGCTTGCCGTATTTCGACTCGCCCACCTGAAAATACGGCGTTTCTGCCGTCGATTCAATGAAATTGCCCGCCGAATACACCTGAAACAGGCGCATGCCCTCGCCCTGGATCTGGCCGCCAAACACCAGCGACACATTGAAATCAACCCCCGCGCGCTTGAGCGCCGCGCCATCGCGCTCATGCACATGGCGCACGGCGGCGCCCAGCACGCGGGCGGCGTCAAACATGCTTTTGGCGTTCCAGATGGTGATGGGCTCGCCGTCGGCATCGTCCTTGATCTGGGTGGTCTGCAAAATTTCGCGCACCGACTGCGAAATGCTCAGGTTACCCGCCGACAGCAGCACCATGAAGCGCTCGCCCGCTTTCTCGTAGACCATCATCTTGCGAAATGAACTGATCTGGTCGAGTCCGGCATTGGTGCGCGAATCGGACAGGAAAACCAGCCCGGCATTGAGTTTGATGGCGACGCAATACGTCATGGGGAATGCGAGAAAGAGGAAAGGCACAGAGTGTAGTGCGGTGCCGCAGCAGCGCCCGCACCCAGCTTGGGTTGTGCAAGAGCGGTATCAAAACAATAGCTGCTCGCGCTTATTCCATAAGCGCCCGCGGCCAATTTTGCTTAAACCTCCCAGAACGCCTCGATCGGTTCGCCGCCGACATCCAGCAGCCACCACTCGATCACCGCATCGCGCTGGCCCACCCCCAGCAGGCCCAGCGCCCCGCGTGGCGCCGCCAGGCGCGGGCAGCGCCACAACTGGTCACCCGGCTGCGCCGTGGCCAGCACCTTGGCGCGAATGGCGGGCGGCACCTCGGGCGATTGCAGGTCCACCGGGCGGTCTTCGCCGTCGCCGATGTCTTTTGGGGTGGCTGGGATGGGGCGCATGGGGGCTTCTGGGTGAAGGCGTTTTTTACGCCCCGCTGCTGAGCTGCAGGTTCAGCGCCAGCAGGCGGCGCAAAAGTTCATCATCCGGCATGTCGGCCGTGTAGTTCGCCCACCCATAGGCTGCCGCCACCGCTGCATCCAGCTGCGCATGGGCCGCAGCCAGCCAGGCGGGGCGCAGGTTGTAGAGGTTGGTGAGCGTGCGCTTGGCCAGGTCTTTTTCAAAGCCGGGCTTGGCCACCGTGCGGTCGGGGTAGGGCGATGCACTCAGCCCCAGCGGCACCACCTCGGGCACGGTGTCCGTCCACTCGGACGGGTTCAGCCAGGCCTGGCGCAGGGTGCTCAGGCGCTGGGCGGCCTGTGCAATGGCTGTGGCGGCCTGGCGGGTTGGTATTGTTTTGATAGCTACTTGCGCTTGATGAACGGGCGCTAGAGCCTGTTTTGGCTGGCGGATTCCAGAACGAAGTGCACCAAGCAATAGGTTGGGCCAAGAGTGCATAGGATGCTCTCTTGTTGACCGGCCAGTCGCAAAGGAAAGCACTTTG
>NZ_NCFM01000051.1:0-17220 GCF_002281195.1 Acidovorax sp. 35-64-16 | reverse complement strand
AAAAAGGCCTGCAGCGCAGGCCCTTCATGCGCAAGCTGCTATGGTTTTTACATGCCCGAGTAGTTGGGGCCGCCGCCGCCTTCGGGTGTGACCCAGACAATGTTTTGCGTCGGGTCCTTGATGTCGCAGGTCTTGCAGTGCACGCAGTTTTGCGCGTTGATCTGCAGGCGCTGGGCATCGCCGCCCTTGGCCGTATCGGGCACGAACTCGTACACGCCGGCCGGGCAGTAGCGGGACTCGGGACCGGCATATTTGGCCAGGTTGATGTTCACCGGCACGCTGGCGTCTTTCAGCGTGAGGTGCGCTGGCTGGTTTTCGGCGTGGTTGGTGTTGCTCACGAACACGCTGGAGAGGCGGTCGAAGGTGATCTTGCCATCGGGCTTGGGATAAACGATGGGCTTGCACTCGGCGGCGGGCTTCAGATAGGCGTGGTCGGGCTTGTCGCGGTGCAGCGTCCATGGGATGTGGCCCTTGAGCGCGAACTGCTCGATACCGTTCATCACCGTGGCCACGGTCAGCCCCTTCTTGAACCAGGCCTTGAAGTTGCGTGCCTTGTTCAGCTCGGTGTGGAGCCAGCTGGCCTCGAACGCCTTGGGGTAGGCCGTGAGTTCGTCGTGCTGGCGCCCACCGGTGATGGCCTCATAGGCTGCCTCGGCGGCCAGCATGCCGGTCTTGATGGCGGCGTGGCTGCCCTTGATGCGGCTGACGTTGAGGTAACCCGCGTCGCAGCCCACGAGTGCACCGCCTGGGAACACCGTTTTGGGCAGGCTCATCAGGCCACCGGCCGTGATGGCGCGCGCGCCATAGCTGATGCGCTTGGCCGCCTTGATGCCCTTGGATTCGTCGCCTTCGAGGTAGTAGCGGATGTTGGCGTGCGTCTTCCAGCGCTGGAATTCCTCGAACGGGCTGAGGTAGGGGTTGGCGTAGTCCAGGCCGGTAATGAAGCCCAGCGTGACCTTGTTGTCTTCCATGTGGTACAGGAAGGCGCCGCCGTAGGTGTTGTTGTCCATAGGCCAGCCGGCGGTGTGCAGCACGAAGCCGGGCTGGTGGCGGGCGGGGTCGATTTCCCACAGCTCCTTGATGCCCAGGCCGTAGGTCTGTGGGTCGCTTTCGGCATCGAGCTTGAAGCGGGCGATGACCTGCTTGCCCAGATGGCCACGTGCGCCTTCGGCAAAGATGGTGTATTTGGCGTGCAGCTCCATGCCGAGCTGGAAGTCGCCCGTGGGCTCGCCTTCCTTGCTCACACCCATGTTGCCGGTGGCCACGCCCTTGACGCTGCCGTTGTCGTTGTAGAGCACTTCTGCGGCGGCAAAGCCGGGGAAAATTTCCACGCCCAGGTTCTCGGCCTGCTGCGCCAGCCAGCGGGTCACGTTGCCCAGGCTGACGATGTAGTTACCGTGGTTCTGAAAACAGCCTGGCAGCAGGAAGTTGGGCGTGCGAAACGACGATTTCTCGCCCAGGAACACCATGGCGTCGTCGGTGACGGGCTGGTTCAGCGGGGCGCCGAGTTCCTTCCAGTTGGGAATCAGCTCGGTCAGCGCCTTGGGGTCCATGATGGCGCCCGAAAGAATGTGCGCGCCGGGCTCGGAGCCTTTTTCGAGCACCACCACCGACACATCCTGGCCCTTTTCGGCGGCCAACTGCTTGAGCCGGATGGCGGTGGACAGGCCGGCGGGGCCGCCTCCCACCACGACCACGTCGTATTCCATGGCTTCGCGGGGGCCGTGTTGGGCGAGGATTTCTTGGTTTGTCATAGCGTCTCGTCGGGCGTTTGATAATGGGGTGATTTTCTTCAGGCAGTGCGGCAAAACACTGTCTGGCTGGCGACTGATTGTATTCATGGGAATACACACAATCGAACGATCGTTCTATTTTTGATCCATGGAGAGACTTTAAATGGCTTACAGCATCGATTTGTCCGGCCGCGTGGCCCTGGTGACGGGCGCATCCAGCGGCCTGGGCGCGCAGTTTGCGCGCACCCTGGCCCGCGCAGGCGCTGGTGTGGTGCTGGCCAGCCGCCGGCTGGAAAAGCTCAAGGAGTTGCGTGCCCGCATCGAGGGCGAAGGGGGCGACGCCCATGTCGTTGAACTCGATGTGACCGACCTCGATTCCATCAAGGCCGCCGTGGCCCACGCCGAGACAGAGATGGGGTCCATCGACATTCTGGTCAACAACTCGGGCGTAAGCACCACGCAGCGCATCCAGGATGTCACGCTTGAGGACTACGACTTCATCTTCGATACCAACGTCAAAGGCGCTTTCTTTGTGGCGCAAGAGGTGGGCAAGCGCATGCTGGCGCGCTCGCGCGGCGCGGCGCCGGGCAGCTTCACGGGCGGGCGCATCATCAACATTGCCTCCATGGCCGGGCTCAAGGTGCTGCCGCAAATCGGCGCTTATTGCATGAGCAAGGCCGCCGTGGTGCAGATGACCCGCGCCATGGCGCTGGAGTGGGGGCGTTTCGGCATCAACGTGAATGCCCTCTGCCCGGGTTACATCGACACCGAAATCAACCACAGCCACTGGCAGACCGAGCAGGGCCAAAAACTCATCTCCATGCTGCCGCGCAAGCGCGTGGGGCAGCCGCAGGACCTGGACGCCCTCATCGTGATGCTGGCCAGCGACCAGAGCCACTTTGTGAATGGCGCCGTGATCGCTGCCGACGACGGCTTTGCGGTCTGAGGCGCCGGCGGGCGCTGGCACCAGCGCCGGCATTCTGGCCGGGCTGGCGGCTGGCGCGCTGTGGGGGCTGTCGTTTGTAGCGCCCCGCATGGCCAGTGGCTTTGCGGCCATGGATGTGACGGCAGGGCGGTTCATCACCTACGGGCTGGTAGCGTTGGGCATGATGGCCTGGGGCCTGCACACCCGCCGCCTGCCCACGCCGCGCCAGTTTGTCGCCGCGCTGATGCTGAGCCTGCTGGGCTTTACCGGCTATTACCTGCTGCTGGTGCTGGCCATTCGAGACATGGGCGTGGCGATGCCGGCACTCATCATCGGCACCATCCCCGTGTGGGTGATGCTGCTGGGCAAGCCCCAGGGGCTGCGCTGGTCGGCCTTGCTGCCCGGACTGGGGCTGACGGTGGCAGGGCTGCTGCTGATGGCTGATGTTCCTGCCGGGGCGGATGAAGGCGCAAGCCAGGGACTGCATTTTTGGCGCGGCCTGGCATCGGCGGGCGGGGCGCTGGTGAGCTGGACGGCCTTTGCATTGCTGAATGCGGCCTGGCTCAAGCGCCACCCCGAGGTGCGCGCCACCGAATGGGCCAACTGGCTGGGCGTGGCCACCGGGCTGGGAGGGCTGGTGCTGTGGCTGCTGGCGGGCACACCGGCCGCCGAGCTGGCGACCACGCCGGGCATCGGCTTTTTTCTGCTGCTGTGCCTGGCCATCGGCTTCGGCTCGAGCTGGCTGGCCACCATCTTGTGGAATCTGGCCAGCCAGCGTCTTTCGGCCAGCCTGTGCGGGCAGCTCATCGTGAGCGAGACTCTCTTTGCGCTGGTTTATTCTTTTGCCTGGGACGGCCACTGGCCCGCGCCCGCTGAGTGGGCGGCCAGTGTGCTGTTCACGCTGGGCATCCTGGCATCCATCAAGGCACACCGATGAAGATCGAAATCCCCGAAGTCAAGAAGCTGGTTTACGAAATGCGCTTTCCCGTGCGCTGGGGCGACATGGACGCCATGGGCCATGTGAACAACACGGTTTATTTTCGTTACCTGGAAACGGCGCGCATCGAATGGATGGTGTCGGTGGGCTGCAATCCGGACCCGAAAGGGCAGGGCCCTGTCATCGTCAATGCGTTCTGCAACTTTTACCGGCAGCTCGAATTTCCGGCGGACGTGCTGCTCAAGTTGTATGTGAGCGACCCGGCGCGCACCACGTTCGAGACCTGGGGCACGATGGAACGCGTGGACCAGCCCGGCGTGGTTTGCGCCGCCGGTGGTGCCACCACCATCTGGGTGGATTTTCCACAGCAAAAAGCCGCCCCGCTGCCCGACTGGATGCGGGCATTGGTGACCGGATGATTTTTGAGTAAAAATGGCCTGTAGCGCTTATGGGTAAAGCGCTATAAGCTATTAAAATAATAGCTATTCGGTGGGCTTTTTGGCTTTGGGCAACCGGCCCATCAGGTAGAACTCGGGGTTGGGCTGCATGCCTGCAAAGCTGGCCATGCGGTTGGACAGGCCAAAAAACGCCGTGATGGCGGCAATGTCCCAGATGTCTTCGTCATCCAACCCGTGGGCGTGCAGGGCTGCAAAGTCGGCGTCTTCCACTTCGTGTGCGCGCTGGCACACCTTCATGGCGAAGTCGAGCATGGCGCGCTGGCGCGGCGTGATGTCGGCCTTGCGGTGGTTCACGGCCACCTGGTCGGCCACGAACGGCTTCTTTTCGTAGATGCGCAGGATCGCACCATGGGCCACCACGCAATACAGGCACTGGTTGGCGGCGCTGGTGGCCGTGACGATCATCTCGCGATCACCCTTGGTCAGGCTGCCTTCTTCCTTGAGCATCAATGCGTCGTGGTATGCAAAAAACGCCCGCCACTCGGCCGGGCGCCGCGCAAACGCCAGGAACACATTGGGAATGAAACCTGCTTTTTCTTGCACTTCCACGATGCGTGCGCGGATGTCTTCGGGCAGGGTGCTCAGGTCTGGAAAAGGGTAGCGGCTCATGGGGGTCTCCTGTGTTGTTGGTGTCGATTTCATTCACCGTACCACGGCGCCGGCGCAGGCAACGGTGCTGGAAGCTGTCGGTACTGCGGCCCCCTGCTGGCGTGGGTGGCGTGAAGCGGGATTTTTGGGTTCCGTGGGGTTGATGGAAATCATAAAAACTATCGGTATTTTTGTTTTAATTGATTTCTTATTTGTTGCGTCCCTTACTATCATTTTGCTTGCATTCATCCACACAAGGAGCGCTACATGACCGAAGAATCCAAATGCCCATTCCACGCCGCTGGTGCCAGCAGCAGCCGCACCAGCCGTGACTGGTGGCCGAATCAGTTGCGCGTGGATTTGCTGAACCAGCATTCCGAGCGCTCCAACCCCCTGGGCGAGAAATTCAACTACGCCGAAGAGTTCAAGAAACTCGACTATTCCGCGCTCAAGGCCGATCTGAAGGCGCTGCTGACCGATTCGCAGGACTGGTGGCCCGCCGACTGGGGCACCTACGCCGGCCTGTTCATCCGCATGGCATGGCACAGCGCAGGCACCTACCGCACGGTGGATGGCCGTGGCGGCGCCGGCCGTGGCCAGCAGCGTTTTGCCCCGCTCAACAGCTGGCCCGACAACGTGAGCCTGGACAAGGCGCGCCGCCTGCTGTGGCCGGTCAAGCAAAAGTATGGGCAAAAAATCTCGTGGGCCGATCTGATGATCCTGGCCGGCAATGTGGCGCTGGAAAACTCCGGCTTTCGCACCTTTGGCTTTGCCGCGGGTCGCGAAGATGTGTGGGAGCCCGACATGGACGTGAACTGGGGCGATGAGAAGGCCTGGCTCACCCACCGCAACCCCGAGGCATTGGCCAAGAACCCGCTGGCTGCCACCGAGATGGGCCTGATCTACGTCAACCCCGAAGGCCCCAACGCCAGTGGCGACCCGCGCTCGGCCGCAGCGGCCATCCGCGCCACCTTTGGCAACATGGCCATGGACGATGAAGAAATCGTGGCGCTGATCGCTGGTGGCCACACGCTGGGCAAAACCCACGGTGCCAGCGCGGCCAGCCATGTGGGTGTGGACCCCGAGGCCGCACCCATTGAGCAGATGGGGCTGGGCTGGACCAGCAGCCACGGCAGTGGCAGTGGCGCCGACGCCATCACCTCCGGCCTGGAGGTGGTGTGGACCCAGACCCCCACCCAGTGGAGCAACAACTTTTTCGAGAACCTGTTCAAGTTCGAATGGGTGCAGACGCGCAGCCCGGCCGGGGCCATCCAGTTCGAGGCCAAGGACGCGCCCGAGATCATTCCCGACCCGTTTGATCCCGCCAAGAAGCGCAAGCCCACGATGCTGGTCACCGACCTGACACTGCGCTTTGACCCGGAGTTCGAGAAGATCTCGCGCCGTTTCCTGAACGACCCGCAGGCGTTCAACGAAGCCTTTGCCCGCGCCTGGTTCAAGCTGACCCACCGCGACATGGGCCCCAAGGCACGTTACATGGGCCCCGAAGTTCCGAAGGAAGAATTGGTCTGGCAAGACCCGCTGCCCGCGCCGCTGCACAAGCCCACGGCTGCAGACATTGCCGACCTGAAAGCAAAAATCGCGTCCTCGGGCCTGTCGGTGAGCGAACTGGTGTCGGTGGCCTGGGCGTCGGCCTCCACGTTCCGGGGCGGGGACAAGCGCGGCGGGGCCAACGGTGCGCGCCTGGCGCTGGCCCCGCAAAAGGACTGGGCGGTGAACGCCATCGCTGTGGGCGTTTTGCCCCAATTGCAAGCCATCCAGCAGGCGTCTGGCAAGGCATCGCTGGCCGATGTGATCGTGCTCGCCGGTTTGGTGGGCGTGGAGCAGGCCGCCAAGGCTGCGGGTGTTTCGGTGCAAGTGCCCTTTGCCCCCGGCCGGGTCGATGCACGCCAGGACCAGACCGATGTTGCGTCCTTTGACGTGATGGAGCCGGTGGCCGATGGCTTGCGCAACTACCGCCGCGTTGCCAGCGGCCCCGCAACCGAAGAACTGTTGCTCGACAAGGCCCAGCAACTCACCCTCACGGCGCCGCAGCTGACAGCCCTGGTGGGTGGTCTGCGCGTGCTGGGCGCCAATTACGACGGCAGCCAGCACGGCGTGTTCACCGACAAGGTGGGCGTGCTCAGCAACGACTTCTTCGTCAACCTGCTGGACATGGGCACCGTCTGGAAGGCAGTGGACGAAACGGCACAGGTGTTTGAAGGCCGCGACCGCAAGACTGGCGCGGTCAAATACACCGCCACCCGCAACGACCTGGTGTTTGGCTCCAACTCGGTGCTGCGCGCCCTGGCCGAGGTGTATGCCAGCGCCGATGCCCAGGAAAAGTTCGTGCGCGACTTCGTCGCGGCCTGGACCAAGGTGATGAACCTGGACCGCTTCGACCTGGCTGAAGCAACTGCCTAACGCCTGAGGGTCTTGATAACGCCACCTGTCTGGCCCGCCATGGGCCGGGCAGGTGGCGTTCTGCTTTTCAGACGGGCGGGGCGGCTAACATGGCAGCCCTTTTTCTCAAGCCGCAATGGAGAGCCCGCATGACCCAACCCCCATCCACCAAAGACTTCGACAAAGGCCTGGCCACGCGCAAGCAGGTCATGGGCGAGGACTTCGTGGCCAATGCCTTTGGCAATGCCACGCCCTTCACCCAGCCGATTCAGGAATTCATTACCCGCAATGCCTGGGGCGATGTGTGGCAGCGCCCAGGGCTGGACATGAAAACCCGCAGCCTGATCACCGTGGCGTTTCTCACGGCGCTGGGCAAGCAGCACGAGCTCAAGGGCCATGTGCGTGGTGCGATCAACAATGGCGCCACGGTACAAGAGATTCAGGAAGTGCTGCTGCACGCCAGCATTTACTGCGGCCTTCCGGCAGCAGTAGAAGCTTTTCGCACCGCATCCGAGGTGGTGGACGGCAGCGGCAAGAAGCCCTGACGGCGGAAACTGTGGATTGTGTGGGGCTAACTGCCGGCCACCAGCTTGTGCACCAGATCGGCAGCGGTGGAGGCGTTGTACTTGCGCATCAGGCGGGCGCGGTAGATTTCCACGGTGCGGTGGCTGATCTCCAGGGCTTTGCCGATTTCCTTGGAGGTCAGGCCTTCCAGCAGTTTGGCCGCCACTTCGCGCTCGCGCCCGGTGAGCTCGGCCTTGACGGTGCGCTGCGAGCTGAGGTCTTCAAAGCTCCAGATACCCGATTCGTGGGGTGCTTGGCGGTTGAGGGCCCGGCCGGACACATGGCACCAGAACACTTCACCGTTGGCCCGTTTCATGATGCGGTTGTCGGCGTAGTGGCCCTTGGCGTTCAGGATGGGTTCCATGTGTGCACCGAGGCGTTCGTACTCGTCGGCACTGGGGTAGAGAATCTGAAAGGATTGCCCGATCAGCACCTCGCGCGAGGCCCCAAACATTTCGCAGACTTGCCTGTTGCAGTCCATCATGGTGCGGTTGCGTGAAAGCACCAAACCCACGGGAGCAAATTCAAAGGCCAGTCTGTAATCAACGTCCATAGTGCAAATCTTTACGGGGTACTACTTATAAGTCTACGTAGTATCGTAGCGTATCCAATCTATCAAGGAGAGCGTGGTGAAAAAGTTATTTCCTTCTGCAGCCAAGGCCCTTGAGGGCGTGGTTGCCGATGGCCAGTTGCTGGCCGTGGGTGGCTTCGGCCTGTGCGGTATTCCCGAGGCATTGATCGATGCACTGCGCGATACCGGGGTGAAAAACCTCACGGTGATTTCCAACAACGCGGGCGTGGACGGGTTTGGCCTGGGCAAGCTGCTCGAAACGCGCCAGATCAAGAAAATGATTTCGTCTTATGTGGGCGAGAACAAGGAGTTCGAGCGCCAGTACCTGGCCGGCGAACTGGAGTTGGAGTTCACACCCCAGGGCACGCTGGCCGAAAAGCTGCGTGCCGGTGGCGCCGGCATTCCGGCCTTCTTCACCAAGACTGGCGTGGGCACCATCGTGGCCGATGGCAAGGAGCTGCGTGAGTTCGATGGCGAAACCTATGTGATGGAGCGCTCGCTGGTGCCCGATGTGTCGCTGGTCAAAGCCTGGCGCGCCGACCAATCGGGCAACCTGCAGTTTCGCCTGACGGCACGCAACTTCAATCCCGCCGTGGCCATGGCCGGAAAGCTGTGCATCGTGGAGGTGGAAGAGGTGGTGGAAACGGGCTCGATCGACCCCGACCAGATCCATCTGCCCGGCATCTATGTGCACCGCATCGTGCACAACGCCCACCCTGAAAAGCGCATCGAGAAAAGAACCGTCACAGAGAAAGCAGGAGCCTGACCATGCCTTGGACCCAAGACCAGATGGCCGCCCGTGCGGCCCAAGAACTCGAAGACGGTTTCTATGTGAACCTGGGCATCGGCATTCCCACGCTGGTGGCCAACTTCACCGGCGACAAGGAAGTGTGGCTGCAGTCCGAGAACGGCATGCTGGGCATTGGCCCGTTTCCCACAGAAGACAAGGTGGACGCCGACCTCATCAACGCCGGCAAGCAGACCGTGACCACCATTCCCGGCTCGTCCATTTTTGGCAGCCACGACAGCTTTGCCATGATCCGTGGCGGCAAGATCAACCTGTCCATTTTGGGTGCCATGCAGGTCAGCGAGCAGGGCGACCTGGCCAACTGGATGATCCCCGGCAAGATGGTCAAGGGCATGGGCGGCGCCATGGACCTGGTCGCTGGCGTCAAGCGCGTGATCGTGCTCATGGAGCATGTGGCGCGCAAGAAAGACGGCACCGAGGACATGAAGATCCTGCCCCAGTGCACGCTGCCGCTCACGGGTGTGGGCGTGGTGGACCGCATCATCACCGACCTGGCCGTAATGGACGTGACGCCGCTGGGCCTCAAGGTGGTGGAGCTGGCGCCTGGCGTGACGTTTGACACGCTGCAGTCCAAAACGGGTGTCACGCTGCTGCAGTGAGGGCAGAGCTTGACTTCACTCAAGAAGGGCCCGCGCAAGCGGGCCTTTTGCCAGCGAAGTCCGACCGCTATGGTCTTATATTCAAGGCAGTCCCATTTGAAGTTTCCGCATGACTGATCCATTTTTGGCGGCCACTGCCCCTGACAGCCCGCACTACCTGCGTGCGCTCACCGACATGGCCGACCGGCGCGCGGTGGTGACCCAGGACGCCATCTATACCGACAATGGCATCAAGCTGGTGGAAAAAGGGGCCCGTATCGACAGCCGCCTGTATGACCGTCTGGTGCAGCACAAGCTGCGCGAACCCATCGATCGGCACCTCACGGTCGAGAATGCGGTGGATGTGTCGGCGCTGATTGCAGCCGGGCAGGATCTGGCCGAACAGGGCGTCTTGCCCCAGATGCTGGCGCAGGCCCTGGGTTCTGCCGGCAAGCTGCTGGCGCCTTTGCGCTCCGTTTCTCTGCCCGATCCTGTTGCCTTCAAGCTCACCGTCATGCGCGACCAGCGGCCCGGCCTTTTCGAGCACAGCCTGCAAATGATGATGGTGGCCGTTTTTCTGGGGCTGAAAAGTGGCCTGAGCGAACGTGATTGCGTGCCGCTGGCCGCTGCCGCGCTGCTGCATGACGCCGGTGTGCTGCACATGGATCCCTCCTGGATGGACCCCCTCAACAAGGTCACGGGTGTGCAGCGCAAGCATTTGGTGGCCCATCCCATCACCTCGATGCTGATGCTCAAGGATGCCGGCGTGTATCCCCGATCGGTGGAGATTGCCGTGCTCGAGCACCACGAGCGCATGGATGGCAGCGGTTATCCGCGCGGCTTGCCCGGGGCGGAAATTTCGCCCATGGGGCGCATCCTGCTGCTGGCCGAGGTGGTGACGGCCTTCTACGAAAAATACACCGACATGCCTGCCCAGCGGTTGTCTCTGGTGCTGCGCCTGAACCACCGCAAGTTCCCGGCCGCACTGGTGGCCCATGTGCTGCCCCTGCTGCATGAAGACGTGGCGCGCGATTCCGCCCTGATGCCCCTGGGCGCCGACGCGCCGGTGCAAATCGATACCCTGGCGGGCGCCTTTGAGCAATGGGAGCAGCTCAAGGCGGCATTGCCCCCCGCCGCCAGGCAAGAGCCGGGCAGTGTGTTCGCCTTTGCCGATATCCGGCTGCAGGCACTGCAAAAGGCGCTGATCGAAGCCGGATCCCACCCTCGGCAGCAAGGCGATCTGCTTGAACAGCTGCAAGGCGACGCCTTGGGGTTGGCCGAAGTCGCTCTGGTAGGGCGCGAAGCGCTGTGGCAGCTACAAAGCATCGTCAACGCCTGCTACCGCCGCTGGCCCCAGCTGACGGATCGCGCCAGCCCTGCGGATGCGGCAGTGGCCGACTGGTGTGATTGGGCGATGCGCAAGTTGTAGCCGTCAGCCTTTCGGAAACACGGTTGCCATGGTTCGCCCAGAACCGTGGGCGGCTGTCACGACAAACCAACTGGGGGCGGCAGGGTTGCCCTGTGCCAATGTGCCGGGGCATGGTCATGGATGGCCGCCTTGCGACGGGACCAGGGCGTGCGTTCACCTGCTGCTGTCTTGCGGGCGCCATGGTGGTACTTGCTTCGTTGGGCGCAGGCAAGAAGGGCCGACCGCCCAAAACCCTGTGGCAAGTTTTGGCCCACGATTCAAAATACTGGTTATATTTACAGTGTTTGCGTTTTCTGAAGCCCCTGTACCACCATGCCTGCACCACGCCCCCATCTGCGGGTTGCGTTCGACCTGCCTTCTGCCGTGCCCGGTGTCTGGCATGCGGACGCATTGGGTGCGGGCTCGCAGCCAGCGCAGCCCACGGGATTCGCGCTGCTCGATGCCCAGCTGCCAGGCGGTGGCTGGCCCGTGGGGGCCTTGAGCGAGGTATTGCAACCCATGGCGGGCCTGCACGAATGGCAGCTGGTGTTGCCCGCACTGGCGCAGGCAGCGGCCCGGCGCGTGGGGTGCGTGGTGGTGGTGGCGCCACCGTGTGAACCTTTTGGCCCGGCACTCAAGGCGCAGGGGCTTTTGGCAGAGCGCTTGTGCGTGGTGCGTGCCGACAACGCCAAGGCTGCGCTCTGGGCGGCCGAACAGGCGCTGCGCTGCCGTGATGTGCTGGCCGTCATGGCCTGGCTGCCGCAGGCGCAACCTGCGGCCTTGCGCCGGTTGCAACTGGCAGCGGCACAACAGCAGCAGTTGCTCTGGGTGTTTCGCCCGGTCAGTGCGGCACCGCAGGCCTCACCGGCCTTGCTGCGGTTGCAGGTGCAGGGGCTGGCCCTGCCGGGGGATGCCGCCGCATCGCCCGGCATGCAGGTGCAGATACTCAAGCGCCGGGGGCCACCCCTGGTGCAGGGGCTGGATCTGCCAGGCTGCCATCCCCGTCTGGCGCAGGTGCTGGCGGCGCAGGCCGAGCGCCGTCGCGCAGCGCAGTGGACCGCCAATGCCCTGGTGCTGCGCCGCAATACAACGCTGGACCTGGGGGCGCCAGCGGCGGCGCCGGTGCGCCTGGTGCAGGCGTCGGGGATTGCCGCGCCAGAGAGGAGGGGCCATGCACTGGATCGCGTTGCCGTTGCCGTGGTGCGATGAGCCTGCGGCAACTCCGGGTGCCGCTGAGCACGCTGCGGCGGCGGGCTGGTGGGCCTTGCGCTTTACGCCGCGCGTGGCGCTGGTGGATGGCGACACCGTGCTGCTGGAGGTGTCCACCACCGAGCGGCTCTGGGGCGGGCGCGATGCTTTGCTGGCGCAGGTGCTGCAGGCCTGGGCCGATGCATCGGTCGGGCTGCCGGATCACCCAGCCACCCGGGAAGCGGGGGTACCACCGCCTGGCACGCAGGCGGTGTGGGGCTGCGGGCAGACGGCCCTGGTGGCGCAGGCCTGGCTGCGCATGGCGCAGGCCGGGCGTACGCCATCAAGGCACAACGTGGAGGGCTTGCCTTTGCACACGCTGACCGCCCTGCGCCCGCATGTGGCCAGCCTGGAGCGCATGGGTTGCCGAACTTGGGGGGGCCTGCGGGCGCTGCCGAGTGCCGGGGTGGCCCGGCGTTTTGGTGCCAAGGTACTGAGGGTGCTGGATCAGGCCCTGGGCGATGCCCCCGAAGCCCATGCCTGGCTGGAGCTGCCCGAGCAGTTTGCGCTGACCGCCGAGCTGCCTGCACTGGCCGAGTCGGCCGATGCACTGCTCTGGAGTGTCAGCCGCTGCCTCACGGCCCTGCAGGGCTGGCTGCAGGCGCGCCAGCAGGGTGCACTGGCGCTGGATCTGGCCTGGCGCCACGACCTGCGGCGCATCGATGGCGTGGTCATTGCCCCCACGCAGGCCCTGCCGGTGCGCACCGCCCAGGCCACCCAAGACATGGCGCACCTGCGGCGCCTGTTGTCTGAAAACCTGGCGCGCACGGCGCTGGCGGCGCCGGTCAACCAGATCACGCTGCGCCTGCTCGAATCCGCCCCGTTGCCACACCGCAGTGCGAGTTTGCTGCCGCCCGGAGATCGCGTGGGCGGTGGCCGTGACGACCTGGGTGGAGCACCCGGCGAGGCCCTGCACCAGTTGCTTGAGCGCCTGTCGGCCCGCTTGGGGGCCGACCATGTGGTGGCCCCCGTGCTGCAGGCCGACCACCGGCCCGAGCGCATGCAGCAGTGGTGCCCTGCGGCCGAGGTGCTGGGCCATGGCTGTGCGCCCCCCGGCATCCAGACCCCCGACACAAAAGCCCCCGATGCCACCCTGTGGCCCACCTGGCTGCTGCGCCCACCCCGGCGGCTGGCGGTGCAGGGCAACCGCCCCTGCCACCACGGCGTGCTGCGCCTGCTGGCGGGGCCGCACCGGTTCGAGGCGGGCTGGTGGTCGGCCGCAGACGAGGGCGCTGGCGACCCGGCCCATCCCTGTGCAGGCCTGGCGCTGCGCGACTATTTTGTGGCGCACAACGATGTGGCGGGGTTGGTGTGGGTGTTTCGTGAGCGGTTGGCACCGCAGCCAGGCGGTGCGGTGCAAAAGGACGCGACGCAAAAGGGCGCGATGACGGCCGCGCAGCCGCACCGCTGGTTCCTGCACGGCATTTTTGGGTGAGACCATGGCGTCTTCCTCCATGCCGTCCGCAATGTCCGCTCCATCCGGGGGCGCCATGCCATCGCCTGCGCCCTTGCCGGGCTATGCCGAGCTGCATTGCCTGTCCAACTTCAGTTTTCAGCGTGGTGCCTCCCATCCCAAGGAACTGGTGGCCCGTGCCGCCCAACTGGGTTACCAGGCCCTGGCGCTGACCGATGAGTGCTCGGTGGCGGGTGTGGTGCGTGCCTGGGAGGCGGCCAAGGAATGCGGCTTGCACCTCATCGTGGGCAGCGAGTTTGTGTGGGGCGACCTGCGGCTGGTGGCCCTGGCGCGGGATGCGCAGGGGTGGGGCAACCTGTGCGAATTCATCACCGCGGCCCGCGCGGTGGCGCCCAAGGGGCAATACCACGTAGGCCCGGGCAGCCCCTTCAGCCTTTTGCAGGGGTGCGAGCTGCTGCTGGCCCCGTGCCGCGAGCGCATGGATGCTTCTGATTTCGTAGCTGTCAGCGCTTGCCTATCAAGCGCTAGAGCCCAATTTGGCTTGAATTTTGACGGCCACCTCTGGCTGGCGGTAGAGCTGCATCTGGCCCCCGACGACAGCCTGTGGCTGGCCACGCTGCAGCGTGCGGGCGCGGCGCTGGGCCTGCCGCTGGTGGCGGCGGGCGACGTGCACATGCACGCCCGCTCGCGCAAGCCGCTGCAGGACGTGATCACGGCCGTGCAGCGTGGGTGCAGCGTGGCCGAATGCGGCTTTGCCCTGCAGCCCAACGCCGAGCGCCACCTGCGCCAGCGCGTGCGCCTGGCAGGCATCTACCCGCCCGAGCTGCTGGCCGCCACGCTCACGGTGGCAGCGCGCTGCACTTTCAGCCTGGGCGAGATCCGCTACCAGTACCCACTGGAGACCGTGCCCTCCGGCATGACGCCGGCCCAGGCCTTGGCCTGGCTGGCACAAGAGGGGGCCATGGGCCGCTATCCGCAAGGGGTGCCCGACTGGATTGCCGCACAGATCCGCAAGGAGCTTGCGCTGATTGCGCACTGCCAGTACGAGATGTACTTCCTCACAGTGCACGACATCGTGCGCTTTGCGCGCAGCCAGGGCATCCTGTGCCAGGGGCGGGGCTCGGCCGCCAACTCGGTCGTCTGCTATGTGCTGGGCATCACGGCGGTGGCCCCCGAAGATTCGCACCTGCTGTTCGAGCGCTTCATCAGCAAAGAGCGCAGCGAGCCGCCCGACATCGACGTGGACTTCGAGCACGACCGGCGCGAGGAGGTCATCCAGTACATCTATGCCAAATACGGCCGCGACCGCGCCGCCATCACCGCGGTTGTCACCACCTACCGCACCCGCAGCGCCCTGCGCGATGTGGGCAAGGCCCTGGGTGTGGCGCCTGTCTTGGTCGATGCCTTTGCCAAAGACCACCACTGGTTTGACGAAGGCATTGCTGCCGACCGTCTGCAAGAGCTGGCGAAAGGCCTGGGGGTGCCGCTGCACCGGCACACCGCCGCGCTGTGGCTGGAGCTGGCCGCGCAGCTCAAGGGGTTTCCGCGCCACCTGAGCCAGCATGTGGGTGGCTTCGTGCTCACCCAGGGCAAGCTCACGCGCCTGGTGCCGGTGGAGCCCGCCAGCATGGAGGGCCGATCCGTCATCCAGTGGGACAAGGACGACCTGGACACCATGGGGCTGCTCAAGGTCGATGTGCTGGCGCTGGGCATGCTCAGCGCGCTGCGCCGCTGCCTCCAGCTGCGTGCCGTGCTGCGCGGCGAGCCATGGGGGCTGGCCGATATCCCCCGCGAAGATGCGGCCACCTACGACATGATCTGTGCCGCCGACACCGTGGGCGTGTTCCAGATCGAAAGCCGCGCGCAGATGAGCATGCTGCCGCGCCTGCAGCCGCGCGTGTTCTACGACCTGGTGGTCCAGGTGGCCATCGTGCGCCCCGGCCCCATCCAGGGTGGCATGGTGCACCCCTACCTGCAGGCGCGCGAGCGGCGGCGGCACGGCCAGCCGCTGGAGCTGGAAAAACCCGAACTCGAAGCCGCCCTGGCGCGCACGCTGGGCGTGCCCATCTTTCAGGAACAGGTGATGCAGATCGCCATGATCGCGGCGGGCTTTGGCCCCGGCATGGCCGACGACCTGCGCCGGTCCATGGCCGCCTGGAAGCGCAAGGGCGGCGTGCACCGGTTCGAGCGCCCGCTGATCGGCGGCATGGAGGCGCGCGGCTACCGCACCGAATTCGCACAGGCCATTTTTCAGCAGATGCTGGGCTTTGGCGAATACGGCTTTCCTGAAAGCCACGCCCACAGCTTTGCGCTGCTGTCTTATGCCAGCAGCTGGCTCAAGTGCCACGAACCCGCGTGTTTTCTGGCGGCGCTGCTCAATTCACTGCCCATGGGTTTTTACAGCGCCTCGCAACTGGTGCAAGACGCGCGCCGTCACGGCGTGCGCGTGCTGCCCATTGATGTGACCTGCAGCGACAACGAATGCACGCTCGAAGGCCCGGCAGAGCGCCTGCGGCCCGCCAGGGGCCTGCCCACGCCGCCGCTGCCGCAACCGGCCGTGCGCCTGGGCCTGTGCCTGGTCAGCGGCCTGCACGCCAGCGCCACGCAGCGCCTGGTGCAGGCCCGGGCCGCTGCGCCTTTCACCAGCACCGAAGACCTGGCCCTGCGCGCCCAGCTGAGCCAGCAGGACCTGCAGGCCCTGGCCGCGGCCGATGCGCTGGCCAGCCTGTCAGGCCACCGGCGCCAGCAGATGTGGGAGGCCGCCGCGCAGCACAGCGCGTCGCCCTTGTGGCGCGATGTGCCGGTGCACGAAGCGCCGCTTGAGTTGCAGGCGGCCCCCGAGGGGGAGGAAATCATGTTTGACTACGCCGCCACCGGCCTCACCCTGCGCCGCCACCCGCTGGCCCTGCTGCGCCCGCGCCTGGCGCGCTGGCGACTGCAGACCGCGCTGCAGCTGCACAGCGCACCCAACGGCCGCAAGGTGCGCGCCTGCGGCATCGTCACCATGCGCCAGCGCCCCGGCACGGCCAAGGGCACGATGTTTGTCACGCTCGAAGACGAGACCGGCCCCGTCAACGTGATCGTGTGGCCCGCACTGGTGGAGCATTGGCGTCAGCCACTACTGGGTGCGCGCCTGCTGGCGGTGGAGGGCGTGTGGCAGTGCAGCCCCCATGGGCCCGACGGCCAGGCCGTGGTGCGCCACCTGGTGGCCCAGCGCTTCAAAGACCTCACGCCCCTGCTGGGGCGCATGGCGCAGGCGTTGCAGGGCAGCCGGGATTTTCATTGAACCCGGAAGCGGCAGCTGGATGCGCCCGCCGGCGCCCAGAGCGCGGCAATGCCGGGTGCATAGCGCTTCACCCATCAGGTGAAGGCCATCGAAATCAACAACGATAAATTTCGTGCGGCTGGGCAAAGGGTACGAAGCGGTCAACTGCCGTTTGCAGGTTGAACGCAGGCCATGGAGCCTCATGAGGGTTTGAACCTAAAAACCGCAGTTGGATGCGCCTGCCAGTGCCATGATCGGCGTGCCAGGCAAGACGCGACGAGGCAGCGCACTCCTGTGCGCAACGAGGAGCAACGCCGCATGGC
>NZ_NCFM01000050.1:0-18612 GCF_002281195.1 Acidovorax sp. 35-64-16 | reverse complement strand
CAACGGCACCGCCTCCTTGCGATCTACCAGGGCGATCACAGCCTCTGGCGCGTTCAGACTGGCCAACTGTCCATAACTGCGTGCTGTGCATAACGCTGCTTATGGAGAGCTCTCCATAAGCAGCGGTTGCTGCCGGTGGCCGCCAGCGGACGAATTCCCGCTGGTTGCCAAAAAGCTGTCTTTGATCACAGCGACCGCCAGTACGCGCGGGTGTCAGGCTTGCGGCCGTGGCCGGCCATCACCGGCGGTGTCCAGTACTCACAGGCGGCGTCCAGTACGGAAGTTTCGAATCGCCCGGATCGTCTAGCACGATGGCAACGCTTTGCTCGGCCCGCGTCACCGAGACGTAGAAGCTGGATGCTGCTAGTGGCTCCATGCTGGCACCGCTTCGGATGAAATCGGTGATCGGGGATGTTGGCGCGATCAGTACACGCGCAAAAGTAGCCCCCTTGGCCACCTTAAAGTTCATGAAGGCAAGGTCCAGTTGTTTCGCGGAAGCGGCGGAGTGGCGCAGGCTCTGCGGGCTGTAGGCGGACACGTAGGCCGCGACGTGCTCGCCACGGATCAAGAACACGCCGTCATGGCCTGTTACCGTCTCGTTCTTCGAGACGGTGCCCGGGAAGCCCCACGACGCGTCGAAGATCAGGTCCGAGAACGCCGCGATCTGAGGGTGGCATCGCCAGGTGACGGTGCTTTCGCTGATCGCGACGAGGCCCTTTTTCTCGCGGGTTCTGAACCAGTTGATTGCATCCGCGTAGGCGTACTTCTTGTTCTTGGAACTGCGCCCATTTGTCGCGAGAACGGCCTGGCGGATATCGCCAACCATCCATATTGCGATGTTGGAACTCAGCAGCGCATCAAGGATTTCCCAGTCGTAGGCACTCAAGTCCTGCACCTCGTCGATCAGGATCTCGTCGTAGATACCCTCCAACCTGCGGATGAGCGCGCCTTTGCTGGCAGTGATCAGCTCGAAAGCAAGGCGGCCGAGCTCTGACCGGTAGACGGCACCTCCCTTGTCGAGGAAGCGCGCCTTGCCCTTGGACATGCGGTACGGCATGCCTTCGAAGTTGAAGCCCCGCACCTTCTCGCCGGGGAACATGAAGGGGAGAAAGGGCTTAGCGAAATGCCGCAGGAGAAACGTGAACCAGCCGAGCACCTCGATGTTCAGGTGGTCGCCAGCGTGCCGGGCTAGGCGGTCCTGTAGTTCCTGTTGATTCTTCTGTGTGTAGGTCAACGCAAGGACTCGCCGCGCAGTCGGTAGGCCTGCGCAGTGCTCGACGATACCCTGGGTCTTGCGTGACCCAGCTACCGCCAGCGTGACCCGCTTAGCCATGGATGAACTTTGCAGCCTGCAGCATGTAGGCAGGCGCCGTGACGGCCTCTGAGGAGCTCGCGATGCGCAGCGCGGCTTCCGTTTTCTGACGGGTCATCCAGGTTTCGAGGTTCGCCGTGTCTGCAATCCCGAGGATAGTGCGCAACTGCGCCTCGCCGCAGTGATGGATCATCTGTGGCTCCAACGTGTGACCATGGGCGACTTCACCGATGAACACCTCCCGCTGGCCGGCGGCCAGCCACGGGGCTAACGGCCTTCGGAGCTCGGTCGGGTCGATGCCGTCGTTGTCACGCGTCGCCGCAACCTTCTTGCCCAGGCGATGGCATAGTTCCAGGCCGCGAGCCAGCGACAACCCCCTCATGCTCACGACGTCGATGCCGCATGCCATTGGACGCTTGCCGAAGAGGTCCACGAACACCCGCTCGAAAATGATCTCGTCCGACGGACCTTCGACCAGAACAATCTTGTCGGCCAGTACGAGCCGCAGCGTGTCGAATCCCGGCAGCTTCTTGAAATAACCCACGGTCCCGGTACTCAACTCGTCGAGCTTGACGGGGGCGGCTGGGCCGAGGAACTGCAGGGCTTCAATGCCGAGCCGGTTGAGGACGCTTGAACTGTGAGTCGTGATGAAGAGCTGCTGGTCATCGCTGGCCAAGGCGCCCATCCTGTCCAGCAGCGTCGCTAGGCTCGTGTGGCTCAGATGGTTTTCAGGCTCTTCGATGGTGACGTACTTGGCATGACCCGCATGCCGGTTCATGGCCAGCGCGATCTTGATCGCTGACTGTTGTCCTTGCCCGGACATCGTGAACGGGACGCCCGCCACATGGGGAGCCACTGACTCCTCCCAGGAGGTCCGCGCCGTCTGGTCCATCGCAAGCGCGATGGGCTGGGCATGCAGTGCCGCGTGAAGCTGCCCGATGCGCTGGTTCACCGTCTTGAAGGCCGATTCCGACAGCGCCGCCTTGGCCTGACGGTACTGAAGGGAGATGCTGGCCCGCTCCTGCGGTTCGAGCTGGCTGCCCAGAATCTGCCGCAGGTGATAGTCAACGCCGCCAGAGCTGCGCACCGTGCGCGCGTCGATCACTGCGGTCGTTAGCGCCCGCGGCCTCATGGTCAGTCTCACGTCCGCGAAGGTCGACCATTCGACGCAGTAGTATTCGACAGGAAGGAGCGGCGTTGGCGCAGTCGCCCAAGCCTGGAGTTCCGCCAGATAGTCGGGATTGGGCAAGCAGCGGATACGCACGCCCGGACATGCCTCGGTGGGCAGGTTGGAATTGTGGGCCCCGCAGAGCTCCTGAAGTTCCGGGACGTTGTCCAGGAAGATCTCGATGTCAATTTCTGGCAGCCGCGTCAGTTCGCTGGCCGCTCGCTTGACGATGAAGTCGGCAACATCGGCCGCGTTGAACCAGTACGGATTGAGTTCCTCGGCGGCGCTTCGCCCGTTTATTCGCCCGGTGAGGGCCAGCACGATGGCCTCTATGAGCGTGGACTTGCCAGACTCGTTGCCCCCGACGATGAGGTTCAGCTTTGGATTTGGGTAGATCGTCAAATCGCGATGGATGCGATACCCGCGGATTCGAATCTTCTTAATCACGGAACCTCCCTTGCACTCGAATTTGTTGCGTCTTGGGATTGTGCTGCACGCCGTTCGTCAGCGTTAGGCTAGCTGGGAACACGACGGCAAGAGCAAGGAGAGCGTCACCGCAACCTTCCGCACGCACCGAGGGAGCCAAAGGCGAGACGCTTGCCTCAAATTACGCCAGCATGCTAGAAGACCAACTATTGGGGGGGAGGCCCCGCCTTTCGAGGACCTCATGGCAGGCGGCTAGGAAGTCGCAGCCACCGCCAACGCGCCTGAGAAGACTTGATCAGTCGGCTAAGTTGCAGACTTCCTGCTGCCTCAGTGAGTGAAGTGCATGCAACCAAGCTTTGTTTTTAAGATTAGTGCTGAGGCGTCGCAAGGACCAACCGGACACCGTTGAACGCATCCACCGTTGACAGGCAGCACTCCCTGCTGACTGCGACGACATCGACGTCGTTGGCCACGATGAAAATCGCCTCTTCCAGAATTGAACATGACCAAACCTGCCGTTGAATTCGAAGTCTCCGACAAAGAGCTCTATCTCATCTACCGCCCGCGCGACGACACAAGTTGGGTTCGAGAAAGGTTCGAACGGGACGAAGAGCTGCTTGTGAAGGGCACGTTCCACCTGACGTCGAAGGACCTTGTGGAAGACGCTGCGGAAGAAAAAGCCAATGCTGCCGGCGATGACGATGGCGTCCTGTGGATTGACGACGATCGATTGGTGTTTGCCATCGCGACAGCAGACGGCGTGTACTTCCGATTCAAGCCCCAGGTCCTTGGTTTTGAGACACCGGTCCTGTTGCATCAGGACGCGCGGCCCAACTGGAAATGGTTCAGCGCCGAACGCAAGGTGTCCATCCTCAACATCGTTCAAAGCCTCGGCCTTGAGCGCATCGTCATCGGTGGCCCGGATCCGGACGCCATTCCGATCCCCGAGTACGAGCGGTTGCTGAACCAGTTCCCGACGCCGTACGAACTTCGCCGCTATGTCCAGGCGCGTGTCGCAACTGTGGTTCGCCAGTACACCGAGCCGGCAATCGACGCGGAAGCGCTGCTAAATACCTATGTCGACAGGCGCACCGTGGCGATCGCGCCAAACTTTGAGGCCCCCTTTCGCCAATTCGACGTCGCCAAATACGCCTTCGCTCTGGAACGGCTGCAGGCCATGTTGGCCAACGAGACAGGAACCTCCGAGGCGCAGTGGCAATTGGAGATAGTAGAGATCATCCTGCTACTAAACCCCAGGTACATCAAGGCTTTCACCGAGGTCAGGCTCTGGGACGCCGACGCCTCCACTTGGCGGCGCATCGACATCCTCTTGGTCGATGCATCAGGCAACGTCGACGTCATCGAGATCAAGAAGCCGATGGGCAAGCCCATCATGTTGCCGGTGCGCTATCGCGATCACCATCTACCGATGCGCGACCTAGTCGGTGCCATGGGGCAGGTCACTCATTACCTGAGGCATCTTAGCCGTTGGGGGCCGGATGGCGAGGACTACTTGACCCAGCTGTTGCGAGCCGACCTGCCTGTGGGCTTTAGGATTCGGATCGTCAACCCCTCCGGCATTGTGATCATGGGGCGCAGCAACACGCTGTCGGATGTGCAACGGCGCGAATTCGAAGTGCTGCGTCGCGATTCCAAAGGTGTCGTCGACATCGTCACCTACGACGACCTATTGGCGCGGGTTCAAGCGGTGCTCGATCAGTTACGCAGCGGACCGGCTCTCAGCGTGGCACCAGCGTCTCCGACGGCCGAATAGTGCAGCTTCGACACGACGCGCACGCGCCAATAGGTGCTACACGAACATTCAACGCTGGTCCTCGCCTACCCGGATGACCGGTGTTGAGGTCAGCAGTTGCTGGCAGAGCCTGGCACAACCGACCGCAACCAGCCTCAAGCCGTCACGCCGTAGGTCTGTTCTGCAGTGATCTGAGACATCCGACGTATGGGCCTGAACTGCCCGTTTCGGCCAGAAGCGGACACCTCTCTGCCGCAGAAAAAAGATTAGACGTTTGACATTGGGGGGCGCTTGGAGGCCGTAGGCCGGAAAGCGTCCTCTCGATGGAAGGGTTAGACCTCACCCGGGAGCTAGGCGTGCGAGTGCCTTGAATACCTGCAGCCTCGCCTGCATGCAAGCCAGATGGAGCTGCTCACGCCCTGGAAGGCGGCAATCGATGGGGCCGCCCGTGCATACCTCAGTCCCTTGCTGCTGCCGGGTGAGCAGGACCTGGCATTCGTGGCCGCCTTCATGGCCCCCATCTCGCGCTTCACCTTGCTGCTGCCTTCGGTCGGGATGGAAGAGGGGGCCGATGAGTCGGCGGTGGCTGGTCTCAGCCCGCAACGCCCCAATGATGCGAACGTGCTGCGCGCCGAACTCCTACGCGATGCGCTGCGCCAGCTTGCCCGGCGCAACATGCCCGTGGCCGACACCCTGAGCGCCGTCCTCAACCTGAACCGGGCGCCGTTTCATGCGAGTGAGGACCAGGTGGCGCGCCTGAGCGCTGTCGTGGCCCTGGCGGTGATGCCGCTGCACAACCTGTGGCCCGTCACCGCCCAGGAGCGCTCCCTGTCGGTGAAGTACCTGCGGCCCTGATCGGTCGCTGATCAACCGGATTCCACGCGGAGCTGCTGGGTAGCGGCGTCGCGGCCGCGCTCAAGCAGCCCTCGGAGGGATTCCCCGGCGACAACGCCGGCAAAACCCCTCGTTGAGTGGCCTTGACGTGGTGCGATTTCGTGAGATTTTGGAAGAGCGAAGACGCAAACCAGAAGAAGGCCGCAAGGCCATCAGCAGGAAAACCCCATGACCGAACCCACGCTTACCCATCCCCCTGTCGCCGCCGACAGCCTCCAAGCCCAGTACCAGGCCATCGTCCACAGCCTGGACAACGGAGCGATCCGGATCGAGCTCCCCCAGCGCCTGAACGTCTGGGTGGGCAACGAGCACCAGACAGTCACGCCCGTGATCGCCGCCCTGCAGGCTTTGGATCCGAATGAACGTCCGGAAGGCCTGATCGACAAACACTTCCCCCAATGGGGGGACATCTGCTGGGTCGATCCCGGTTGGTTTGCACCCGTGCCTGCCACACTGATTAGTGCGACGGTTGGTGACTACATCGCGATTGGCCCGCCTGACGGACCAACTGGCGGACTGGCCGACGCGGTGCGGATGAGCGATCGGGAAGTGATCGAAGCCTTCGAGGCCTGGATGCTTGCCTGGAGGGGCCAGACGCTCCCCTCAGACGCCGACGAACGCGAACAAGGTGCGCAGAGCGGAGGGTATGAGGCAGACGAACGATCGACACCGAATCGGAATAGCCGGAAGTCCACCGCCAGCCGTTGGGGCTTCGCGGTCATTGTCGCCGTGGTTCTCTTCCTTGCCTACGACGCCTTCAAGATCTTCCTGCCGTACGAGATCACGCGGCGCGAACCGATCGGGCATCTGGTGAGTGCCCACACCTCGGACTCGGGCGCCTACCCCTGGGTGCTGGAGACCGACCAGGGGGTCTACCCGTTGGCCAAGGCGCTGATGGTCGACAAGGGCGTGCCGCTTACGCTGCTTGCGCTCAGCAACGGCCGGCATCTCGTTTGCGACCAGACGCTCCAGGTCTGTGCGAGGACGGTGGGCGAGGATCGGCGTATCAAGCGCAAGGTGGACGGGCAGGGCGAACGATGATCAAGGGAGCGACACAGGTGCGAACCAGCGAAACACATCCGCTGTACATCAACGAGGTGGTGGTGCCCATGGCGGCGGCGGCTCAAGATGCACGGCACAGCTCGAAGACTTCGGGGCGCATCGGTCTCACCTTCTGCCCGGGTAAGAAGGGCAAGAGTTTCACCGGCCCCGATTGGGACCGGGACCTGCAGGCTGATCTGGACAAGATTGCCGCGTGGGGAGCAAAGCGGGTGATCACGTTGCTGGAGAAGTTCGAGTTCGACATGCTGGGGGTGCCTGAACTGGGCACTTCGATCACGGCCCGCGGGATGGCGTGGAGTCACTTGCCGATCTCGGATGGCCAAGCGCCAGAGGCCAGCTTTGACCTTGTCTGGGAGCAAAAGCGCTCCGAATTCGCCGGTGCGCTGCGGCAGGGGGAGGGCATCCTCGTGCACTGCCGAGGCGGACTGGGCAGGGCAGGCACGGTGGCTTGCTTGCTCTTGATGGACCAGGGGCTGGGATGGCAGGAGGCCATGGCGCTGGTGCGCAGGGCGCGACCCGGCGCGGTCGAGACCAGGGGGCAGGAGGTCTACATCGCGGGGTATCGCTCACCGCGGATTTGATAGCGCAAGGGTTTCGAGGCCAGTACATCAGCCTCAGCGCTTCGTGCTCTGGACAGTTTGTGAAAGCATCTAGGGTGTTGAGCTTCCACACAATCAATGCCCAGGGTGACGGTCTTCGATGGAGTCAGATGGAAGCGCAAAGACCGCGCGCGGCTTTACATGCCCGCCACATCTTCGATCCATCTGGCGCGATATAAGTGACCGCACTGTTTCAAGGAGACCCATGTGAAAAAACGAACCGCGTTGACGACATTGGCATGCCTGATGCTGCTGGGCGCGCAAGCGCACGCCGACGAGGGCAAAGACGAGTCAGGCAAGGGCAAGCAGCGGTACGAGGAGCGCTCACAGCGAGGCGACCGAGCTGGCAATTCGTACTTCCATCGGCAAGGTCAGACGCGGATTCCCAATGGACATCTACCGCCTCCCGGTGAATGCCGTGTCTGGTACCCCAACCGTCCCCCGGGCCAGCAACCTCCTCCGTACAAATGCGGTCAGTCGCCCGGGCGCATCGAGCCCGGTGGATGGGTGTTCTCGCCGGGCCCCAGTCGCCAGGAAATCGAGGTATCGGTGTACGACGATCGGCGCCCGGGTATCGTGATCGACGTGGGGATCTTCGACGCGCGCTCGGGAGCGCTGATCCGTGTGACAGGGTCCAGGTAAACCGCTCGGGACAACTGAAACCGACAGGGCAGGAGATCGCCGATCGGAGTGCGGTCTAAATAGACAGATCAATATTCGCATCGCGCGGATGACGGTACTGTTATCGGGTCGATGCTTTTGCTCACCAGGCTGAAGACCTTGGGTGAAGCGCTACCGGTGCGCTTAATTCAGCCAATGGCAGTGAGTGCGCGATCTGGTCCTCAGAAAAGCTTGACCTGTTCATTGCTTCTCCATGCGTCCTCTCGGGCCTGCCGGAAAGCAACCGTCGCCCTATTTTTGAAGAGTCAGGAGTTCGGGTGAGACGTCAAACTCAGGCATCTGCCCGGGTACGAGAAAGCACACGCGACAACGCCGCCGTGGTTTGGTAGACGATCTGTGGGACGTTTGATGTTGGAAAATCGAGGTGAGCTTCGCTCCTGCAGCACGACTTTCTTTCCTCACCATCCACACGATTCCCACATGAAACGCATCGTCAAAGCCGCATCAGAAAAACACATTGTGGTGAATGCGCTTCGCGTGTCGGCAGTGGTGGGCACGTTGGTCAACCTGATCAATCAGGGGGGGCCATTGATGGACGGACAAGCACCTTCTTGGATCCACGTGATGCTGAACTATTTGATGCCGTACCTCGTAGCCAGCTACAGCGCGGCAAAAAACGAAGTTGGTGTGGGGCCAAGGGCCGAAGTGACCCCTGGCCACGACAAGACAACGGTTTGAGTCCCGCGCTGTTTGGGGCGGGCGCTCTCAGATTCTTGTAGGTGGCGATCGCGTTCATCCTCTTGCACAACGCCGGCGCCACCACAACCAAGTTCCACTGACGCCCATCCACGCGAGCGCGAGGCCCGACAGCAGGGTCAGCAGCCACGTGGCCCGGCCACCCAGCTCACCGATGTGCAGCGGGTAGATCCATGAATAGGCCCGGGTTCCCGTGTCGAGCTCGTTCCAGCGGTTGACCGCCAGCACCTGCAAGGTGCCGGGATGCATCCACACCGACGTCAGGCCGTTTGGGTGCGGGTCGTCTGGAACCCGGTAGCGGATGCGCAGGGGTTGGGTGCCTCGGGCAGGCACCTGCACATAACCCACCATGCCGTCGGGCACCCGCTGGCGTGCCACGGCCATGGCGGCATCGACCGTGGCCAGCGCCTGGTCCACGGGTTCGGTGATCACCGGGGGCTTCACGGGCGTGCTGCCCGCCACCGCCGACACCCCTGCCGAGATCGGTCGCCACGCCATGTAGGCCCCGGTCACGATGCTCACCAGCACGACGATGCCCGTGAGCGCACCGGCCACCCGGTGCAGGTCGAAGAGTGACCGCGTCAGCCCGGAACCGGTCTTCACCGTCAGTGCGTGGCGCCACCACTTGGGCCACCACAGCACCAGCCCGGTGGCCAGCAACAGAAGGTACGCCAGCGCACTCAGCGCCAGGGCGGCGCGGCCGGCCTCGTGGGCCAGCAGCGTGCTGTGCAACGCGAAAACGGTGTTGAAGAAGCCTTCGGTCTGGCCTAGGCGGCCCCTCTCGGTGCCGGTGGAGGGATCGATGAAGAGCGTTCCGGTCCACGGGCCTGAGACGAAGACGTGCAGCGTCTCGTCAGGCTCGCGCGGCGGGCGGAAGGTGAAGCCCGCGTCGTCACCGAATTCGGCGCGCAGTCGGGCCAGTACCGGGTCGAGCCTGCCGTCGCCGGCTTGCTGGGCGCGGTGCAGATCGGGGCGCAGGGCCTCGTCGATCGGCTCCCCCACGATCAGCAGGGTGCCGGTCGTGGCCGAGATGAGCAGCAGCATGCCCAGGCTCAAGCCCACCCATCGGTGGAGCTTGAGCCACAGGCGCCGCAGACGTGCCGCAGCCATCGGTCAGAACGCGAAGGTGGCAGCCACGCGCAGCGTGCGCGGCAGCCCGGCCGACAGGTAGTTGCCGCCGGTGCCCACCCAGTAGTCGCGATCGGTGGCGTTGTCCAGGTTGGCCTGCAGCGTGACGGGCGTGCTGCCCCATTTGGTCGCGTAGCGCGTACCCAGTGAAACGGTGGTGTAAGCGGGTACGTAGCCCTGGTTGAGGTTGTTCACGGCCCGCTTGCCCACGAAGTACACCCCGCCATTGAGCGACCAGCCCGGCACCGAGGCGACGCGGTACTCGCCAAAGAGGCTGAAGGTGCTGCGCGCGGTGTTCTCGGGCGTCTTGCCCAGCTCGGTGGCGTTGAAGGCGCTCACGCTGGTGATCTCGGCATCGAGAAAGACAGCCGACGCCAGCAGCGACCACTGGCGGCTGATCTCACCCCCGATCGACACCTCCAGACCCCGGTAGGTGCTCTCGCCGCCCAGCACGTCGCGGTTGCTGCCGTCCACCGTCACCAGCGGGCGGCTGATGTCGAACAGCGCGGCCTGTGCCTGCATGCCGCCCGCCAGGCGGGTCTTGATGCCCAGTTCGCGCTGCTTGTTCACGGCCGGTGGCAACACCTCGCCCACGTTCGCGCGTCCGAAGCGGGCGGTCCCACCCTCGTCCAGCGCCTCGATGTAGCTGCCGTAGATGGAGACATCGCTGGTGGGCTTGTAGATCACCGACACGTTGGGCGAAGTCTCGTCGTACTTGAAGGTGGGGCCGGTGCCCGTCTGGCTGCTGTAGTCGCCGCGTCGCACGCCTGCCAGCACCTGCCACTGGTCTCCCAGGCGCATGCGGTCGAACACATACAGGCCGCGGTCGCTCACGCGGCTGCGCGCGGCGGGCGTCCAGGTGCCCGCCGCCACGGGGTCGATCACGCGGGGGTTGTAGTAGTTCTGTGCGATGCCGCTGACCGTGGGTGCGCCTTCGCCACGGAAGCGACGGGCGTTGGAGGTCAGGCCGAACGTCAGTTCGTGAGCGACCGCGCCGGTCTGCAGGGCGCCCACCACTTCTGCCCGCGCGTTGGTGTTGGCGAAGCGCTGGTTGCGTTGGTAGAACACGCTCAGGCTGGACGCGCCCGTGGCCAGGTCGTTGATCGCCAGCGTGGAGAAGTTGCGATCGCGGGTCGTCTCGGCATGGCCGGCTTCCAGCGTGAGCGCCCAGGTGTCGTTCAGGTTGATGTCCGAGCGCAGCAGCACGTTGGTGGCCTCGGCGTCGTAGCGCTGCCATTCACCGGCGTGGTTGAGGCGGTTGTCCACCGGGTCGGGCACGCCTTGGGCGGCATTGAAGACGATGGTGGCGGGCTCGCTCACGTTCTTGCGGTAGTGCTCCACGTCGAGCTTGAGGGTGGCATCGCGGCTGATGCGCCAGTCGTGTGCCAGCGAGAACAGACCGCGGTTGCCTTCGAACGAGGAAACGCCCACCTCCTGCGTGCCGGCCGCCACGTTCAGGCGGATGCCTTTGTCGTTGCCCTCGCCGTAGCGGCGGCTCAGGTCCAGGTGGGCACCGACCGCGCCGTGCTCGTTGATCGACGTGGTGACGGTGGTCAGCGGCTGCGCGGCCGGGCGCTTGGTCACCAGGTTGACGATGCCCGACGGTGGCACGAGGCCGTAGTACAGCGATGCCGCGCCCTTGAGCACCTCCACGCGCTCCTTGTTCTCCAGCGGTGTGTCGATCAGGTTGACGATGGGCAGCGATCCGTTGAGCCGGTAGTTGCGCTGGTTGTCCACCAGCAGACCGCGGATGGCGATGTTGTCGTAGGTGGCGTTGCCGATCTGCGCGTGCGATACGCCAGCCGTGTTGCGCAGCGCGCCGTAGAGGGTGGTCGAGCCCTGGGCGTCGATCACTTCGCGGGTGATGGCCTGGTTGGTCAGCGGCACGTCCAGGGGGTCCTGGTCACGGAAGGTGCCCACCTGGATGCTGTTGCTGGTGAAGGCCTTGTTCTCCCCGGCCCGCACTTCCACTTGCGGGAGTGTGGAGGTGCTGCCTTGCGCCCAGGCAGGCGCGGCCACCAGGCAGCTCATGAGGCTGGCCAGGGCAATCGGGCGAAGGGGAACGGTCGGGCGGGCTCGTCGCATGGATGTCTCTCTTTAGGGGGGGGATGGCGGTGAAAGTGAGCTTCGGAACGCTGACGCACCAAAGTGCTCCAATCTTACAAGGAATACGAACCATTCCTATTCGCACACTAGAATGACCGCATGCCGACCCACCTCGCCAGCCTTCAGGCCACCCTTGTCCTGACCTGTGCCGGCCGCCAGCGCAGTTGATGAAAGGTCTCAATCCGACCCGTTCGGGGCGGCATCTGCCGACCAAACGCCCAAGCGTGTACGAACCGATGGTTCATGCCGCGCTGGCGCGCCTCGGGCGCGCGGCCACGGTGGAAGAGGTGTTCCTTGAGGTTTGCAACCGGCGAAATCCGATCGCGTTCACCACCACGTACCGAACCTTGAACGAACTGGTGCGTCGCGGCCTTGTCGTGCAGCACCCTGTCCCGAGAAGTCGTCGACTTCTCTACGCGCTCGCACCTGCATGACCCCCAGCCATTGTCAGAAACTACGGCTATTTATACGAACGATAACCGTTCTCATTTAGACTAACGATCATTCAACGAGGAGCTGGCCAATGACCCTGAAATTCAAACCCACCCTGGCCGCTGCACTGTTCGCCGTGGCATTCGCCGCGCCTGTCGATGCCCAGACAGCGGCCACGCCTGCAAGCGTCGCTGCCCATTACGCCACCCTGGTGCATGCGAATTACCAGGACACGCTGACGGGGGCGCAGGCCCTGCAACAGGCCATCAAGGCGTTCACCGCGGCACCCTCGCAGACCACCCTGGACGCAGCCCGCAAGGCGTGGCTGCAGGCGCGCGAGTTCTACGGCCAGACCGAGGCGTTCCGCTTCTACGGTGGCCCCATCGATGACGACAACGGACCTGAAGGGCAACTCAACGCGTGGCCGATGGATGAGTCCTACGTGGATTACGTGGATGGCAAAAAAACCGCCGGCATCGTCAACAACCGCAAGCAGGCCATCACCAAGAAGGCGCTGGCATCGCTCAACGAAAAGGGCGGCGAGGAGAACGTGGCCACCGGCTGGCACGCCATCGAATTCATGCTGTGGGGCCAGGACCTGTCGGAGACGGGGCCGGGCAACCGCAGTTTTGAGGACTTCGTCGACGGCAAGGCGCCCAATGCCGACCGTCGCCGCCAGTACCTCAATGTGGTGACCGAGCTGCTGATCGACGACCTGAACATGCTGGTCAAGGCATGGGCCCCGGGCGCCAAGAACAACTTCCGCGCGAAGTTCGAGAAGGGTGGCAACGAGTCGCTGCGCAAGATGTACGTGGCCATGGGGTCGCTCTCGCGCGGTGAACTTGCAGGCGAACGCCTGGAGGTGGCCCTGGCCAGCCAGGACCAGGAGGACGAGCACAGCTGTTTCTCGGACAACACCCACCGCGATGCGGTGACCAACGCAAAGGGCATCGAGAACGTGTGGCTGGGCCGCTACGTGCGCGCCGACGGCAGCACGCTGCAGGGCCCCAGCCTGCGCGACCTGGTCGCGGCCAAGGACGCGGCATTGGCGCAAAAGACCAGCCAACAGATCCGCAGTTCGGTGTTGGCGGCCGAATCCATCCCGGCGCCGTTTGACCGTGCCATCGTGCAGGGCAGTGCCGGCCGCGCCAAGATCGAAGCGACCATCCAGAGCCTGACCGCTCAGTCCAACGACATCGTGGCGGCGGCGGCGGCGATCGGCATCACCAAGCTGACGCTGGTGCAACCGTGAGGCGCGCGGCCCTGGCGGCCGCCGTGGTGGTGACGGCCGCCACGGCGGCCCTCATCGTGAGCGTTGACACCCAAGCCGAGCCGGCCAGCGCCGATCTGCTTGGTGAAATGACCGGTGGAAGCACCACCGTATGGGCCACCGGGCGCAACGCGTTTTCCTTCCCCGCGGCCAACCTGCCTGATGACGAACGCACGCGATTCGTCATCGGCAATTCGTTCTTCAAGCGCAACTGGGTCGAAACACCGGCGAGCACGACCGCGCGCGACGGGCTCGGTCCCCACTTTCTGGCGCGCTCGTGCGCGGCCTGCCATATGCACGATGGCCGGGGTGAGCCGCCGCCCTGGCAGCGAGGCATTTCAGACGAGGAGCCGCTGGCCTTGCTGCTGCGCTTGTCGGTGCCCGGCCAGGACGCGCACGGGGGGCCGAAGCCGCACCCGGTCTACGGCGACCAACTCAACACAGCCTCCGTGCAGGGCGTGAAGCCTGAAGCGCGCGTGCGCCTGCGGTGGGAACCCGTGCACGGCAGGTTTGCAGACGGAACGCCATACACCCTGCAAAAACCGATCTACCAAACCGACCGATTCGGCTACGGCGCCTTGGGCAAATCCACCCTGGTCAGCCCGCGCATTGCCCCACAAGTGATCGGTGTGGGGTTGCTCGAGGCGATTGCCGAAAGCGACATCTTGGCAAATGCCGATACCCAGGCGCGACAGCCTGGGCCCATCAAGGGCAAACCCAACCGCGTGTGGGACGTCTTCGCCGAGCGCGAGATGGTGGGGCGCTTTGGATGGAAAGCCAACGTGGCCACGCTAGCGCACCAGACGGCTGGCGCGTTCCAGGGCGATCTGGGCATCACGTCGACCCGCTTTTCCCACGAGACCTGCACACTGGCCCAGGTCGATTGCCGCGCCGCACCCTCTGGCGCCGAACCCGGCGGGGTGGAAATCGAGGACAAGACGATTGAGGACGTGGTTTTCTACCAGGCGGCGTTGGCGCCACCGGCGCGCCGCAACGTGCGCGATCCCCAGGTGCTGCGGGGCCAGCAGCTCTTTACCCAAGCGCAATGCGCCGTGTGTCATCGGCCGTCTTACACCACCGCCGAGGGACCCTTCCCGCGTCTGACCAGCAAGGCCGTGTCCGGTCAGACCATCTGGCCGTACACCGACCTGCTGCTGCACGACATGGGCGATGCCCTGGCCGATGGTCGTCCCGATTTTCTGGCCAACGGCCGCCAGTGGAAGACGCCACCCCTGTGGGGCATCGGACTGATCCGTGATGTCAACGGTCACATGCGGCTGTTGCACGACGGCCGTGCCGACGGTGTGCTGGAAGCCGTGCTGTGGCATGGAGGTGAAGCGGAGGACAGCAAGCAACAAGTGCTTCGATTCAATGAAGCCGACCGCCGTGCGCTTGTGGCCTTTGTGGAAAGCCTTTGATGAAACGCTCACTTCTCCAGCAGGCGCTGTCGGCCTGCGTGTTTTTGTGTTCAGCCGCTGCGCATGCCCAGCAGCCTGTTCCCTTCTACACCGCCGAACATGCGGTGGCAGGCCTTCATCGCACGCACACCGTTCCACGCGCCCAGGCGTTTGCACTGGCAGCGCCCGATCTTTCGAGTGCGCTTGCACGCCATTGCGCCGGACCAGCCGCGCTCGGGCAGGCGCGTGATGCTTGGGTGAAGACGGCCCTGGCCTGGGAATCGCTCGCCGCGGTTTCTGTAGGTCCGCTCGTGGAGAGGCGCTCGCTTCGCAGTATCGACTTTCAGCCACTGCGTCCCGACTTGTTGAAGCGAATGATGGCTCGCCAGCCTCGTAACCTGGACGACATGCAGCGCGTCGGCACTCCGGCAAAGGGGCTGCCCGCCCTGGAGCACTTGTTGTGGTCAGCGCCGGTGGAGCCAGGCACACCGGGTTGCACCTATGCAGTGCTGGCAGCACAAGAGGTTCAGGACGAAGCCAACGCGCTGCGCGATGCCTTCAATGCGCTCGCCAGTGCGCCTCTCGACGCTACCGACGCTGGCACTGCTTTTGCGGAATTCATCAATCAGTGGCTGGGTGGGCTGGAGCGGTTGCGTTGGCCAGGTCTGGAGAAGCCGTTGCGTGAGGCGCAGACGCGCGGCGGAAAACCCAGCTTCGCCCGGGCTGCCTCGGGCCAGACGGTGGCAGCCTGGCGCGCGCACTGGGCTGCTCTGCGTTCACTGGCAGTGGCCGAGTCTGGAACGAACCCCGTGCCAGGTGATGCGGCGGTGTCCATCGAAACCTACCTGCGGGGTCGAGGCCAAGTGGGGCTGGCCGAGCGCTGGCGTGAAGCCGTTCAAAAAGCCGATGGAGCCATGCAGTCGCTGGCGTCAGCGGATACAGCTCGCGTGGAATCTGCCTCTGCAGATCTGAAGGTACTCACCGCGCTGATGCAGAACGAGGTGGGAGCGGCGCTGGAGGTCGGCATCGGGGATGGCGATTGATCGATGCAGGGAACCCCATGGTGACGGATATGCCTACGCGCCGCGATGCCTTGGTCCTGCTCAGTGGGCTGATCGCTCAGCCGTGGGCCCACGGGACCGTGAATTCGCATCAGGCGCGCATGGTGGCATCCTGGACCAGAGAAGGTCGACAAGAGGTCGGTGTTTTGGCGCTGGATCGCAGTGAATCCGTCAAAGTCGTTCGCCGACTTGAATTGCCCACGCGGGCGCACGGTCTGTCGGTGGGTCCGGATGGCACGGTCTTGGTCGCCGCGCGTCGACCTGGGGACTGGCTGCTGAAGTGGCATCCCGCCACCGGTGCATCCACATGGCACTGGATCGATGACGATCGCCAGTTGAATGGGCACTTGATGCGGCTGGATGATGCCAACCAAGTGCTGACCACGGAGACCGATCGATCCAGCGGTGAAGGCATGATCGGCCTGCGAAGAACAGACACGCTTCAAAAGATCGGCGAATGGCCTAGCCATGGCATGGATCCCCACGCCATGCTCTTGTTGTCCGCGCAATTGGGGGACATTCCGGCGGGCGCGTTGATGGTTGCCAACGGAGGCATTCCGACACAGAGCGAGACCGGTCGAAGCCATCGGCAACTCGACCGCATGGACCCATCGCTGATTGCGATGGATCCTCGCTCGGGTCGAGTATTTGACCAATGGCGACTTCCCGACTCCCGCTTGAGTGTCCGCCACCTTGCATTCGATCCGGTCACCCGCCGTGTTGGCGTGGCATTGCAGGCAGAACACGACGACAACGGGAGCCGCATGGCAGCGCCCATCCTCGCCACCTGGGATGGCCATCAATTCAGCGCAGTGGCATCCTCTGGCCATTCGCACGGATATGGCGGTGACATTTGCGCTCGACCCGGCGGAGGCTTTTTGGTCAGCGCGACCCGCGCCCACCAGGTTGTCGCCACAAAACCAGGCTCGGCGCTTGTCGATAGGCTTGCATTACATGATGCCTGTGCACTCGCGATGGCCCGTGGTCAATGGTGGGCAGCCGGTGCCGACCATGCCCGCAGCGCTGGGCATTCGCGCATGGGTCTGGCCGGTTTTCGCCTGGACAACCACTGGGCATGGGCCTCCTGACATCTGTGCGCGATCGACAAGGCGACCGGTAAGAACTTCCCGCGAGAGTCTTCGCGCCGCACAATCTGTCCCACTACAACCCAAATTAAAGGAGCCCACATGAAAGGCGACCCCAAGGCCATCGGCCACCTGCAAGCCCAGCTCAAGAACGAGCTGACCGCGATCAACCAGTACTTCGTGCACTACCGCATGCTCAAGCACTGGGGCCTGGACAAGCTGGCGAAGAAGGAATACGACGAATCCATCGGCGAGATGAAACACGCCGACAAGCTCATGGACCGCATCTTCACGCTGGACGGCCTGCCCAACCTGCAAGACCTGGGCAAGCTCAACATCGGCGAGGACGTGCCCGAGATTCTGCGCAGTGACCTGGCATTGGAGCAGGGCGCGCAGGCCACGATCAAGGACGGCATCGCGCACTGCGAAACCGTGCGCGACTATGTGTCGCGTGATCTGCTGCAGGAGATCCTGGACGACACCGAGGAACACATCGATTTCCTGGAAACCCAGATCGAACTGATCGACAAGGTGGGGCTGCAGAACTACCTGCAGAGCCAGATGGGCTCGGTGAGCTGAGGCAATGGCGGGTGGCACCCGCCCGACAGGCGGATTTGCGGTAGCGAATGAGAGTCATTATCATTCTTGAACATCAACCGCCTTGCCCTCCGCCCATGATTGTTTGTGTGTGCCGCCGCGTCAGCGACAAGACCATCGCCCACTGCGCCCGCTCGGGCATGGGCTTCGACGACATACAGCTCGAGCTGGGTGTGGGTATGCAGTGCGGGCAGTGTCAAGGTTGTGCGCGATCGATTTGGGAAGAATGCGTCCCCACCCACGCCGTATCGCACCTTCAGCGAGAGCAGCCGACTACGGCTGCGATGGGCGCCTGAAGAGCTCAAATCTCCATAAGCGCACGGTCATCCCGCGTTGACGTGGCCCGCCGCGTTCAACCGCGTCGAGGCAGACTGGCGACGAATGGGTCATTGGCAGAATGAGCCGATGCGGATCTTCATTCTTTTCTTTGCGACGGCAGTGGCCGAGATTGTCGGTTGCTACTTGCCATACCTCTGGCTCAAACAGGGCAAGTCAATCTGGCTCTTGGTTCCAGCGTTCTTGAGCTTGGCGCTCTTCGCATGGTTGCTAACGCTACACGAGACCGCGGCTGGGCGTGTTTACGCCGCTTACGGTGGTGTCTATGTCGGAGTAGCCATTGCGTGGCTCTGGATCGTTGATCAGGTGCGCCCGACTCTTTGGGATTCCTCTCCTCGGTCAATTAACTCTAACCGCGGGCATTACGACGACTGCATCACGACTGGGGGGAACTGTGCGAACCAACGATGACGGCGAAAGCGGTTCTGTCGCCCTGTACTGGGACTTCGAGAATCTGCACGCCGGCCTCATGAAGGCCAAATACGGCGAAGGTGCGTAGATGTCGGGTACGCAGCGTTATGCACAGCACGCAGTTATGGACAGTTGGCCAGTCTGAACGCGCCAGAGGCTGTGATCGCCCTGGTAGATCGCAAGGAGGCGGTGCCGTTG
>NZ_NCFM01000049.1:0-18695 GCF_002281195.1 Acidovorax sp. 35-64-16 | reverse complement strand
CAGGAAAGTCAATGAAATCAACGGTCTACCCAGACCACCCCCGCGCCAGTGCTAGCTTTGCGTACCGTCACTTATTGCACTGAAAACGAGGAGACCCCCATCCGCGCGGTGACGGAGTACGACGAGGTGGAACCTGCATGCACAACCGTGCGTACGATTGATCCGGTCATGAATCATTCTGAGTGCAAGACGTTTGTTCCCATCCTCACTGTGCTGGTGGAGTATGGGAACGCGCCGTTCCTGTGGCTTGTCGACAAGCCCGATCAAGGCGGCGTTGGTCCCAATTGTTGCGATGGAACGTATTGGGACGAATCGTTCCCAATGTCAGAAGGACTCTGGCGCAAGTTTGCAGATTGGGCCATCGAGTTTGATCGCACATCGTTCTACTCGGATGACTTTGACGCCAGTGATTGGGATTGGGTGGCATTCCACACGCGCGGCCTGCAACTGACCCGTTGTCTCAAGGAGGAGGTGGGTGATGCGTATCGCGTCATTTATTACAAGCCCTGCGAAGACCCGAATCACCGCATTGACGAACGCATGGAAGTTCTTGCCGACGGAACACTTTTACCGCTGCCGCCGTTTCGAAACCACCTCCGCGAACCGCCTCGCTTCTGTAAGCACATTGTCTCAGGCGGGCAAACCGGCGCAGATCGTGGTGCGCTGGATTTTGCGATTGAGCACGGGTACACACATGGAGGCTGGGCACCTGGGGGGCGCCAGGCCGAGGACGGCCCTGTCCCATTGAAATACCAACTCGCCGAACTGACCGATGGTGGCTACCGCCAGCGCACCCGCCGCAACGTAGAAGACAGCGATGGCACATTGATCATCAATATCGGCGGAATGGAAGGTGGGACACTCGCTACCCAAATTTTTGCCGAGCGGATGGCCAAACCGTATCTCGTCGTTCAGCTGGACGACGGGGGCGTAACGGATGTTGCAGTCAAAGTGCTCGCATGGCTGCGTCACCATGAGATCGAGACGCTGAATGTCGCCGGTCCACGAGAAAGCAAGCGCCCAGGCATCTATCGCCTGACAGGTGAATTTCTGCAAGCTGTTGACGCAGCCAGTCGTTCAAGTGATGGCGTCGTGGATTCAAAGCAGTCATGACAACCGAGGCCAGGCCTCAAATGCTCATTTGTCGATGGCACAACATTGGCATCTCACATTGGGCGCGCCAAGTTTTGGGCAAGGGCGATCAACGCCCTCAATATCCAGGGCAGTTTTGCGAAACAAATTCACCCATCCAGTGGTTATTGAAGAAAGCCAAACCGGTGGGCCATGTCCTGCAAACTGATCTGGACCAATGCATCGTGCTGGCTTTTGAGCCGCAGGAAAGTCTTCCAGTGCATGCCCTTGGGCTTTACACCCGGTCCGTTCAAAATGCCAGCCTCCCAGCCCAGCCGTTTCCGTAGCTTGTCTGCGCGGGTGGCTGCTCTATCGCCTGCGCCTTCTTTTTGTGTGGCGTATCCCAGTCCGCAGCACTGGCGGCAAGCAAAGTAACGACCCGGCGCGTAAACCACGGCCACCCGCTTGCTGCACAGGGGGCAGGCGAACCAGTGGCGCTGGCCGCCCAGGTGGCAGGGGGTAGTCTGCGTTTGCACACGTTGTTCGACCACTTCGCCTGTGCTTTTCATGCGGTAGGACAGCACCAGGCTTTCCCAATCCAACCGGATACGGATGCTCGCCACCGGCCGGTCGTTCACCGTCCACTGCCAACCAAAGCTACTGCCCGGTATCAACAGGCCACTGCGGGCGATCTTGCGGATGTCAAGCGGCATCGAGTCATTGGTCTCCGGTTTGCCGCTGTAGCTGCTGCGCCGCCCACTACCGCGTCCACCCATTTTTCTTCTCCGGTTTTTGTCGAAATCATTTGGCAACTTGTGCAGGTGTTGTGGAGTGAAAACCCGCGAAATCTCCCACAACCCGCATGGATGCTTGCTTTCCTGGGTATTTCGTCTTGCTGAAAAGTGCGCGTGGATTTACGCCGCGCGGGGGCTTCGGAGGTCTTTCAGCTTGATCAGCATCGCCAGCGTGCGCTCAAACTTGCGGTCCAGGTGCGTTTCGTAGCGCGAAAGCTTTTCCAGCTTGTAGGCTTGCAGCCCCTCGCCAAGGGCCTGGTTGACGATGGCGCCATGGTGGCGGGATTCTTTTTCTTGCTGGTAGACAAAGGGGGTAACGTGCTCGCTGATGAAAGCTGCCAGCCCCGTGGCATCGGCGGGATATTCCTCCTCGTCCACGTAGCTTTGCCACCATTCGCGGGTGTCGGGCATCAGGGCGCGCAGGGCTCTGTCATAGGCGCGGTCGCCACCTTTGCGCAGGATCGCGGCGGCCTTGTTGGTGGCATCGAGGTCATGGCGGGCAGTGCGCTGGCTCTCGGTCACGTCCTCGGGTTTCAAGTCCATCAGGTTGCGGATGTCGGTCCCTTCGCCTGACAGGCCCATTTCAAACGGTGCTGCGGCCGGGATGATGGTCTTGGCACTGCGCGCGGATTCTTTCAAGCCTTTGTTGATAGTGGCACCCTCAGCTTGCAGCACTCGGCGCTTGCGCCAGATCACGCTGGCCAGTTCTTCGATCAGGTGCTGTTCAGTTGCCCCCGCAGGCAAATGTTCATCCATCAACGAGTTGACCAGACTTTCGTAGTCGGCATGGTTTTCATGGCTGAGCACGGTGTAGCGGCTCAGGATGCCGTGCTTGAGGGCGTTGAAGCGGACGACTTCGTAGGGTTGGGGGCTTTTGTCGGCAGTGGGCAACAAGGACACCGTGCTGTCGCTGCTTGAGCTGGTGGTGGAGTGCATGGTGGTCTTTCAAAAATGGGGTTCAGAGCAATCGCAATACGCCTGCCACAGCGCCATGCCAGCGCTACAGCGTTGCCCATATCGGCTGCCAAGCCCGGCGGCGATGCAGGTGGCGCAGTTGAAGTGGTGGGCGTGGTACACCGCTGCCCGTTCTTTCCAGTCCGCAGGGGCCTCGGGCGGATCAGGTGCGTGGCTGGCACCATCGTTGGCAGCAGCCAGCCAGTCCACCAGCATCGCCTTGCTGCTGCGGATGAGGTCGCACAACTCCGCAGTCAGAAGGCTGGACGGTGCCACTGCCAGCCCCCCGGCGGGGGCGAGGGAGAGGCTCAATCCAGCATGGGCGAGCTGCTCTACCACGGTTTCTATGGCCAGTGCGGTCATCAGAAAATCCTCACATCGTCGAACTGGCTTGCCTCAGCCGTGTCAGCAACGGCCTCAATCTCGCAACTTGGCACAACTCTCGCAACTGTGGGGCTGGCCTTGTCCGCTGTTGCCCGCTCCACCGTGCGCACCACGGTCCAGCGCTTCAAGCCGTTGGTCCTGTTAGCCAGTACCAGGCGCAGACCCGTGCACAGCTGACCAGAGTGGCGCTCCAGCCAGCGGCCCAGGATGCGCACGTTGAGCTTGCCGTTTTGCCCCGCGATCTCGTCGAGGGCATCGAACAATACTGAATGCGCACCAAAATGTTCTGTGGCTTTGGTGATGGCCTGTGCCGGTGACGTAGGCGTGGTGCCGAAAGTAGTAACCCACGCATTCAGCAGTGCGGCGAGCTTGGCGGTTTCAGGGTTTTCTGATGCCGCGCGGTCAATGGAATCTGCCGGGTCCACAAACAGGGGCAAGTCGGTCACATCCCGGCCTGACTCCACCATACGTTCCCTCAGCCAGCACAAGGGCTGGCGCACCAGGTCATCCCACAGCTCAAACGAGGCAATCCGCCCTTTGCCCACCTTGGGTCGGCCTGCAGCGATGTAGGCCAGCACAATCGTCAGCGCGGCCACCACCAGGGCCTGGCGGTTGTTGCAGACCTCGGTGAGCGGGTCAAACTCGAACTCGCGTTTGAACGGCGTTTCAATCTGCGCGTCGAGCCGGGCCAGCAGAATCCGGCGGTGGGTGTCGCCCGTCAAAACGAGGTTGTTGCCCGACACCAGAAACAGGGCGCGGTTGGGCAGCTCCACATTCTCAGAAACACCCAACACGCGGTCGGCAAACAAAGACGAAGTCAAGAACGAGTCGATCACCGAGTTGCCCAGCGGCTCGCGCACGTTGTCCCACAACAGCACCTTGGAGCCGCCGCGCAGTGCAGCAAACAAGCGCTTGCGGCATTCGTCCTCTTCATTGGTGGGTGGCAGCACGGCGACATCGCCGCCCGTGGCCAGCGCGCCAATGCACTTTGCCAGCAAAGTTTTGCCGGTGCCCGCCGCTGGCGCATCAAAGCCGGTGGCGGGGCAGGTGGGCAGGGCGGGGCGCAAACAAGCGGCCAACATGGCGGCCAGGGTCACGCCCACGGCCACGTCGTCGGCAAATGGAAACAGGCGGATCGGGTGCCACAGCTTGCCCAATGCGTCCAGGGCTTGATCGACCGTGGGTGCCGACGGCACGGCCAGCGGATAGGCTTCGGTGGTGACGTACATCAGCCCCGTCGCCGGGTCATGCCCCGGCTCGTCAAAAACACTTCCATCGGGCCGCAGTGTGGGCGCCGTGGTGACGGCCGTCAGCTTGCGGAAGTTGCGGCTGCCGTGTTTGGCGATGATGGCGTTGGCAATGTAGCTGGGTGCGTCTTCGGGGATTTCTCGTATGGACGTGACATTGCCATCTTCATCGCGTTCGGTCTTGACGCTGTAGAACTCCGCCACCCGGCCCGCATGGTCCACAAGCCAGTCGCGGCTGACGGGCGTGGCCTTGCCGTCGGCAACAAAGGCAATGGCATTGGTGCCAAAGTCGAACAGCTCGCTGCGCTCGCGCAAGACATGCAGCACCGCATCGGTGGCGTCCACCCGCATGCCCCGGCCCAGCTGAACCCGTGCCGACTGGCGGCGCAACTCATAGCGCATCCCCCCATGCCGGTGTGAGAACAGGTCGGGGCGAGTGCCGTTCAGCAGCCGGGCCACGGCCACGCGCTTGTCTGCATCGGGGTCGAGCGGGTCGGCAAACCGGGTGTTGTGCCAGCAGTAAGGGTTGTCCAAAAGCTGCGCCACAGTCACCACCTGGCCGTCGGCGCAGGTCAGCTCAAAGTCGCCCATCAGCACCTGATGCACCGCAGCGCGCTCCAGCACGTTGGTGGCTTGCGCCAGCTTGATGCCACGGCGTTGCGCCAGGGCGGGGGCCTTGTCTGCCACCCAGTCGCGCCGGGCGGCATCGCATCTTTCAGCAACTGCTGCGCGTGCTGCCTTGAGCCCGGCTTGGGCCTGCTTCTTGATGGAGGGTGTCGCGCTATCGATCAGCAGGTGCAGGTTGAACTGGGCGTTGGCGTCGCCGTAGACCACACCTTCCACGCCCGAGCGGGTCACCCCGTCGGCTAGAACCGAAGGCCCGGCAAAATCTAGCCGCTCGGGCTGCCAAACCGACCCATCCACCAGGCAACGTGGCAACCGCTGGCCTGCGGCGCCCACATCGCACCAGCCCCCGCCCGGCGCGGCCCACAGCAAGGCCTCCAGAGCCTTGCCCGCCTCGGGTATCAGCGAGGCATCCGCCACGGGGATGTACAGGCGGTGCCGGGTCAGCCCCGACAAGACGCTGCCATCCGGTCCCACACAACCCGCCGACGCACTGGGCCGCCAGAGCATGGGGGCATCGGCCAACGCGGGCGCGGCGGCAATCAGGCGATCACGAAACTGCAGCGCCGACAATTCGCCATCGGGCAAACCATCGTGGTCCAGCATCATCACGCCAGGCGCGGCCATAAACTGGAAGTTCTCGCGGGTGCGGGCGATGGCACCTGCTTGCTGCGCCTCGGCATTCCCTTGCGTGCAGACCGCTACCGCTTCTTGCTTGGTCACGCCCCAGGTGACGGCCTGTGCACTGGTCAGGCCATCCAGATGGGACTTGAGGCCGTTCAGATCGGCCACCACCACACGCTGCGCATGGCCCTGGCCCAGCATGGCAGCCGTCTCCTTGCGCATACCGCCTGCGGCGTTCAGCCCAATGATCTTCGTGAGCCGGGTTGGCCGGATGCTAGTGATGACCGTGAAGGCCAGCGGCAGTTTTGTGGGATCTGCGGGCTTGGTTTGCTCCGCATCACCCGCGTTTTCCGGTTCGCAGTTGTGAGAGTTGTCTGGCGTTGCGAGATTTTTGGTCGCCAGCGGGCATGGGTCGATCAGAACGTTCATACACACCCTTTCAATGCGCCACCCAAGACAATGGCAGTGGCATAAGGTGCAGACTGGACCAGCCAATAGAGGAGGGGTTGAAGAAAGCTCGTCATTTCTACAGACCCCAAGCAGCCATCAGCTCTTTGCGCTTGGTGTGCAGCGACTCGACCAGCTCGCGGATTTGATCATCTGTCTTGCCCGAGATGCGCGCCGCGTTCAGCGCATCGACTTCATGGGCGGGCCAGCCCACGGCGCGCGGCCCCAGGCTGACGGGCTTGGTCCACAAGCCTTGCGCAATGCGCAGGTAGATGGTCGAGCGGGAGTAGCCCGATTGGGTTTTGGCGGCGGGGATGCGCAGGATGGTGTGCAGCATGTTCGCACCTCGGTGGGTGTTGTTGGACATGCCGCAATTGGGCCGGGAGGGCCCATTTCTGCGAAGTGCTTGTGCCTAGCAGCGGCTAGGCTGTGCTTAGCATCGACTAGGGTCAGGTGTGTTCGTCAGAGCCTTCCGGGCAGCGTCGTAGGACATGTCTAACGCGGCGCACTCTTCCTCGGCACAACGGGTTCGTGACGAATATTTCCCACTGGCCCAAATTGCACGAATCTGCTTTTTCTTGTCTCTGCTACCCCCGGGTCTGTCGTGCAACACGTCGGCGGCCGCTTTGGCAGTTTGCTTGCGCCACTCTGATGACCCCACCACCGCAATCTCCTCTGGCGGCACTCCAGGATCGACCTCACCAGCCATTGCCAAGCTACCTGTGTCAATGGCCGCGTCAAAATCCTCAGCCTCAATCGCCTCTACCTGGGCCAACGCAAACAACCCACTCTCCAGCCCTGGCCAATCGGACTGCTCTGAAAACGTGCCCCGCGTCCCGCCATAGATCGGATGAATATCTAAAAGCCGGGACTCCGCAATCTTGGCGTGAATGAATGCCTCCGCTCGCAAACCAGGCCTTTTGTTCCACCGTTCGATCAATGCGGCGCCAACGATGTAGCGGTCTGCCGGGACAAACTGCTCCACATCATCGGCCTTGAACCAGCATCCCATGAGCGGCGCGATGTAGTCGGATGTGCCCACGAAGTAGGCATACGAAAAACGTGGCGGTGAATCCAGCTCATTGGCATTCACGTACGCGGCGATCCCGCCACGCTCTGGCCCCATAAAGATCCAGGCGGCCAGTTCTTCAGGTGACGCACCGAGGCGCTGAACCAGTTGTTGCATGGCCTTGGGATAAGGGATGTACCGCGCGCCTGGGCTGGGAGATATATGAGGTTTTTCTTGCCCTTTGGAGTGGGGCCGTTCGGGGAAATAGTCTCCCCGCGCCGCACGTTTCTGCGCTTCCATGCGGGTCAGCTCTTGTTGGAGCTCCGCCAGTCGGCCTTCCTTGGTTGCCAGTTCCGCAGCGGTGGGGGTGGCAACCGCCTCCCATTCAGCAACCTGCTTTTTCAGGCCGCCCACCCGCTCAAAAAAGTCCCACCAAAACTTCTGGTCCTGCTCGGTGGCAGGGTCATGCTGATAGTCGAGCTGCAGGGCAACACTGCGGCGCTGGTCGGCAGACAGTTGATCCCACGGCATGGGAAAGAACTCTTGTTGAACCCGTTGGCGCAGCGTTTCAGGTAGGCCACTAAGGGGGCTGTCGAACCAGACGTCCAACGCCCAGGTCAGAGAGTCAAAATCGGCCATTTCTCCCCCGTTGCTGTGGTGCAATACACTTTGTTCACCGCTATTGCACCCACTGTACACGGCCCTCCGGCGGCGGTTGATTGCGTGGCTGCAGATGGTCATCGGCTCACGGACAGAGACAGGAAAAAACAATCAATGGCGCTCTCGCTCAACAAACCCAAGCTCGACAACCTCGCCAACGAAATCTGGAAATCCGCCGAGCGCCTGCGTGGCAAGTTCAAGGCGTATGAATACCAAAGCGTCATCCTGCCCATCATCGTCATCCGGCGGCTCGAATGCGTGCTGCTCGCCTGGCGCGATGCCAAAAGTGCCGAAGTGCTGGCCAAGCGGCCCCAGCTCACCGAGGACGCGCTCGCCAAGCTGGTGAAAGACCTGGAGCTGAACCCGAAGCAGTCGCCTTTCTCGAACTCCACCCACTGGACGCTGCGCAAGGTCTATGAAGAAGACCATACGCTGCTGGAGGCCAACTTCCGCTCGTACATCAATGGCTTCTCGCCAGCGGTGGAGGAAATCATCGAGCACTTCAACTACCGCGCCACCATCACCCTGATGGTGAAGAACAACCGGCTGGCCCCCATCCTCAACCAGTACAAGGAACTGCCCCTGGGCCCCGACCAGCTCTCGGGCCTGGAGATGGGCTACATCTACGAAGAGCTGCTGCGGCGCTTCTCGGAGCAAAGTGGTGACGAGGCCGGAGAACACTTCACCCCGCGCGAAGTGGTTCGCCTGATGGTGGAGCTGCTGGACATCCCCATCCCCGACCGGCACTTTTCCGTGTACGACCCGGCCTGCGGCACCGGCGGCATGTTGTCCGTCGCCAAAGAGCACCTGCTCGAACGGGCCGCCACACCGGCTGAAAAAGACCGGGTGGAAAAGTACCTGACCGTGCACGGCCAGGAGCTGTCACCCTCCAACTACGCCATTTGCCAGGCCGACCTGCTGATCAAAAACGAGGCGCAGCAACGCAAAACGGTTTTCCTGGGCAACTCGCTGATTCCGCACGACCCGCACAGCAAAGAACCCGGCGACCAGTTGCCCGAGAGCAAATACCGCTTCAACCGCATGCTGAGCAATCCGCCCTTTGGCGTCACCTGGGGCGGCAAAGACGGGTATGAGACCGAGGCGCGCAAGCTGCTCAAAACCCGCTACCGCGCAGGCCTGCCCCGTGTGAACGACGGTGCGCTGCTGTTTCTGCAAACCATGCTCGCCAAAATGGTGGAGCCCTCCGACGGCGGCAGCCGCATCGCCATCGTCTTCAACGGCTCGCCGCTGTCCAACGGCGACTGCGGCTCGGGCGAGAGCGAAATCCGCCGCTGGATTCTGGAGAACGACTGGCTCGATGCCATCGTCATGCTGCCCGACCAGCTCTTCTACAACACCGGCATCTACACCTATATCTGGCTGCTGCGCAACGACAAGCCCGCCAGCCACAAAGGCCGCGTGATGCTGATCGACGCGCGCCAGCAGTGCGAAAAAGAGCCCAAAGCCTTCGGCAACAAGCGCAACCGCATGGCCGACGTGCACCGCCAGTGGATTGAAACCCGGTATCAGAAGGGGTGGGCCAAAGGCTTTGACGACGCCCACGTCAAGCTGTTCAAAGCCCAGGACTTCGCTTTCCACAAGGTCAAGGTCGTGTTCTGGCAGACCGACGCCAACGACCAGCCCGCCACCGTGACCGAGCCGTACGAGAAAGCCTTTACCGCCGCCAACCTCAAAAAAGAGCAGGACTTTCACGACAGCGACCTCACCTTCCGCGTGCGCGTGAAGGCGGAGGGCCAAGAGAAAACCATCACCATCGCCCTCAAACCCGCCGACAGCGCCACCAAAAAGCTCAAAGCCGCCTTGGGCGACAGCGCAACCCTGTGGCCCGAAATCCTGTCGGTCGAGTGGACGCACCGGCACTACGTGGCCGACGATGAATACATCCCGTATGGCGAAGACATCGCCGCCTTTTTGAAGCGCGAGATCGCCAAGCCCATCATTCGGTGGGAAGACAGCCCGCAACTGGGCTACGAAATCCTGCCCAACAAATACTTCTACCGCTACCAGCCGCCGACCCCGGCCAAAGACTTGCTGGCCAGGTTCTGGGAGCTGGAGCAAGAGGCGGAGAAGATGTTGGAGGGGTTGGCGAAATGAGTGCTGTGCCCTCAGGTTGGAAGGTCGAGCGACTGAAAGACGTGGCAAGGGTGAATGCCAACGCGCTGCCCGCCGGAACTGATGCGGACTACGAGTTTGACTACCTTGAAATCTCGAACGTCAACTACAACGGCGTGGTCTCCACCGATGCAATCGAACACCTCCGTTTTGAAAATGCGCCGTCTCGTGCGCGGCGGCGGGTGGCTTCTGGTAGCACAGTCATTTCGTCTGTCCGACCCAATTTGCAGGCGGTGGCCTTTTTTGCCAGTGCACCCAAGCACTTGATTTGTTCGACTGGCTTTAATGTTGTGGAGCCACAGTCAAACAAACTCGCACCGCAATTTACTTACTACCACCTGTTGTCCGAGAATGCCCGGCAGTATTTCGAGGCCGCAGCCACCGGCGTTGGGTACCCGGCCATTGGGGACAAGGATTTCAATGCATTCACTGTCACGCTGCCACCCCTGCCCGAGCAACAACGCATTGCCACCTACCTGGACGCAAGCTGTGCCGCCATCGACGCCGCCGTCTCTGCCAAACGCCGCCAGCTTGACACCCTGGAGGCCCTGCGCAAGTCCATCATTCAGCGGGCGGTCACACGGGGCATCGCGGCCGACGCGGCGCTCGAACCCACCGGCAATGTGTGGCTGGTGCAAGTTCCGCTCGGCTGGAAACTGGTGGCCCTCAAGCGCATCGCCGAAATTCGCGGTGGTCTGACGCTGGGCAAGCAGTACGAAGGCGAGTTGGTCGAGCGCCCGTATTTGCGCGTGGGCAATGTGCAGGACGGCCACCTTGATTTGGCCGACGTGTCGGTGATCGAACTCCCGGCCAGCGTGGCGGCCGGGGTAGAGCTGCGCCCGAACGATGTGCTGATGACCGAGGGCGGCGACCTGGACAAGCTGGGGCGCGGCCATTTGTGGCGCGGCGAGATTCCGGGTTGTCTGCACCAAAACCACATCTTTGCCGTGCGCTGCTTCGCGCACAAGCTCAAGCCGATGTTTCTGGCCTACGCCACGGCCGCCCAGTACGGGCGCGACTACTTTGAGGCCACGGGCAAGAAGACCACCAACCTGGCCAACACCAACGCCACCAAGGTGGGCCAGTTCCCTATTCCCTTGCCACCGCTGGCCGAGCAAGAAGCCATCTGCGCCCATCTGGATGAAAAGACGGCCGAGGTGAACCGCATTACGGCCACCATCACTGCCCAAATCGACACCCTCATCGCCTACCGCAAGTCCCTGATCCACGAATGCGTGACCGGGCAGCGGCGGGTGACTGAGGTGGATGTTGCGGCCATTGCATGAATGCCCTGCCCAATCAGCCGTACTGGATGTTTGCAATTAAATTGATAGCTATTAGCGCTTATTGGGTAAGGGCTAGAGGCATATTTGGCATAAATTCTCTTGGGGGAGAGCCATGACGAATGCTGAAGGCCAATCCAAACCGGGTGTGGCCCTGTTCCAGAGCCGCGAGATTCGCCGAGCACTGCACAACGACGAGTGGTGGTTTGTCATCACCGACATCATTGCCGCGCTGACCGATGCGGCGGACCCGTCGGACTACTGGAAGAAGATGCGCAGGCGCGACCCGGCTCTGGGCCTGGACAGCCAAGGGGGGGGACAAATTGTCCCCCCCCTTGGGCTGGCGTTCGATACGGCGGGCGGGCGGCAAAAGCTGCAATGTTGGAACACGCAAGGCATATTTCGCCTGATCCAGTCCATCCCCAGCCCCAAGGCCGAGCCGTTCAAACGCTGGCTGGCCAAGGTGGGCAAAGAGCGGCTGGACGAGATCGAAAACCCCGAGCTGGCCATGGGCCGCATGCAGGAGCTGTACGAGAAAAAGGGTTACCCCAAGGAGTGGATCGACAAGCGCCTGCGCGGCATTGCCGTGCGGCAAGACCTGACGGATGAGTGGAAGCAGCGCGGCGTGACCAGCAGCCAGGAGTTCGCCATCCTGACCAACGAGATCATGCAAGGCACCTTTGCCCTTAGGGTGGACGAGTACAAGCAGGTGAAAGCCCTGGCGCGCGAGAACCTGCGCGACCACATGACCGACATCGAGCTGATTCTGACCATGCTGGGCGAGGCCACCACCACCAAGCTGCACCGCGACCGCGATTCGGTGGGCATGCCCAGGCTCAAAAAAGACGCCAAAGATGGCGGCGCCGTGGCCGGGCGCACGCGCAAGGACATTGAGAGGCAAAGCGGCAAGCCGGTCATCTCGCCAGACAACTTCAAGCAGCTGGCGGCGAAGCCGGTGAGCCGGGTCAAAAAAATCAAAGGCAGTGAGGGCTGATCATGGCAAAGGCACCGGAGTTGAAGTTTCAAAAGCACATTGCAGACTTCCTTGTCCGGGTGCACCGCTATGGCGTGCTGGCGCAGGCCGACATCACCGACACCGAGCACTGCATTGCCGAAGATGCGCTGTGGGACTTTTTGAATGCCACGCAGGCTCAGGCACTCGAAAAACTGCATGCGGACTACGGCACCGATGCGCGCGATGAGGTGTTCAAAGCCCTGCGCAGCGAACTGGCCCACACGCCGCTGTGGTTGCTGCTGCGCAATGGCCTGAAGGTGCGCGGGCTGGAGCTGCGCCTGTTCTACCCCAAGCCCCGCTCCAGCGAGAGTGCGGCCGCGCCCAGGTACGCACAGAACCGCATCAGCTTTCGGCCGCATTTTTACTTTGGCGAGGCGAACCACGAAATTGACTTCGTCTTCTTCCTCAACGGCCTGCCCATCGTGGCGCTGGAGCTGAAGCACGAAAAGAACCAGACGGTGCACGACGCCGTGGCGCAGTTCACCCAGCGCGACCACACGCGCAAGATTTTTCAGCACCCGTTTTTGTACCTGGCCGCTGACACCAGCGATGTGAAAGCCGCTACCGACCCGCGCCGCGAGCAGAACTTTCGCTGGCACAACATGGGGCTGACCAACCAGGCCAGTGTTGATACCGAATACCCGGTGGAGTTTTTGTACCGCGAGGTGCTGGGGCCGGACGCGTTGATGGAGGCGCTGTCGTTCTTTCTGGTGCGCGTGCCGCACCGGGATGCGCAAGACGACAGGCCAGAGCGGCCTGCCTTCACACTGTTTCCGCGCTACCACCAGAGCCGAACTGTGCGCAAGGTGGCCGAGAGCATTTCAGAGCACTTTGCCGCGAGTGGCGACATTGGCCGCAAGTACCTGATCAACCATTCGGCAGGCAGCGGCAAGACGCTCACCATGTGCTGGCTGGCAGACCGGCTGCACAGCCTGTTCAAGCCCGGCACCAGCGAAAAGCTGGTGGACATGGTGTTCATCCTGACCGACCGCAAGTCGCTGGACACCAATGTGCGGGAGGACCTGGAGAACTTCATCCACCTGAAAGAGGTGGTGGGCCTGGCCCGCAAGGCGGACGATTTGCCGCGCTTCATGGCGCAGCGCAAGTCGATCATCGTGACCACGCAACAAAAGTTTGCCTGGGTGCTGGACCAGATCCAGAACAACCCGGTGTTGAAGATGCTGCGGGTGGCCTTTTTGATTGACGAGGCACACCGCTCGCAAGAGGGGCAAATGGGCGCTGCTATTCGGCTGCCATTTCGCAAGGCGGATGAACCGGATGCTGAGGATGCGGCGGATGACGCCGCCGACCCGCAGGAGCACATCGCCAGGATCATCCGCGAGCACGACCTGAACCAGTTGATGGTGGCGTTTACCGCTACGCCCGCGCCAGCCACGGTCAACCTGTTTGGCGAGGCGTTTGACACCTATTCCGAGGCCGAGGCGATTGCCGAGGGCTACATCGTGGACGTGGCGGCCAGCATCATTTCGTACAAGACGCTGTACCACTTGGAGTGCGCCGTGGTGCCCAAGCCGGGAGACGATGCGCGCTACCCGGCGGGCGTGGTGGCCAAGGCACTGAAGAATGTGGCCTATCAGGACGACGGCTTGATTCAGTACAAGGCCGAGGTGATGTTGCGCATCTTTGAGAAAGACGTGATGCCGCTGATTGGCGGGCGGGCCAAAGCGATGATCGTGACCAGTTCGCGCGTGGCGGGGCTGCGGTATTTTGAAATCATCCAGGCAAAGCTCAAGGAGCGGGGTGCCAACTACCGTGCGCTGTATGCGTTTTCAGACTTTACCCACCCCGAAACCAATGCGGCCATCAGCGAGCATGCGGTGAATGGGCTGGTGGATGGCGAGTTGATTGAAGACCGGTTTGAGGGCGATGACTACCGGCTGATGGTGGTGGCCAACAAGTTTCAAACCGGGTTTGACCAGCCCTTGCTGGCGGGCATGTTTCTGGACAAGCCGGTGGTGGACCGCAATGCGGTGCAAACGGTTTCTCGGTTAAACCGCTGCCATGACGGCAAAGACAAAGTAGTGGTGGTGGACTTCACCAACAACGCCAAGGCGATCCTGAAGGCGTTCATCAAATACCGCAAAGGCACGCCGTTTGAGCCGCAAGAGCCCGACCAGGCGCTGTGCCTGAAACTGTACGACGAGATTTTGGCGGCCGGGTTGTTCACGCAAAAGGATGCCGCAGAACTGGGCAAGCTATTGGCCACCGGCACGGATGCACAGGTGCAGTACATGGTCGATGCCTTGCGCAAGCGGTTCCAGGCGCGGTGGAGCGACATGGAGGAGCGCAAGGCCTTCGTCTATCTGCTGGCCAAGTTCGTGAAGAGCTTTCATTTCCTCACCTGTTTTTTTACTTTTTCAGATGAGGTGCAGGAACTGGCCAGGTTTGCCGAGATCGTGGGGCCGCAACTGATCAAGGCGGGCGGCGTGTCGGAGTTGATGAAGCTGATCCGGCAGACCGAGGTCACCAAGGCCAGCGTGACCTACCAGGGAGTGACCACCAGCGCTGGCCCGGTCAAGCTCAAGCCCAGTAAAGGCAGGCCGGGCGCTGGCCCGCCGCCGCTCAAGGTGTCGGTGCAGGAAATGATTGACAACATCCTGGCCAAATTTCCCATCAGCGACGAAGAGGCCATTCTCATCAAGCAGGTGACCGAAGCCAAGGCGGCTGACCTGTCGATCCGCCAAACGGTGACGGCGCATCGCTCGGATGGCATTTATTTGAACGGCGTCTACCGTGGCCAGGTGAACGGCGAGATTCAGGCGGTCTACAACGATATGGGCCGCTTTGAGGAGTTGTCGGACATCAAGTACACCGATGTGGCAGGCATTTTCGACATCATGGCCATGACCGTGATTCAACACCACCTGCACGTTGCGGCATAAAGCCATGGGCAAGACCATTGCGCAGATCCCCGAAGACGACCGGCCACGCGAGAAGCTGTTGCGCAAAGGCGCGTGTGCCCTGAGCGACCAGGAGTTGCTGGCCGTGCTGCTGGGCAAAGGCACCGCCAGCATTGACGTGATGACCCTGGCCGCCAAACTGGTGCGGCTGATGGACGAAAAGGGTTTGCACGTTACGGCGAACGACCTGACGCAGTTTGACGGCGTGGGCGATGCCAAAGCCACCTTGGTGCTGGCGGCCATTGAGTTTGCCCGCCGCCGCATCAAACCCGAGGGCTCCAGGATTGAAACCCCGGCTGACCTGTTGCCCCATGTGCGCCACTACGCCGACCGCAAGCAGGAGCACTTTCTGTGCGCCAGTATCAACGGCGCCAATGAAATACTGAATATTCGTGTGGTGTCGATTGGCTTGATTGATCGAAGCCCGGTGCACCCGCGTGAAGTATTTGCCGATGCACTGGCGGACCGCGCCGCCGCCATCATCGTTGCGCACAACCACCCGGCCGGTGGTGTTGAGCCGTCGGCGAGTGACATCCACATCACCGCCCAGCTCAGGGCAGCCGGGGCCATCCTTGGCATTGAGCTGCTGGACCACATCATTTTTAACCGGGTTGACTATTTCAGCTTTTTGGAAGCAGGGCGGTTGTGAGCGACAGCTGGCGCTGTGGGGCTGTTTTGACAAAAGGTTTGCTATGACGACGACTGACGCACTTTTTTGCTCGCTAACGCCGTCGCGCCTTGCTGATCTGGTTCGGTCAGCCCAGCAGGCGGTTTGCTATGCCGGGCCGGGTCTTCAGCTCGATCTGGCGCAGGCCATGGTGGAGGTGGCGGGGCGTTTGACCAAAGAAATGCTGACCGTCAGTCTGGATTTTGACGACCGCGTGATGCGCATGGGCTATGGCAACGTGGAGGCGGTCAAGCTGCTGCTGGACGCTGGCATTGCGGTGCAAAGTTCACCTGGCCTGCGCACGGCCTTGGTCGTGGTGGACGACGCAGGTTATATCTTCACCCCCACTGCGCTGTATCTGGAGGCTGAGCCCACCGACGGCGCTGCATCGAACGCCGTGCGCATGTCGGGCGAACAGGTGGCGCAGGCGCTGGCCCGGCTGTCGCCCGCTGCCAAGACCATTGCGATAGCCCAGGCCAAGACTCCCGAGGCCAAACAGCACATCGAAGCCTTGACCGTGGATGTCGTATCGGCACCCATCACGCCAGAAAAATTGGCCGAAGTGACCACCAGCCTTGAAACAGCACCAAAGACGCATTCCCCCGGGTGGATTGGGAGAAGGCGTACAGCGAATTCAAGGCTGCGGGGCAGAGCGAGGCAAAGGACCCAATAGGTAAGTAGCCATCGTCGGATCGCCGCAACAGTACGAGGTATTTTGTTGTCGCATGTTGAACGCTAGATTGGTCGCAGGCTCGTAAAAACGTGACCTCCAAATTCACTGGGGGTATTTTTGGGGGTATTGGCGATTGTTCAAATCTTGAAATCATGCATTCATGCGGGTTTCAAGGCTTTATGTGAACGACTACGTTCGACACAACAGCGCCAGCGCGTTACTCATCGATAGATGCGCTCCAGCGGTCGCCCCAGTTCTGGGCGCGGTCGATGTTGCGCCGGTCCCGTTTTGTGGGGCGTCCTTCCTGCAAGGCGGCGGCGGGCTCGGGGGCCAGCCGGCGTTGCTCGGCGGCTTTTTCACGGGCGGCGATGCTGTCGGGTGTTTCTTCGTACAGCCGTTGTGCCACCGGGGCCGGGCCGCGTGCGCCGCTCAATCCCCGCACGATCACTGTGCGTGCGATGACGCCCTGGCGCAAGGCCACGGTGTCGCCACAGCGCAGGTCGCGGGCCGGTTTGGCTTGCTGGCCATTGACGGTGACACGGCCCTTGCCGATTTCTTCGGTGGCCAGGCTGCGGGTTTTGTAGAACCGCGCGCACCACAGCCATTTGTCCAGTCGCATCGTTTCGGGGGAATTCATGGGGAGGATTGTGCCGTGGCGGCGGTGTTGAGGGAGCCGTCTGTGGGCGGGGGCAGTGGCAGGTGAACGACGGCGTCCAGCCCCGCCACACGGCCTGATTCCATGCGGTTGGTCAGCGCGATGCGGCCACCGAGCGCCTGAACGATCTCGTGGCAGATGGCCAGGCCCAGGCCGCTGCCGGTGCGTACGTCACCTGCAGAGAAGGGCTGGAAGAGGCGTGCGGCCAGTTCATCGTCGACGCCGCTGCCATGGTCGCTTATGCGCAGCACTGCCTGGTGATCGGCGCAGCGCAGGTCGACCGCCAGATCGCTGCCTTGCGGGGCATGGCGGATTGCGTTGTGCAGAAGATTGCGGGCCAGCTCGCGCAGCATCCATTCGTGGGCCGCTACCGTTGTCGGTTCGGTGTGGATGCCAAAGTCGAGGTCGCGCTGCGCGATCAGGGGTGACAGGTCCAGTGCCACGGCGCGCAGAATGTCATCGAACCGGTTTGGCGGCGGCGCGCTTTGTTGGCGCAGCTGCTCGACCTTGGCCAGCGCTAGCATCTGGTTGGCCAGTTGTGTGGCGCGGTCGACCGTGTCGCTGATCTCCTGCAGTGCCTGTAGAGCCGGCACATCGCCGCGCAGGGCCGACTGCACCTGCGTCTTGAGCACGGCCAGCGGCGTGCGCAACTGGTGCGATGTGTCGCGCACAAACCGCTTCTGGTGGCGCAGCAGGTGCTGCAGCCGTTGCATGACCTGGTTGGTGCTGTCGATCAGGGGTTGCAGCTCACGGGGGGCGGAGCTGGCTGCGATCGGGCTCAGGTCGCCATCGGGCCGTGCTTGCAGCTGTTGACTGAGCTGGCGCACCGGGCGCGTGGCCCGTTGCACCACGATGACCACGGTGAGCGCAATCACGCCGATCAGCAGCGCCTGCCGGGCCAGTGTGTTCCACAGGATTTGCAGCGCCAGGGTTTCGCGCACTTCCAGGGTTTCCGCCACCTGGATGACCGCCATGCCGCGGCCATTGGCACTGGCCACGGGTTGCAGCAACACGGCCACGCGCACGTTCTCGCCGCGGAACTGGTCGTCATAGAAATCCACCAGCGCGGCATAGGGGGGGCGATCCGGAATGCGCCCGCGCCATGCCGCAAGTTCGGCAAATCCCGAGACCATTTCGCCCTGCAGGGTGGAGACGCGATAGAACATGTGGCTCTGGTTGTCGGCCTCGAAGGCCTCGAGCGCGGCGTAGGGCACGATGGCCCGCAGTTGGGCGGCGTCGTCGTAGCCCGACACATCCAGCTGTTCGCTGATGGTTTTGGCCGATGCCAGCAAGGTGCGGTCGTAGGCGGTGTTCAGCGATGCCAGGGCCTGGCGGTACAGGCTGAACGTGTTGAAGGCGATGAACGCCACCACCGGCAGCAAGATGCCCATCAGCAGCCGCCGCCGCAGTGACGGGGCGCGCAACGCAGCGGGCCTTGTCACGTATCGGCCCTGAGCAGATAGCCCAGCCCGCGCAGCGTCATGAGGGTCAGGCCCGTGCCGGCCAGCTTTTTGCGCAGGCGATACACCACCAC
>NZ_NCFM01000048.1:0-19187 GCF_002281195.1 Acidovorax sp. 35-64-16 | reverse complement strand
TTACGGGCTGACTTTCAGAATACGGAAACTGCTGCGACAAACGCACTTGCAGCCGCTGAGCAGGTTCGGCCGTAGGGGTAGTATTTCAGCAGCCTGTTAGGTCGCCACCGACGACACGTCAATAAAACATGTTCTTATTTCAATGAAATGGCGACACATCCTGAATTCATGTCGCTCTTGACGACATGAACTCCCCGACATGTCGTCAATAATCAATTTCAAGAACATTAAACCACGCTCCAACGCACCACAAACAGGCTTTGGTTGCGGCTGGCGCGGTGCAGGCGTTTCTGCAGGGCGGCAATGAGCGCGTCGCGCCGGGCTTCGATTTCGTCTTCCACGGCAAAGATGTCTTGCCGCTGGCGGCGCTGCTCGGTTTCGGTCTCGCGGATGTCTTGTTGGAGGCGCTGGGCGTCTTCCATGCTGAGCGCCATGCGGGCTTGGCGTTTCAGGCCCTTGAGCTTGAGCTTGGTGTCTTTGAGGGCCTGCTCGGCGGAGGCGATGCGGTCTTCGGCCCAGGCTTCGAGCTTGTCGCGCTCTTGCTGGAAGAACTGGTCGTTGAGCTCCAGCGCACGGCTGGGCGTTGCGCAACGCGGCGGGGCAAATCACTAGCAGGCGGCGCCTGCGCTCCGCCCAGAGCTGACACAGCACCGGCGCAGCTTCAATGGTTTTGCCAAGGCCCACCTCGTCAGCCAGCACCACGCCTTTGCTGAGCGGATTGTTGAGCGCGAAAAGTGCGGCATCAATCTGATGCCGACGGTCTACCTATTCTGCATTAGCCCACACCGTTGTAGATATTTGGTCATGACCAAATCTTCGTGGGCTGGCTACTGCTAGAGAAAGATACGTACGCGCGTAGTTCATCGGCGGTCACCATGATGGAGCACACCCATCTGCCACTGCGGCTGTGGTTTCTGGCCATGTACCTGCTCACCCAGCACAAGAACGCCATCAGCGCCCTGGCGCTTAAGCGCCAGCTCGGGGTGTCTTACAAGACAGCGTGGCTGCTCATACACAAGCTGATGCAGACCATGGGCCAGCGCGATGCACGCTATGTGCTGAGCGGGCGTGTGGAGATCGATGATGCCTACCTTGGGGGCGAACGCGCGGGCAGCATCAACGGTGGACGCAAGGCAGCCAACAAGACGGCCTTTGTGGCTGCAGTACAGACCAGCGAGGATGGCAGGCCGCTGTACCTGCGGCTGGTGCCAGTGGCGGACTTCACGAATCAGGAGATGGCGCAGTGGGCGCAGCGCCATCTGGCGCCGGGCTGTCATGTGGTCAGCCATGGCACGCACGCATTTGCCCAGGTACGCCAGGCCAGCACCACACATGAGCGCCACGTCACGGGTGGCGGCCGCCAGGGGGCGCAGACGCCCCAGCTGCATTGGGTCAACACCCTGCTGGGCAATCTCAAGACCAGCATGGCGGGCACGTACCATTCGTTTGATCATGCCAAATATGCTGCTCGCTACCTGGCTGAGTTCTGTTACCGCTTCAACCGCCGCTTTGACCTGCCCACCATGCTACCGAGGCTGCTGCGGGCGCTGGTATCGACAAGGCCCCTTCTATTGAAGGTGTTGCGTGTGTCTGAGGTACGTAGCTAATCAGGCTTTTTGGTGACAACGGATCTCCCTTGATCGTGCGGCGGTTTCCATTGGCCTCTGGGCTGTCCAAGCCCAAGGCGTCCGCCAACTGCAATGTGCGGAAGTAGACCCTCCGACCGATTCGTACCATCGTGGGCCGGAGCCGACGAGAGACATCGCCGTCTGAATAAAGTGCCACCCTAAATCCATCGGCAGAGCGCCCCAAAATCCCGGCCACATCAGTAATGCTCATCAGTGGGCCGAAGCGGCCCAGCAGAAATTCTTCCGTTGTCATGAATGCTCCTATCACAGGACTAATTAGGCGCAATTCTGGGTAGTCAGCGGTAGTCGGACAAGCGTAGCGATTGAGGGCTACCTCGACCGTCATGCGCTCAGCTGGACCGCGCTGTATATAGACGCCGCGAACCATCTCGTCTTCGGTGCGACGAGACCAGTCTTCGGCGTCGCGTTTGGTGCGGAATGTCTTGGCAGTGGGTGACCATCCGGTTTTGCGGATGAGTGCTTTCCAGGTGCCAGAAGGTGTTTTGACGATCGTTGCCATAAGGGTCTCGGTGAGGCCAGCGCCGCAGCACTGTACCGAAACTGTACCTGACCAACGATCTTGAAAAATCCCCCAGTGCTCTGGGTTGGGTCTTGAAATTCCCTAGTGTGTTGATAACACTAGGGAATTTAAGATGGTGCCGGGGCCGCACCCAAACTAAGCCTTGAAACCCGCATGAATGCTGGGTGCTGTTTTGGTTTTGGCAAAATGAGCCCCCAAATGTGCCCCCAGACTGTGAAGGATACCCCCCCGCCATGAAGCTGACAGACGCCAAATTGCGCAACCTGACCGAGCCCGGCAAACACTTTGACGGCAGCGGGCTCTACCTTGATGTGACCAAGGCGGGCGGCCGGTACTGGCGCATGAAGTACCGCCACGGCGGCAAGGAAAAGAAATTGGCGCTGGGTGTCTATCCGGCCGTGGGGCTCAAGGATGCACGCGACCAGGCTGCAGAGGCCCGCAAGGTGCTGCAGGCTGGCGACGATCCGGGGGCAGTGCGCAAGGCCAGCAAGGCGCTGGCCACACACGAGGCGGTAAACACCTTCGAGGCTGTGGCGCGTGACTGGCACAAGCACCAGGCCGCCCGGTGGGAGCCTGAAACGGCCGGGCGCATCCTGGCATCCCTGGCTGCTGACATCTTCCCCGCGCTGGGTGCCCGGCCCATGGCCAGCATCAAACCGGGCGAGGTGCGCGCCGCCATCGTGAAGATCGAGTCACGCGGCGCAGCCGACCAGGCGGGCAGGGTGCTGCAGCGGGTGAAGGCTGTTTACCGTTGGGCGGTGATCCATGAGCGCATCGCCTCGAACCCAATGCTTGACTTGGTGCTGTCTGAAATCCTCAAGCCACGCGAAGTGCAGCACCGCGCCGCCATGGCAGACAAGGAGCTACCCGAGTTCCTGCGCAAGTTGGACGCCTACGAGGGCGACCCCCATACCGTGCACGCCCTGCGCATGGTGATCCTCACGGCCACGCGACCGGGTGAGGTGCGGGGGGCACGGTGGGCAGAGTTCGACCTTGATGCAGCGCTGTGGGTGATACCGCCCGAACGCATGAAGATGCGGGCAGAACACCGCGTGCCACTGTCACGGCAGGCCGTGGAGGTGCTGCGCAGCATGCAGGCCCTGAGCGGCGGGCGTGAGCTGGTGTTTCCCAGTCCCGTTTACCCCAGCAAGCCCCTGAGCGAGAACACCTTTAATTCAGCCCTGGCACGCATGGGCTACAAGAACACCGCCACCGCCCACGGGTTCCGGGCGCTGTTTTCCACGGTGGCCAATGAGTGCGGCTGGAACCCCGATGTGATCGAACGCCAGCTAGCCCACAAAGAGCAGAACGAAATCCGGGCCGCCTACCACCGCAGCACCTACATGAAAGACCGCGAGCGCCTTATGCAGTGGTGGGCCGACTACCTGGACGGCCGCAAGGCTGGCAACGTGGTGAAGATGCCCACGCGGGCCGCATGACTGAAAACATGGAACCGAATCGAGTGCAAAAAGCAGGAATCACAACCAGGCGGACACCCGCCAGCACCACACCACAAGGGGCCGCAAGGCCCTTTTTTCATGGGCGCGATGGTGGCTTTTTGCATTTTCTTCAGCACCATTCCACGGAAAACCGTGGGAACAGTGGGAACAAACCCAAGGAATCAAGGAACGGTGCGGCTTACCGCATAGTCACCAATGGGAACAAAGTGGGAACAGAGTGGGAACAGAGTGGGAACAGTTCTACATAGTGAGAAAACATACTCATATAAACCCTTGTTTTCCCTGTTTTATCCCCCTTTGCCCCCGGCCTGGCGCGCCATCGCAACCGGCCCCGCATCAATGAACGCGCACGCACGTTGCTGGAAATGAGCGCGTGAGGGCATTCCCCTGGAACCACCTACGGCGGCGGGCAAGCGTGCATGCGTGTGCACGGGCATTTACTAGCCCATGACGTGGCAAATTTACTTATTGAGAATCATTATCAAAAGTTGCCACATGCCCGGCTGCGAGAGAGCCCCAAGGGAAAAAGCCGGGCCGAACGTTTGCGGCGGTGTTTTGTGCAGCGGGCCGGGCGTCGTCGTATCGCTGTGGATAACTTTTCCCGCTGCAGTGCGCAAAAAATGAGCAATTGCACACCGCCCGCAAACCCGCATGGATGCTAGGTTTCCCGAAAATGTGCAGAAGTTATCCACAATGCGTACTAGATACGACGGGCGTTATGTTAAATAGTGTGCGGATTTATTATGTATTTAGCACACTATAGGGAATCGTGCCACAATGCAGGCATGCAACAAAGGATGCGACACATGACCCTTGAAGAATTTGACGCTGCACTGTACGCACTGGGCTGGAAGGTGAGCGAGTTTTGTAGGGCCACGGGCCTGCACCGCAACACCCCGAGCCGCTGGCGCAATGAGGGCGTGGAGATACCCGGATGGGTGCCTAAGCACCTGGGCTTGCTGTTGGAGCTGCAGCGCCTTCATGAGGCCTACCTGACGCCACCCAAGGCGGATAGCGAGGGCGCATAGTCTTCGCACGCCTGGCGCTGGTGTGCGTGCTGCCTGAAGCGCCCCACGGGCGACGATTGAGCCCCACACCCGGCACAATGTGCCCATGATCCCCAAGCCCCTGCAGTTCCTGCTACTGGCGCCCTTGGCATTCGGCCCCATGGCCCCGCGTTTCGTGGCGATTGCGGAGGCGGTGGCGGAGAGGTTGCAGGGGCGACAACTGGCGAACCTGAAGCAAAACCGAGAGGGAAATATTTCCCACTCGGACGAGTCAGGCCGAACCAAAGACCTTGCCGCCGCCAAAGCTGGCCTGGGCAGCGGCGAGACGCCAGTGCTGCCCGTGCTGTTGTGCGATCGACAGCGGGGCCTTTGAATGCGGCCAAAGGGTGAAGTGCATTTGGCATTGCTAGCGGCTGCGCAGGCCCTTGCAACGCCTGAGCGTGGCGCAACCCTGCGCGAGCTTGCAGCGGCTGCGTGTGTGGGGCTGCAAGCTGCGCGGCAAACCGTGGGTTATCTCAGCAAGTCGGGGGCGCTGGTGGTGGCCCGCACCAGGCGCGTGCCCTATCGAAATAAGCCCGTTGCAGAGTGGGCGCCACCGCAGCCAGACGCAAGCGCATCGCCGCAGCCTGCAGCCCATGCGCTGGCTGGTGCCCTGGCCACCTGGCACGCCAGCCCCACGAGCCACACCGATAGCGCTTGACCTGGCACCACTACCCCGTGCCATAATCGCCGCAACCCCTGACCGGGGCCGGTGCTTGAAAACACCTTTCGCAAAGCGGCGCAACCTCCCCGATAGTGAGGTTTTGTCACGTCTGCATTCTGCAAACACGGCCCCGCGCCGCGTTCAAAGTTTCGGGCGGGATGGTCAGAGTGGCAACACCTGGCGCACGTCTTTGCGCGTGTTTTCAACATCCCGCCCACCTAACCGCGCTTGAAAACGCGGCCGGTGGTTTCAAGTCTCGCAAAGGAGCAAGAAGCCGTGAACAACGTCACCACCCTGGCCAGCCGCAGCGCTGCGCCCACAACGCCCACCACGGGCACCCCCGACCCTATCCAGTTGCACGCCGATGCGCATAACGCGCTGGCCATGGCGCTGCACTACCTGCGCCAGCCGCAAGCCAACGTGCCCGGCGCATCCCGCAAGGCGGTGCAAGCCCTGGCAGCTCTGCGCAGCCTGTGCAGTGCAGACGTGTGCACCACCACCACCAGCGGGAGGGCCTGAGCCATGGCAGCAATCACTATCGCCTTTGAGGTCGATTCGAGCCGCCTGGGCAGCTACACCGACGAACACCTAGCGCAGCTCTGGCACATTGGGCAGGCAAACCCCGCGCCCTTTGGCGATGCGGCCGCGTGCAACTTTGCCGAGCTGGTGGGGCGTGAAGTTATCAGGCGCTGGCTGGCTCAAGTAAGCCCCGCGCTTTGGACGCACCAGGCCAGCCACGTGGCAGCCAAAACCGAATGGAGGGCATGAGCCATGACGAACCAAACACTCACGCAATTGCGCAGTGCCATCAGCGATATGGACTGCATGTCACAAAGCGGGTTTTCAAGCATTGCAGCCATTACGAAGCTGGCACTTGCCGCCCTGGAAAACCCAATGACGTGCAACGACATTGACAGCATCGCCGCTGCCCTTGAATCCATTCGTAGCACTGCGATGGATGTTGAAAACTGCATCAACGCGACCGCTGAGGGTGTGGGATGCCACTACGTTGACACAGCACAACGGCGGCGCTGGGATGCCGTGCGGAAAGCCCGTGAGAAAGACGGCACTGATGCAACCTGCGGCGGGGCCGCAACGGTGAAGGGATAAGCCATGGCAGACGGCGCCAGCGGGCCAGGTACCGCAGCTTCGCCTGATGGCGCGCCTGGCGGCTGGCGGCTCTATTCCGGTGGGCACTTTATGCGCATTGATGGTGGCGAGCATGGAAAGCTTGCCAGGCTGGCAGACGTCCGCGATTGGCTGATGGCCTTGCACGAGTGGCCAATGAATGTTGCTGCTGATGAAGTAATTGCCAGACTTCGACAAGCGCACGCAACGGGGCTTGAGTTGTTCGTTGCTAATCCAAAAAGCTATGCCGATCAACTACGGCCTGACGCCCACATGCTGAGCCGTGAGGATGTTGAACAACGCGGCGGCCTGCGGTGCCTGGATGAGAGGTTGCTAGGTTTTGAAGGCGTGTGCAACGCGATTTTGAACGGCTGGGTTGGGGAGTATCGGGGCTACTTAAGCGCACCGCGTGTCGATGCGGTGTGTGTGCGGGCCGCTGTGGCGCACGAGCTGTGGGGCTGGGGCTCTGTCGCTGGTGCTGGTGCTGGTGCTGGTGCTGGTGCTGGTGCTGGTGCTGGGCAATCTGGCGGGTTGACTGTGGTCCCATTCCAAAAGACAGGCACCGAGCCAGCGGCCAAGCCCGAGCCCCAATTTGAGGACGGCAAGCGCCGGCCCTGGAAGAGTCAATTTCCAGAATGGACGGGCGAGCGGCTGGCGAAGGCGCGGGCACAAATCAATGGCCGGGACGCGACAAAGCAGCTTGAGAAAAAAACCGGGTTGCCCGCTCGTGAAATCACGGACCGAGAACGGGAATGGAGGGCAGAGCAAAAGCTTTGCACAGACAAGCAGGTGAAGGCCGGGAAATAGCGCGGGCACCATTCGGGGGGCGCACTCAGGAAACCCAGTATCCATGCGGGTTTGCCGTGTCGGGAAATGCCGATTTGCCCGGGGAGTTTTGACATTTTCCAATCCATCCAAGCCCACCGATCCACGGCGGGCGTCAATGGAAGGAAACACCGCAATGCAAGTAGTTCACCAGTCCCGCCCTGTCGTTCCGCGTGATCGCTTGATCCGTCTGCCTGATGTGGAAAGCGCAACCGGGTGCAAGAAGTCAACCATCTACCAAATGATCGCATCCAAGAGCTTTCCAGCGCCGATCCGGCTGTCTGCCCGGCATGTAGCGTGGTCAGAGTCCGCCGTTTTGCAGTGGGTGCAAGACCGTATCGCAGCCGCAAGCGCCACGGGTGCAGAGGTGCAGCAATGAGCGCCCGCACGTCGGAGGGCCGCGCCATGACTGAGGCAGAACATGCCGCGCACTTGCGAGCGCTTGCAGACGCTGTGCTGCGTGATCGCGCTACCGATGTTGCCGACGAATTTTTAGAAGCTGCCATAGACGCTGTGGATGGATGGTTGGGGCCTGCAACGGAAAACCCCGTAATCGTTGCCGCCTACATGCAGGCGTCTGCAATCGCCTATCTCGCCGAACGGCTGGCCGTGGCCCTTGCGCCCCGGCACGCCACAACAAAAACCACTGACGCATGACCACCCGCATCACCCCCGACCTGATCCGCGCAGCCCTGGCGCACATCCCGGCCAGCCTGGCGCGTGAAGATTGGGCGCGGGTGGGCATGGCCATCAAAAGCGAGTTTCCCGACGCTACCGGGCAAGACCTGTTCGAGGCATGGAGCGCCACCGCAGACGGGCACGACCCACGCGCCACGCGCAGCACCTGGCGCAGCATCAAGGCGGGCGGCGGGGTAGGCATTGGCACCCTGTTGCACCTGGCCAAAGAACACGGCTTTGTGCTGCCCAAGGCCAGCGAAGCCCCGGCCGCACCCAGCCCCGAAGAGCTGGCACGCCGCGCCCGTGAAAAAGCCGAGCGCCAGCAAGCCGACAAGGATCACCAGGACGCGGCCCACGCGGCTGCAGCAGCCGACGCGGCGGCGCAGTGGGATGCAGCCAGCGACACCGGCGCCAGCCCCTACCTGGCACGCAAAGGCGTGCAAGCCCATGGCCTGCGCTTTGCCCCCGATGGCTGTGTGCTGGTGCCCTTGCGCGATGCCGCTGGGGATCTGTGGAACCTGCAGCGCATTGCCCCTGAGCGCCCGGCCGAGGGCACCGACAAGCTGTTTTTGAAGGGCGGCCGCAAGTCGGGCCTGTGGCACTGGTGCGGTGATCCGGCCGGGGCTTCGGTGCTGCTGATTGCCGAGGGCTACGCCACGGCCGCAAGCGTGCACCAGGCCACAGGCCACCCCGTGGCCGTGGCCTTTGATGCGGGCAACCTGGCGCACGTTGCCAAGGCCCTGCGCCAGCAATACCGGGCCGCGTTGCTGGTGCTGTGCGGCGATGATGATGCAGCCACCGAAGCCCGCACCGGCACCAACACCGGCCGCGTGAAAGCCGAGGCCGCAGCCCGCACAGTGCGTGGCCTGGCAGTGTTCCCCGAGGGACTGCCCGATGGTGGCAGCGACTTTAACGACATGCACCAGGCGCAGGGCCTGGAGGCCGTGGGCGCTTGCATTGATGCCGCTATTGCCGCGCACCAGGCAGAGCAGGCCGAACGCATCCAGCAAGCCCCACAGAGCCCCAAGCAAGGCAAGGCCACCACCCGCCCGCAACGTGAGCCCCACGGGGCCGATGGTGGGCACGGCGAGCCCCCCGACGATGGCCGGGCCTTCGACCCGTTCACCGTCAACGATTCGGGTGTGTGGCATGCGGGCGTGGACAAGGACGGGCAACCCAAGTCGCCGCAATGGGTGTGCAGCCGCCTGGATGTGCAGGCCCTGACACGCGACCAGGACGGCGCAGGCTGGGGCTACCTGCTGGCCTTTGCCGACCCGCTGGGCAAGCCCAAGCAATGGGCCATGCCCGCCCGCATGCTGTCTGGCGATGGTGGCGAATACCGCGCCGCGCTGCTGAACATGGGGCTGCGCATCGCCCCATCGCCTGCAGCCCGCAACCTGCTAACCCAGTACATCCAGACCCGCCAGCCGGGCGAGTTTGCGAGCTGCACCGACCGCATCGGCTGGCATGGCCGCGCCTTTGTGCTGCCCCATGAAACCATCGGCGACGATGCCGAGCGCATCGTGTTTCAGAGCGAAAGCCAGATGGAAAACACCTTTCGTGTGAAGCACGATGCAGTCGCCTGGCGTGATCGCATCGGGGCTCTGTGCGTGGGCAATTCCCGGCTGGTGTTTGCGGTGGCCAGCGCCTTTGCCGGGCCGCTGCTGCGCCCTGCAGGCATGGAGAGTGGGGGCTTTCACATTCGGGGCGACAGCAGCTCAGGCAAGACCACGGCCCTACGCCTGGCCGCCAGCGTGTACGGTGGCCCCAGCTACATGCAGCGCTGGCGCACCACCGACAACGCCCTAGAGGCCATCGCCGCGCAGCACTGCGATTCGCTGCTGATCCTGGACGAACTGGCGCAGGTCGAAGGCAAGGTGGCCGGGGAGTGCGCCTACATGTTGGCCAATGAGCAGAGCAAGGCACGCGCCACACGCAACGGTGCACCACGCGCCCGCCTGTCCTGGCGCTTGCTGTTCCTCAGCGCTGGCGAGCTGGGGCTGGCCGACCACATGGCAGAAGGCATGAAGCGCACCCGCACGGGGCAAGAGGTGCGCATGGCCGACATTCCCGCCGATGCGGGCGCGGGCCTGGGTGCCTTTGAAAACTTGCACGGCTTTGCGGGTGGGGCTGCGTTTTCCAGCCACCTGACCCGCCAGGCGCAAGCCTGCCACGGCGCAACAGGCCGGGCGTTCATTGAATGGGCGTGCGCCAATGCCGAGGGCCTGGGCAAGCGCCTGCGCACGGCTGTGCAAGCCCTGACGCGTGAATGGGTGCCTGATGGTGCATCGGGCCAGGTGGAGCGCGTGGGCGCCCGCTTTGCGCTGGTGGGCGTGGCGGGCGAGCTGGCCACCGAAGCGGGTTTGACGGGCTGGCCAGCGGGCGAGAGCGAACGCGGTGCACGCGCCTGCTTTGATGCCTGGATGGCTGCGCGTGGTGGGGCTGGCAATGGCGAGGTGACCGCCATGCTACGGGCCGTGCGCCGGTTCCTGGAGACGCACGGGGAAGGCCGCTTCACATGGTGGCACCGTGCGTCTGATGACCACAACGCCAAGACGCTGCAGCGTGCGGGCTTTCGTCGGATGGTCGACCAGGACGGCAAGCCCATCAAGAACGACGCGGAACACCAGCGGGAGTACGGCGAGCGCATGGCCCCGGCCGATGGTGAGGCAGTCAGCGTTGAATACTTCTTGCTGCCCGAGGTGTTCCGTGCCGAGGTGTGCCAGGGCTTTGACTACCAGGCCGTGGCCGCAGTTCTTCTGGCACACGGGGCTCTGATGCCAGGCGCAGGCCGGTCGTTCGACACTAGGCAGCGCCTGCCCGGCCTGGGGCTCTCACGCTGCTATCACATACCCCCGGCGCTGTTCGCCTTGGACGTGTAGCCGCCATGCCCACCGCAGCCCCCCGGCCATGCTCCCACCCTGGATGCGGCGCCCTCGTGCGCGATGGCTCAGGCCGTTGTGCAAAGCATCCCAAGCCCGCATGGGCAAAACCAGCCACAGCCACCAAGCGCATCACCGGGCGCAGGCTGCAGGCGATGCGCGCCGAGCTGTTCACCCGTGAGCCGCTGTGCGCCGTGTGCCAGCGCCTGGGCCGCGTGACGCTGGCCACCCAGCGCGACCACATCAAGCCCCTTGCTGAGGGCGGCACCGACGATGCCAGCAACGTGCAAGGGCTGTGCGCCGCCTGCCACGATGCCAAGACCAAAGCAGAGGCAGCACGCGGCGTGCGCCGCATTTGGCAGGGATACCGCCAGCCCTGACCACCTGGCCGTGCACACGCCCGCACGGTTCAATCCCTTATGCCAGGCACTGGCCATCCGGGCCGCCCGGTGGGGGCGGGGGCGTGAGTCCCCTTCGCGCTGGAAATTGCAAATATGCACCAAAAGGTGCATCGGCGTTTTTGCCGTGTTGAACGTTCGGGGCTCTGAGTTTTGGCCTGATCGTGGGCTTTGATGCCCGAAAATGTGCGGAAATCAGCCTTTGCCCTGGATTTTGTTCCCACTGTTCCCACTGCTCAAAATTGAGTGGGAACGCGGGAAGCCCCTGTTTATGCGGTGTTCCCACTGTTCCCACTGTTCCCACGCAAAAACACAAGGTGGCGAAGAGAAGGGCCGTGAAGGCATGCAGGCCCGTGCACCTTTTCGGGCGTCTGTGTGGCACCGCTGGGGCTCAGGGACTGAGGGGTAGGGGGCGGGTCAAAAGTCTGAGGCATACAGACCGGACACCGATCGTCTAGTCAAATTTTTGTGCGCGCAGGTTTTGGGGGGAGGGGGTACCTCTTTTGGCCTGGCTGTGTGCTGCGTGGTGCTGGGGGTGGAATTCAATGCCCGATGTGCCCCCAGTTGCCCCCGCTTTTCCGGCATGTGCCCCCACTTTATGAAAATGAGCCCCTAAATGTGCCCCCACATGCCCCCGGATTCCGGCACACTTCGGCGCACGTTCGCGCACTAGTCAAAGCCACTTCCCATAGGGGAAAAGAAAAAGGCCGCACGGTTGTGGAACCATGCGGCCTTGTCTGTGGTGCCCGGGGCCGGAATCGAACCGGCACGCCTTGCGGCGGGGGATTTTGAGTGCTGACTTTTCCTATACGCTGACATCAGTCAGGGCACGACGCAGTGCTCTCAGCTCGGTTCCCTCGAAGGGGCAGTAGCGCTGATCATACCTTGGCCTAGTACCGCATTCGACCTGCTTGACTTTTGCCCGGCTCCTAGCTGGCTCCTGCGTTCAGGTCGCAACCCAAGGAGATCAGATGGCCAAAATCAAGCTTACCAAAACTACCGTAGACGCAGCGAAGGCTGGCGTGCAGGATATTGAACTGCGTGACACGCTGGTACCCGGCTTCCTGTGCAAGGTGACTCCGACCGGGCGGAAGGTGTTCATGGTCCAGTATCGGACGAATGCAGGAGAACGCCGGAAACCCGCTATCGGGCTGTTCGGGGAGTTGACCGTAGAACAGGCCCGATCAATCGCTCAGGATTGGTTGGCCGAGGTGCGGCGCGGCCAAGACCCGAGCGCACTCAAGGCGGCGGCGCGGCAAGCGCCGACCGTGAAAGAACTGTGCGTGCGCTTCATTGAAGACTATTCAAAGCTGCACAATAAGCCGAGCACGGTTGCCAGCAATCGAAAATACATCTCGCTGCATATTGGCCCCGCCTTGGGCAGCATGAAGGTCCCGGATGTCACGCGCCAGGATGTTGTCGCCCTGATGAAGAAGCGGGAAAAGGGACCGACGGGGGCAAATCGCGTGCTCGCCTGCCTACGCAAGATGTTCAATATGGCCGAGGTATGGGGCTACCGGCCGGACGGCTCCAACCCTTGCAAGCATGTCCAGAAGTACCCGGAGAAGGGCAAAACCCGGCTTATTACCGACGTGCAGCTGTCTCAGCTGTACGCGTACCTAGATCGAGCAGACGCGGAAGGCCTGGAGCACCCGACCCTGACCCTTGCGATCCGGTTGCAGTTCGAGTGTGCCGCGCGCATGTCCGAGATCCTGACGCTTCGCTGGGAGTGGGTCGATTTCCAGAATCGACGGATTGTCTGGCCTGACAGCAAAACTGGCGGCATCTCTAAGCCGATGAGCGAGGAGGCGGTGCGCCTGTTGACGAACGCACCGCGGTTCGGTGAATCTCCCTTTGTCTGCCCGGCGATTTTCAAGCCCTCGCGACCGCTGCCGAAGCATACCTACTACCAGGGCTGGAAGCGCATCCTCGACCGTGCCGGTGTTCCGCACATCGGAACTCACGGTATCCGGCATCGGGCGGCCACGGACATCGCCAATTCCGGCGTGCCGGTAAAGGTCGGGATGGCGCTGACCGCGCACAAGACGGTCACGATGTTCATGCGCTATGTGCACACGGAAGACGACCCGATTCGCAATGCCGCCGATCTGGTTGCGGCCAGACGCAAAGGCCTCGTGGAGGACGGGAGAACTGCTGCAACAGTGCCCGCACTGTCTTCTGGCGGTATTGAGGTTCCGGTAGCAGCAACTGGCGTTGTACCGAAAACGTCAGTGGGAGTCTATCGTCCGTTTCGCCATCGGCGCACTGGGGAGCGGGCAGTGCCGCCTGGGACGAAGCGCACAGAGGCACAGGCAGGCACGGGGGGAGCTTGAAATGCCTTACCCAATCCCACAAGGTGCATGGGGAGGCACCTCCATGCACGGGCGGGCACGTTCAGTTTTCCCGATCTATTCCCGAACGGATATAATTTATGACTGAAAAGCGACGACCATTGTTCTGGGAAGGCTCCTCGAAGAAGGATTTCAAAGAGTTTCCCATTCCGGCCCAGAAGGATATGGGCGTTGCGCTGTTTGTGGTGCAGTTGGGTCGCATGCCGGATTCTTCGAAGCCCTGGAAGGGGTTGGGGTCAGGTGTGTACGAACTGGTGGAAGACCATCGGGGCGATACTTTTCGCGCGGTCTACACTGTGCGTGTAGGTAATGCGGTTCATGTGCTGCATGCGTTTCAGAAGAAGTCCAAATCCGGTATTGCGACGCCGCAGCCGGATGTGGACCTGGTTGAAAAACGGTTGAAGGCAGTTCTTGCCCGGTACGGGCTCAGTGGGAGATGACGATGCGAACCAAAGACAGCCACAAGGGCACGGACAATGTTTTAACTGATCTCGGGTTTGACGACGCGAAGGAGTTGTCGGCGAAGGCCGTGCTTGCAGTGAAGCTTAATGAACTCATCGAAAAGCGGGGCTTGAGCCAGACCCAAGCGGCGGGCATCACCGGCATGACGCAGCCCAAGGTGTCACAGGTGCGTCAGTACAAACTTCAGAATATCTCGCTCGAACGCCTGATGCAGGCGCTCGTGTCGCTTGATCAGCAGGTGGAGATCGTCGTTCGTCCTGCTCGCCGCGCACACGGCGCAGGCATTACGGTGGCGGCTTGATGTTCAGGCGTGAACAAACGCCAGGCGTGGCGGTGCGATGAAGTTCGCTTACGAAGACTTGAGCGACGACCAGTTTGAGAAGCTGGTCGTGTTCTTGTGCCAGCGCCTGCTTGGCATCTCTGTGCAGGGGTTCGCCAAAGGGCCGGATGGCGGGCGTGATGCGAAGTTCGTCGGAACGGCTGAACTCCATCCGAGCAAGGCTGCCCCCTGGGTTGGTACGACCATCGTCCAGGCCAAGCACACCAACGGCTACAACCGGAATTTTTCGGAGTCCGATTTCTTCAGCACTACAGCGCAGAACACGGTGCTAGGCAAGGAAATTCCACGTATCAAGAAGTTGCGTGAGGGCAAGCAGCTCGACCACTACATGCTGTTTGCCAACAGGCGCTTGGCTGGCAACGCCCAAAGCGACATATGTGAGTACCTCGCAGCGCAGTGCGACATTCCCGCGTCGTCGATCTATTTGTGTGGCTTGGAGCAGTTGGAAGTCTGGTTGAAAACCTTCCCAGACGTGGCGGGGAAGGCCGACCTCGATCCAGTCGATTCGCCGTTGATCGTCAGTCCCGATGACCTTGCTGAAGTCGTGCAGGCGCTCGCACGGCAGAAAGACGGGGTGTCGGCGCTGCTTGATGATCCGCCGACCACGCGGGTGACATATGAGCAGAAAAACGTGCTCAATAACATGAGCGCCGAGTATGCAAAGGCCCAGCGCAGAAAGTACCTGAAAGAGACGGCCCAGATTCGCGCGTTTCTGGCCGCCCCGGAAAACCTCGAACTGCTGCACGTATACGAATCGGTGGTCGATGAGTTCGAACTCAAGATCATCGCTAAACGCAAGGACCATCAGACTTTCGACGACGTGATGGAGTACCTGGTGGACCTGCTGTTCAACCGTGATCCCGTCTTGCGGCAGCATGCCCACAAGCGCCTGACCCGCGCCGTGCTGTTCTACATGTACTGGAACTGCGACATCGGGGAGGTGGACGATGCTGCGGCCGACTAAGCACTCGCATCCGGACCGCACGGTTATCAACGTGTCGCTGCTGCTGTTGGCTCGGCTGAGGACTCGCCGCGTCGACGACTACGACATCTTGCGCAAGTACGCGAAGAAGTCCGTCGCCGGCGGTGACGTGTTGTTTCTGCCTGCACTGAATTTTCTTTATCTGATGGGACTGATCGACTATCGCCCCAAGACTGACGCTGTGGAATACGTGGGGCCAAATGAAGCTGTCTAAAATCTATTCGAACAAACCGGACCTGTTCGAGCCAGTGGAATTCGTGCAAGGCTTGAATGTCGTTGTGGCAGAAATCCGCCTGCCGGAGAACCGCGACAAGGACACCCACAACTTAGGTAAGACCACGCTGGGACGCCTGCTCGACTTCGGATTTTTAGCTGGACGCGACGCCAAGTTCTTTCTTTTCAAGCACCTTGACCGCTTCAAGGATTTCGTTTTCTTCCTAGAGATCGAGCTGGAAGACGCCTCATTCGTCACGGTGCGGCGGGGCGTTGAAGACGCGACGAAGATCAGCTTCAAAAAACATGATGCCAGGTCTCAGGACCTGTCCGAATTGCCGCTGACGGAATGGGATCATCAGGACATGCCGTTCGAGCGTGCGCGCGAGCTGCTAGATGGCTTGCTCGACTGGCGTGCGCTCAAACCCTGGTCTTTCCGCAAGGGCTTGGGCTACTTGCTGCGATCACAGGAAGACTTCCGCGAGGTATTCCAATTGCGTAAGTTCGCGTCAAAGCACGCCGACTGGAAACCATTCCTTGCGCACATGCTGGGCTTTAACGCGCAACTGATCGCCCTGCATTACGAGAAGGAAGAAGAACTTTCTAAGAAGCAGGACACTGCACAGACCATCAAGAGCGAACTGGGTGGGTCAATTGAAGACATCAGCAAGATCGAAGGTATTCTCTTGCTCAAGCAGAAGGAAGCAGAGAAGAAGCAAAAGCTGCTTGATGCTTTCGATTTCCGCGCTCAGGACAAGGATCGAACCAAGCAGTTGGTTGATGGCATCGACGAGCGCATAGCAGCGCTCAATACCGAACGCTATTCTCTGAATCAGAACAAGAAAAAAATATTGGCTTCGCTGGAAGAGGATCAGATCCTGTTCAACCCGGATGAAGCGCAGCGCTTGTTCGAAGAGGTGGGTGTCCTGTTCAAGGGACAGGTCAAAAAGGACTTCCAGCAATTGATAGCCTTCAACCGGGCGATTACGGATGAGCGTCGCGGGTACCTCCAGGAAGAGCGTACGGAGGTCGAGGTCGAGTTGAAGCGGATCAATGCTGAACTCAGCTTACTTGGTAAAAAGCGCTCGGACACGCTATCGTTTTTGAGTGGAACCGACATCTTCGGTAAGTACAAGCAAGTGTCCGACGAGATGGTGACGCTGCGCGCCGACATCACGTCCCTGGAGCGCCAGCGCGGCTTCTTGCACCGTCTGCAGGAGTTGCGGACTGACATCAGGGCATTGACCGAGGCGCGCGGCCATCTGCAGACCCAAATAGAAGCTGATGTCGAGAAGCAGAACTCGGACCCGGAAAGTCTGTTCTCGGCTATCCGGATCTTTTTCAGCGAGATTGTCGAAGACGTGATTGACCGCAAGGCGCTGTTGAGCGTTTCACCGAATCAAGCCGGGCACCTTGAGTTCAAGGCTGAAATTTTGGATGAGTCGGGCAACGCCACCAGTGCCGACCTCGGATATACGTACCGCAAGTTACTGTGCATTGGTTTCGACATGGCAGTGTTACGGGCCCACATCGACGACAAGTTTCCGCGCTTCGTCTACCACGACGGTGTGTTGGAGTCTCTTGACGACCGCAAGAAGGAGAACTTGTTGGCAGTCATTCGGCGCTATGCGGAACTGGGTTTGCAACCTGTCATCACCCTGATCGATTCAGACCTGCCCGCCAGACCGACGGATGAACCGGTATTTGCTCAAGATGAAATTGTCTTGACCCTGCACGACGAGGGAGATCAGGGGCGTTTGTTCAAAATGCGGGCATGGTGATGGCCTCAGCTCACGGCGCGCAGTCGATGGCGACACGGTTGTCCGCCGGCCAGCGGGCATATCTCGGCCTTCACCCGCCTGGTGAGGCAGTGTTCCAGGCGCTATCCGATCTGCTGGAAAATGACCATGACCTGCTTGATATAGATGCCAACGAGCGTTCCATCACCTTTCGCTTCGCAATGTACCTTCAGCCGCTGTTTCCAGATTGGACGGTGGATTGTGAGTTCAACCGGGACGGTGTGGAACCCAAGAGGCTTGGGCACCTGGAGCTATATCCCGATAGCGAAGACGAGCAGGCCAGAACGGTTTTTCCGGATGTCATCGTGCATCGGCGAGGCACCGAGCAAAATTACCTGGTCATCGAGTTCAAGAAATCAACGAGCCACGTGGACAGACAGATTGACCTCAGAAAACTCCACGGCTACAAGCGGCAACTTGGTTATACGTATGCGCTTTTCGTCGAAGTTGGTACAGGTGGTCAAGCCCGCGTTGCAGCGCTGGAATGGATCTGAAGAACGCTACGAGGATATGCCATGACGTCTATCGTGCCGTTCAACTCGCAGCATCTGGAAGCCGCGTGCCGCGTGCTTGCCGATACGGAGCGCGGCCTGACTGGTACGCAGATCGAGCGGCTATTGCAGGAGATCAAGATCGCCGACACCTCGCCCGGCATCACCAAATGGAAACGCCTGTTTAACGCGTTGGCTGAAGCGCAGAACCAGCACCAGATCGGCAATCACCTGATCATGCTAATCAACCGCGCGATGAACCCGGTCAATTACGCACGTGACCGCGAAACTTTTCGATGGCGGCGTGATGAGCTGAACGTGGTGCTCGCCTTCTCTGGCTTTTACGTGCGTGACGATGGCAAAGTGGGGCATGCCGACAAGGCGACGACACTGGACGCCGCGCGCGCCCGCGCCGGCAGATTGAAGGCGGTACTGGAAAGTCGCAATGTCCATGCCGAAGTGCTCAACTACTGCCGCGCCGAACTGCTGGACGAAAACTACTTCCATGCAGTTTTCGAGTCTACCAAGGGCGTTGCCGAGCGCATCCGTACGATGTCGGGGCTCACCATGGACGGTGCCGATCTAGTGAATCGGGCGTTTTCGACACAGAATCCGATCCTTGTTCTCAGCCCGCTCGCCACCGAATCCGAAAAGAGCGAGCAGAAGGGCTTCGTCCATTTACTGGTGGGTCTCTTCGGTGCCGTGCGCAATCCGCTTGCTCACGCACCCAAAACCAACTGGCCAATGTCCGAGCAGGATGCCCTCGACATCCTGACGCTGGTATCACTCATTCATCGAAAACTGGATCGAACCGAGAAAGCCACTAGCGCCGTCGCATGACCGATGGCCGCGGCAAGATGAACGCACCCGGAAAGTTGCATGCAGTCTTGCTATATCGCATGGCGAGGGCGCGGGACCGCTTGAGCCGTACTAAGGCGTTTTCGATCAGGTGGCGCGCCAAGTGCCTGAGCGGCAGGCAACTATGACATTCTCAAAGCTATACGTGATCGGAAACGGGTTCGACCTGTGGCATGGCATTCCGTCCAGCTACAGAGAATTCAAGTCATTCGTGCAAGAACACGACCGAGATCTGTTTAATGCGGTGGAAAACTATCTCCCTGCCGGGAAGGATTGGAGCGATCTGGAGTCCGCGCTTGCTTCTGGGTATTCTGGTCGATCGTGACCGGTCATTCCGGTTTGTCGTGACCGGCGATTCCGGCCGATCGTGACCGCCCGTTCTGGTTTATCGTGACCGCTGATTCCGGTTTGTCGTGACCGACCCCAAGGGCTCCCCGGTGG
>NZ_NCFM01000007.1:0-127193 GCF_002281195.1 Acidovorax sp. 35-64-16 | reverse complement strand
CGCACGCACTGCTCGCTGCTGCGAAAAATCAATACGTAGGGCGACTGGTCATCCATGCCATCGGGCCGCACAACGTGCTGCCCGTGTTGAAGCTGTTCATGAAACAGTTCCCCCAGGTCAACGTGGCTGTTGGCGTAGGCGACTCGCGAACCATCACTGAAAAGATTCTTGACTACCAGGGAGACGTGGGCATGGTGCTCAATCACGTCGCTCACCCAGATCTATTTGGCGCGGCTTACCGTACCCAGCGATTGGTGATATTCGGCAACACCCAACACCCACTCGCGCAACGGGCCACTCTCAAACTGCGTGATCTGCAGGGTCAGAGGTTCGTCATCCGAGAGGAAGGATCGACGACCAGACGCGTGTTTGAACAAGAACTAAAGGAGCGAGGCGTCGAGGTGCAGGTGGCTCTGGAGATGGGCAGCCGCGAGTCCGTTCGAGAGGCGGTGGCGGAGGGGCTGGGCCTAGGCGTCGTGGCGGAAACAGCCTACAGGCCGGATCCTCGCCTTGTTAAGTTAACTATTTCAGACACCAGCATGGCGACACAGGTGCACTTCATCTGTAGAAAGGAGCGGCATCAAGCTCCACTGATCTCGATCTTCCTGGGTTTGGCGCATAGCGTAAGTCAGAAAATTGCCTAGGTATGGAACTTGGATTCCATGCAGCCGTGGGGCATGGGACCGAGGGGCAACTGTTCGCCTGTAGGCCGACTTAAGTTAAGGGTTGTAGGACGCCCGTAATCGCGCGGCGATCCCATCTTGACTGCGGGGCGCGGTCGTGTATCTGAATATGCGCTGTCAGGCTGACTGCCAGCGGTATGGCAGCAGCTCGCCGATCTGGGTGGCGGGCTGCATGGGCAGGCGTGCCATGACATCGCGCAGGTAGGCGTAGGGTCGTCCCGTTCATGGGGAGACGTGTGCTAGACCATGACTGCAGCTCCCTCGATACCGGTCATCGATGCTGCCGCGCTGCTGGGTGAGCCAATGACAGCTTTGTGCCAGGCACCGTGAACTCAGGTCACGGCCGCGACCGACAGCAACCGCTGCGGACCGGTCATTCACCCATGATGGCTGAAGGAAAGCAACGGCTCGAGAGCCTGCACCAGCGCATGGCAAAAGACCTGAATGAGGAGTGGATGATCTCCACGGCTTCTTTCTCCACCCGCAGGACGATGTGCCTGGGTGTACTTGCAGCGTGTCAACAGCCCCCGTGCACCCGGCAGGCAGGGACGATCCGGCCGCTGGAGTCGCGCCACTGGATCTGGTCAACATCGGGCGCTGGCGCGGGTGCGTCGGCAGGCATATCGGGGGCCGCTGCAGGCCGCTGCGGGTCATGCAGCACGGTCGATGTGCCCACGCTGGCCCCAACGCGGGCGCCACCCACGCCGGTGGATGCGCCTACGCCCGCACCGCCCACCACCTGCCCGCGCTGGTTGACTCCGACACCCACGCCCACCGGCCCTGCGCCCGCACTCACGCCGGCGCTGACCCCGCCACTACCCACCCCCACGCCCACAGACACCGGGCCGACGGGGATGCCAATGCCAACGCCCCCACCCACCGCCCCGCAGCCAGCCAGCAAGGCGGCCAGCGCCAGGGCCGTTGCGACACGGGGCATTGCGTGGGACAAGGTCAGCATGGCCAGGCTTTGCGCAGTGCTGCTTACGCCAGCAGCGCATTCACCCGCTTGACGTAAGCGGCCGGGTCTTCGGGCAGGCCACCTTCGGCCAGCAGGGCCTGGTCAAACAGGATGTGGGCCAGGTCGTGGAAGTGCACGCTGCCGTCCAGCTTTTTCACCAGCGGGTGCTCGGCGTTCACCTCCAGCACGGGTTTGGATTCGGGCGCCTGCTGGCCGGCCTGCTTGAGCATGCGGGCGAGCTGGGTGCTCATGCCGTCGTCCTGCACCACCAGGCATGCGGGTGAATCGACCAGGCGGGTGGTCACGCGCACGTCTTCGGCCTTGTCTTTCAGGGCCTCTTTCAGCTTGGCAAGCACGGGCTTGAACTGTTCTGCGGCTTCCTCGGCAGCTTTCTTCTCGGCTTCGTCCTGCAGCGTACCCAGGTCCACGGCGCCCTTGGCTACGCTTTGCAGCGGCGTGCCGTCGAATTCGTGCAGGTAGTTCAGCGCCCACTCGTCCACGCGGTCGGTCATCAAGAGCACTTCGATGCCCTTTTTCTTGAAGACTTCGAGTTGCGGGCTGTTCTTGGCGGCGGCCAGGGTGTCGGCGGTGATGTAGTAAATGGCCTCCTGGCCTTCCTTCATGCGCGCCTTGTAGTCGGCAAAACTCACCGTCACGGCGTCGCTGGTGGTGCTGGCGAAGCGCAGCAGCTTGGCCAGGCGCTCGCGGTTACCGAAGTCTTCGCCCAGGCCTTCTTTCAGCACGGCGCCGAACTCGCCGTAGAACGCGGTGTACTTGCCTTCCTTGGCCTTGTCGTCGGCGTCTACCACATCGGTCACGCCATCGGCGCCTGCCGTGGTGTCGTGCTTGTCGTGCTTGGCCAAGTCTTCCAGCATGGAGAGCACGCGTTTGGTACTGCCCTCGCGGATGGCGCGCACGTCGCGGCTTTCCTGCAGCAGCTCGCGGCTCACGTTGAGCGGCAGGTCGCTCGAATCAATCACGCCCTTGACGAAGCGCAGGTAGCTGGGCATCAGCGCCTCGGCGTCGTCCATGATGAACACGCGCTTGACGTAGAGCTTGATGCCCGCCTTCTTGTCGCGGTTCCACAGGTCAAACGGCGCCTTGGCGGGGATGTACAGCAGCTGGGTGTATTCGGTGTTGCCCTCGACGCGGTTGTGCGCCCAGGTCAACGGCGCCTCGTGGTCATGGCTGATGGCCTTGTAGAACTCCTGGTACTGCTCGTCGGTGATGTCTTTCTTGGGGCGCGTCCACAGGGCGCTGGCCTTGTTCACCGTTTCCCATTCGCCGGTCTTGACCATGCCGCCGGGCTGGCGGCCACCGTTTTCGTCTCCGGGGTTGATGAGCTCGCCGTCTTTCCACTCTTCCTTTTCCATCAGGATGGGCAGGCTGATGTGGTCGGAGTATTTGGCGATGACCTGCTTGAGCTTCCAGGCGTTGAGGTATTCCTCTGCATCGTCGCGCAGGTGCAGGATGACGCTGGTGCCGCGCGCGGGGCGGGTGATGGTTTCCACCTCGAAATCGCCACTGCCGCCACTGGTCCAGCGCACGCCTTGCTCAGCCGGCAGGCCCGCGCGGCGCGATTCCACGGTGATCTTGTCGGCCACGATGAAGCCCGAGTAAAAACCCACGCCAAACTGGCCGATGAGCTGGGCATCCTGCTTCTGGTCGCCCGAGAGCTTGCCCATGAAGTCCTTGGTGCCGCTCTTGGCAATGGTCCCCAGGTGGTCGATGGCCTCCTGCTGGCTCATGCCGATGCCGTTGTCGGTGATGGTGAGCGTCTTGGCGGCCTTGTCGAAGGTGACGCGCACTTCCAGGCTGGGTGCGTCTTCGTACAGGGCGTTGTTGTTCAGCGCCTCGAAGCGCAGCTTGTCGCAGGCGTCCGACGCATTGGAAACCAGTTCGCGCAGGAAGATTTCCTGGTTGGAATACAGCGAATGGGTGACCAGGTGCAGCAGCTGGGCAACTTCGGCCTGAAACGACAGGGTTTGTTTGCTCATGGTGGTTTTTCTCGTGTTGGAATCAATGAAATATGCGTGGCAGGGCTTGAACCCGCCCCTGCAAATACCGGCAGGCGGCAGTTATGGGCGGGTTGCGGGGTTTCAAGGCCCTGGCCGATCGAAGCCCTGGGGTGAAAGGCTCTCCGCGCACGGGAGAGCCGTATTGGCCGGACGAAAAAGGCTCAGCCAGCGACCGTGATGCGCTGCACCAGGGCTTGCAGCACCTGATCGGCCTTGTCGTTGGGCACCTGGCAGTCGCCTGCGTCGGCATGCCCGTTGCCGCCAAACTCCAGCATCAGATTGCCCAGATGGGCATTGCTGCTGCGGTTCAGTATGGATTTTCCGGCTGCCAGCGCGGTGTTCTGCTTTTTCAAGCCCCACACCGCCTGCACGGACACGGTGGCCTGCGGGAACAGCGCATACACCATGAAGCGGTTGGTCGCCCAGATGGTTTCTTCCTCGCGCATGTCCAGCACCAGCAGCTTGTCGATGCAGATACCGCAATGCAGTATCTGCTCTCTGGCCTTGCTGGCGTGCTCTTTGTAGAGTGCCACGCGTTCCTGCACATCGGGCAGCGCCAGGATTTCGTCAATCGTATAGTCGCGGCAATACTGGATGAGGTCCATCATCAGCGCGTAGTTGCTGATGCGAAACTCCTTGAAGCGGCCCAGGCCGGTGCGCGAATCCATGAGGTAGCTGAGCAGCACCCAGCCCTGGGGGCTGAGGATGTCCTCGCGGGTGTATTGGGCAGAATCCGCCTGGTCCACGGCAGCCATCATGTCGTCGGAAACCCGGGGGAAGGCCGCCTTGCCGCCGTAATGGTTGAAGATCACGCGCGCTGCCGATGGCGCGCTCGCATCGATGATGTGGTTGATATCGCGCCGTCCGGCGTTGCTGACGGTTTCGGACTCGTGGTGGTCAAACACCAGGTGCGCACCCGGCACAAAGGGCAGGTTGGCGGTGATGTCGCGGGCCGTGATGGCCACCTTGCCGTCCTGCATATCCTTGGGGTGGGCGAAGGCGATCTCGTCAATGAGCTGGAGTTCATGGAGCAGCACGGCACAAACCAGGCCGTCAAAGTCGCTGCGGGTGACCAGTCGGTATTTCACGTCGCTCACAAACCCTCCTTATTGTTCGATCAAAGGCACGATGGTAGTGGCTCCACCTGCACCCGCGTTGCCGCCAGCGTGCAAAAGACAGCCACTCCGCCGCCTTCCACCACGGGCTCGCGCCCTTTCGGCCACCCGGCGGGTGTCAACGACAGGCTGCGCCGGCTCAGAACCGCTCGTTGGGTGACAGGTAGCGCCACTGGCCGACCGGCAAATTGCCTAGCGTCACGCGGCCTATGCGGATGCGCTTGAGCCCCACCACCTTCAGACCCACCAGTTCGCACATGCGGCGGATCTGGCGTTTTTTGCCTTCCGTGAGCACAAAGCGCAACTGTTCGGGGTTTTGCCAATCGACCTTGGCGGGCTTGAGCGGCTCGCCGTCAAGGCTCAGACCGTGGCGCAGGCGCTCCAGCAATTGGGGTGGAAACACGGCCTGCACATTGGTGCTGACAGGGTCGCGCTCGTCAATTTCCTGCAGCGGCGCGGAGCGCTCAGACGGATGGCGTGGCAGCGCCTGGCCCGGGGCCTGGTAGACCACTCGCACCAGGTATTCCTTGTCCACGGTGGAGTCCTCGCCAATCAGCTGGCGCGCGACGCGTCCGTCCTGCGTGAGCACCAGCAGGCCAACCGAGTCAATATCGAGCCGCCCGGCCGGTGCCAGACCGCGCAACTGGGGCGGCGAGAAACGGTTGCGGCTGGGGTCATCGCGCCAGTGGGTGCGCGGGTTGATCAGCGCCACGGCAGGCGTGTGGCCGTCCTCTGCCTGGCCGCTTACATAGCCCATGGGCTTGTGCAAAAGGATGGTGACGCGCTGCTCCTGAAAACCCTGCGCGACCTTGTCCACTTCGATGCGGTCGGTGGGCAGCACCTGCACGCCCATTTCCGCCACCTCGCCATTGACCTTGACCCAGCCCTGGGCAATCCAGTCGTCGGCCTCGCGCCGCGAGCACAGGCCCAGCTCGGCCATGCGCTTGTTCAAGCGCGATGTGGCCATGCCGGTTGCTCCGCCCGCACCGCCTGCAGCGCCTTTGCCAGCAGGCGGCGAGCGCACGGGCGCCTGGCGGACCGGCGCCACAAACCCGGCGGACGCCGTGCGGTAGTTGGGTGGCGCAGGGCCTCTTGCGGGCCGCGCCGGTGCGGGGCCCCGCGCGGGCGCGGCGGAAGCCCGGGGGCTGGCCTTGGCCGCCACGGCGGGAAGCCGCAACACCGGGCGGGCGGCGGGCGCAGCTGCGGCTGGATCACTCGGCTGGGAGACAGAAGCAGCGGCAGGGCCAGCTGGCGGACGGGAACGGGAAGAAGACATGGCGGGTATTTTCGCCTGTGGAGCCAGACGGTCCAATGAAAATCAGCCAGCGTTGCCAGAAACCGATCAGAGCGGTGAAGCTTCCCCCTGGCGGGCTTGCCAGGCCAGAAAGTCGTCAACCGGCAGGGGCCGCGCGATGTGGTAACCCTGCGCCTCATCGCACGCCAGGGTGCGCAGGCGCGCCAGAATGGCAGCGGTTTCCACGCCTTCGGCCACCACGGTGAGGCCCAGGTTGTGTGCCAGGTCGATGGTGGAGCGCACGATCATGGCGTCGTCCTCGCCTGCCTCCATGCCCATGACAAAGGATTTGTCGATCTTGAGCTCGTCCACCGGCAGGCGCTTGAGGTAGGCCAGCGACGAGTACCCGGTGCCGAAATCATCAATGGACAGCTTGAACCCCTGCTCCGACAGGCGGTTGAGCATGGCCTCGGCGCGCTGGGGGTCGTCCATGATGGCGCTTTCGGTGATCTCCAGGCAAAACGCGCTGGCCTGCACGCCGTGGCGGGCCAGGATGCCCGCCAGCCGGGTGCTGAGCTCGGGGTCCAGCAAATCCCGTGTGGACAGGTTGACCGACACGCGCAGCGGCAGGTGCCGCGCCTGGGGCGAAGCCAGCAAGCGGGCGACCTCTTCAAAGACCCACAGCGTGAGCTGGCGCACGAACCCCGTCTGCTCGGCAAACGGAATGAAGTTGACGGGAGGAACCAGCCCGCGCTGCGGATGCTGCCAGCGCACCAGGGCCTCGGCCGCCAGCCCCGGCTGGCCGTGCAGCGCAACCTTGGGCTGCAGGTACAGGCGCAGTTCGTTGTGCTCCACGGCCCGGCGCAGCTCGGACAGCAACGACAGGGTTTGCGCGCTCGCCAGATCAAAGCCGGGGTCGTATCGCAGCGCCCCGCTGAGCTGGCGCTTGGCCGCATACATGGCAATCTCGGAACGGCTGAGCAAGGTGTCGGCATCGTCGGCGTCGTCCGGCCAGCACGCAATGCCGATACCGGCGCTCAGATCCACACTTTGGTCTTCAAAGACCAGCGGCTCTTCGAACGAGCGGTGGATGCGGCGCGCCACCTCGTGGGCTGCAGCAGCATCGGCCCCTTGCAGCAACACGGCAAACTCGTTGCCGCCCATGCGGGCCACCATGTCCTGCGGTGCGCCCACCTGCTCGCGCAGCCGGCCCGCCACCGCCTGCAGCAGCCGGTCGCCAAAGGCATAGCCGAGCACATCGTTCACATGCTTGAACCGGTCGAGGTCCAGGGTCAGCACAGCCAGCGCTTGTGGCACGCCCACATTGGCGGAGGTGGCGGCCACCACGGCTGCACGAAAACGCTCGCGGTTGGGCAGCCCCGTGAGGCGATCCAAAAAGGCCAGCCTCCGAATCTCGCTTTGCTGCGCGCCGATATCGACCCGCATCTTGTCAAACGAGCGCGCCAGATTGCCGATTTCATCGGCGCGGTCGGTGTGCTCCATCGGCACGTCGTACTCGCCGCGGGACAATCGCCGTGTGGCGGCCAGCAGCGAGCGCAAAGGGGTCGTCACACGCTGTGCCATCACGCCATTGCCCAAGGCAAACAGCAGCACACCGGCCACCGTGATGATGGCCAGCAACACCTGCAACTGGCGATAGGGCGCAACGACCTCGTCCACCGAGCGCAGCAACAGCGCCTGCACTTCGCCCCCCACCGTGTCCAGAGGGCTGGCGCGTGCCAGCAAGACCCCTTGATCGGTGTCGAGCTCGCCTGTGTGGATGCCCTGGCGGCGCAGCAGCGCCAGCGGGGCGGCGGGCAAGGTGCTCACCGGCACGGACAGCACGCCATCCTCGCCTTTCACCAGCAGCGCCACATGCACCGACAGCAACTGCCGCATTTCGTCCGCCAGGGGCTGGCTGACGGGAAACCCCATCAACACCCAGCCGATCACCACCGGCGCGCGCATGGGCACCATGACAAACTGGTAGGGCACACCCCCGATCACGGCCATGCGGCTGCCCTGCGGCTGGCTGGCCAGCAGCGGCGCGACCTGCCGCACAGCGGCCTGGAAATCGCGTGCGCCGCCGGATGCGCTGAGCGAACGCAGGTTCAATCGGGAGTCCAGCAGCGCCGTCACCTCGGCGCCGATCCGGCTGCCATGGTTCTCCAGCACCGACTGGATGGTTTCCTCGTCATCCGAGTTCACTGCCGAGCGGAACCCGTAGTCGGCCGCCAGCAAGGCCGAGCCCTGGCGCAGCTTCTCTGCGTTCTGGTCAAGCAGCCGCCGCCAGACGGTTTCGTCGGTGTCGAGTTCGCGCGCGATCTGGCTGCGGGCGTTGCGGTCGATGGTGGCACGCACCACGGCAAAACCAGCGGCCTGCACGATCAGCAGCAGCAGCAGCGACATGCCCACCAGCCGCACGATAAGGCTGCGCCGCAGCACAGACAGCTTCAAGGCTGCAACCCCTGCATGCGCACAGTCACCTCAGCGGTGCCGGTGGCAGGCACGATCAGCGCCTGCTCCAGTGCGGGCGCACCCACGGGCAAGCGGGTGTGCCAAGTGCGCAGGCGGTAACTGCCAGCCGGTACGTCGTGGATCTGTGCCTTGCCCGTGGCCGCAAGGGACTGGGCGTAATAGGGGGTGTCCACCACCAGAATCCAGCCGACCATCTGGTCATGGATGTTGCAGCCCAGCACCACCACGCCGGGTCGATCGAACAGCACGGGGTTGGCCGGTGTGCCGGTGTAGAGCTTGAGTTCGAACTTCTTGGCCGGTGAGAACGAATACACATGGTGGCGCACCGTGTCGTGGTTGGGGAAGCGCACCTCGGAGCCCACCGGTACCACCAGCACTTCGGGCACAAACTGCTTTTTTTGCTGCGCCATCTCCAGCGCCGCCAGGGGGCGCACCTGGCGCCGCGCTTGTGCCGACTCCAGAAACACCACGGCATCGCCCACGGGTTTGCCGGCCGCGTCCAGCACCTCGATCTGCACGGTGGCGGCATGCGCCGTCCCGGCCTGGCCCCATGTCAGGCACAGCACACATGCCATGCCGCAGGCCGTGCCGAGCGCAGGCGGCATCCAGGCGCGCACCAAGCCAATGCTTCGCTCCAGCCACACCGCAAGCATGGTCATGGTTCGATCGCCACGCCAATCAGCGCGCTGCCGTCACCCACCTGGCCGAGATCGGTGGCACGGCCCGTGGACAGGTCTACGCGGTGCAGGCGAGTGCGTGGCTCGGAAGCCGTGCGCACCGCGATCAGGGCCGTGTTGGCAACGTCAGAAATGTCAAAGGCCACATCGGTCAACGCCCCCAGGCCCAGCGCGCCGACGGTGCGCAGCTGGCCGGTGTTGGGCGAGACGACGGGCACCGCGCCCTCGAGCGAGCCCTGCATGACCAGGGCGCCCCGTGCGCGATCAATGGCGTAGTTGGTGGTGATCGTTTCATCGCGGGTGTTGTAGGTGTAGGCGGCCCCCGCAATGTCGGGCGCGCTGCCAAAGTTGACATCGCCCACCACGTAGCGCAACGCCCCATCGGGCTGCACCCCGTCGCGGGTGGCATCGCCGTCCACCATGGCACCGGTGTCCGGGTGCAGGCGCAGGTTGTGGCCGGAGGGCGTTACCACGCGAATGCGGTCCACCGTGGGGTTGAAATCGAAACCGATCACCGCGCCGTCCAAAGGCAGTGCCACAGTCACCGCACCCACCGGGCTCAGCACGCCGTTGGCACGATCCACCCGGTAAAGCTGCCCGGACCTGGACAGTGCATAGAGCACGCCACGCGCCACCCGAAAATCGATGCCGATCAGCGCATCGCCCGGGGCCAGGCCGGTGAGCGGCTTGCGCTCTATCACCCGGCTCGGCTGCGCTGCCTCCAACCGGAGCAGCTCGTGAGAGCCGGAGATGGCATAAACCATTTCCGGGCCCGTGCCAGCCTGCGGCTGGGCCAAGCCTGCGCATCCCGCCAACATCCACAGGGCGGCAAACCCCACCAGCAAGCGCTGCTTGCGACAAAACAGAGGCATCAAAAACTCCCACACATGTAACTGGTTTATACCCTACGCCACCTACCACCGTGGCGGCGTAGCGCAACATGCAATTTCAAAACAAATATCATTTTTTATAGCACTTAGCGCTTAACACATAAGGGTTACAGCCATATTTAGCCTATAAATAAATGCGACAGACCCCGCCATGCGTGTGCGTCCGGCCCCCAACAGAGCCGCCCTATTTGTAACAGTGCCATGACGCAAAAAGCGTCCGCACAGCAGGCCAGGGCCCTGTCAAACGTCTCTGCACTGAAAGATGCTGGACCGCAACGCAGAAAGCTCCAGCACCCGCAGCCCACCGTATTCAATGCGGATGGCCCCTTGCTGTTCGAGCGCAGCCAGGGCCTCATTGACGCGCTGGCGCGACAGCCCCACCAGGTAAGCCAGCTCCTGCTGCGTGATGCGCAGCACCTCGCCCACATTGGGGTAAAGCACGGGGTTGAACAACGAGGCCAGGCTGCGTGCCACCCGCACATCGGGGTTGTTCAGCCGGTCGATCTCGCGCGCCGCAATGAACTGCCCCAGGCGTTCATTGAGCTGGTTCATCACAAAGCGGTTGAAGCCGATGGAGTGGTCGAGCAGCCAGTGAAAGGTGTCGATCGGCAGTCCCGCCACCACACTTTTGCGCAGGGCCTGGATGTTGTAGCGGTAGGGCTCGCGCTTGAGCGCGGTGCCCTCGCCAAACCAGCCGCCGGGAGGCACGCCAGTGAAAGTCATGGTCTGGCCCTGGGCGTTGTCGCTGCTCATCTTGAGCAGGCCCTCCACCACGCCAAACCAGTAAGTCACCGGCCGCCCGAGACGGCAGACATAGTCCCCCGCTTTCGCGTCGCCCACCAGCAAGGAGGCCACGGCGCGTTCACGTTCGGCGGGCTGCAACGGCATCAGCCAGGGAATGCCGCCCAGCTCGGCCTCGGTGGGCGGGCGACGGCGCTGGTGCAGGGACAGATCGTGGGTCATGCGCGATTCTTCGGGGCGATGGAGACTCGGGTTTTAGGGGAATACCACGAGCCGAATTGTCGTCATAAAGACAAAAAAATGCCAATCCTCGCCGGATGATGGCCCCCGTTGGGAGCATCGCTCCCTGATTTCCAAGGACCAGCCGGTGAAACATCCCATCCGTTCGAGCACTTCGCAGGCCACAGGCCGCCCCGTTACCCATCTGGCCCGCCGCAAGCTGCTGGCGATGGCCGCGACGCTGCCCTGGCTGGGGGCAGGCAGCGTGCGGGCACAGGAGGGTTCGATCAAGATCGCCCAGTCCACCGCGCTCAGCGGCCCGCTGGCCGACCTGGGCTCGGCCATGCACCAGGGCGCCAAGGCCGCCTTTGCCGCCATCAACGCCAAGGGCGGAGTGCAAGGCCGCGCCATCGAACTCGCCACACTCGACGATGCCTACGAAGTGCCCAAGGCACTGGCCAACGTCGACCGATTTCTGGCCGACAGCAGCTACTTTGCCCTGTTCAACTGCATGGGCACCCCCATGATCGACGCGATGCTACCCAAGGTGATCGAGAGCGGCATCCCTTTCTTTGCGCCGTTCACAGGGGCCCAGCTGAGCCGCACCAAGACCGCCCGCAATGTTTTCAACATCCGGGCAAGCTATGCCGACGAGGCCGAAAAACTGGTGCAGCACCTGTCCACGATCGGCATCCAGCGCATTGGCATCGTTTACCAGAACAACTCGTTCGGCAAGGAGGTATTCGACTCGGCCCGGCAATCCATGAGCCGACTCAAACTGCCGGAAGCCGCCGCTGTGACGGTTGAAAACAACGCCTCGGACGCAGGCGCTGCGGCGGCCAAGCTCGCAGAGGCCAACCCCGAAGCCGTCGTGATTGGCCTGGCGGGCAAGCCCACACTGGAGTTTGTGAAAGCGTTTCGAGCCCTCCGGCGCGGTGTAACGCTGTATGCACTGTCTGTCATGGGAACCCCTGCCACCGTGAAAGCGCTGGGAGCGGATGCGACGGGCATGGCAATTTCTCAGGTGGTGCCTCTGCCGTCGAACGTGGTCACACCGGTGGTGCGTGACTTCCAGGCGGCATGGAAAGCATCAGGCGCCACGGCAGAGCCTTCGCACCTGGCGCTGGAGGGCTACATCAACGCCCGTGTGTTTGCCGAGGCGCTGCAGCGCGCCGGGCGCAATCCAACGCGCGCCGCCTTTATCGACGCCACCTGGAACCTCAAAAAGTGGGATCTGGGTGGCTTCGAGATCAACGCCACCACACCCGACCGCAATGCATCGCGCTTTGTGGAACTGACGCTGGTGGGACGGGATGGGCGCTTTATCCGATAGCCCGTGGCAACGAGGGTTCAACCCCATGAGGACTTTCCCGTAAATTGTCGTCCGAAAGACATGACAACGTCAAAGTCAGTCCTAGCATGGAGTCCAAAGCACTGCCACAAGGCCGCGCACCCGGCAGTCACCGGGCTGACACCTCATTAATATTAGGAACCGGAATGAAGACCACGTTCCCGCAACTGCTGCTCAAGCATGCTGCCGAGCGCCCCACGGCCCCGGCACTGCGCGAAAAAGAATACGGCATCTGGCAAACATGGACCTGGAAGGATGCAGCCCAGACCGTGCGCCATCTGGGCTGCGGTCTGCTCGCCCTGGGCTTCCAGCGCGGCCAGAACCTGGCGCTGGTAGGCGACAACCGCCCCCACCTCTATATGAGCATGGTGGCCGTGCAGAGCATTGGCGGCGTACCCATTCCGCTTTACCAGGACGCCGTGGCCTCTGAAATGGCCTTTGTGATGGAGGACGCCGAAGTCCAGTTCCTGTTCGCCGAGAACCAGGAACAGGTCGACAAACTGCTGGAAGTGCGCGAAACCGTGCCCGGCATGGCACACATCATTTACGACGATCCTCGCGGCCTGCGCAACTACGACCAGCCCGGCCTGATCAGCACCGAAAAACTCAAGGAGCTGGGCGCCGAATGGGACCGCACCCACGCAGGTGTCTGGGATGCCCAGGTTGCACAAAACAGCCCCAACGACGTGTCTGTCATCCTCTACACCTCGGGCACCACCGGCAAGCCCAAGGGCGTGTGCCAGACGCACGCAAGCTTCATCGGCTCCGCGCAGGGCGGCGTCGAGGTGGACGGACTCAATCCCAAAGACAACGTGATCTCCTACCTGCCGCCGGCCTGGGTGGGTGACCACCTGTTCTCGCTGGCCCAGTGGCTGGTGGCGGGCTTCACCATCAATTGCCCCGAGTCGGCCGCCACCATATCGATCGACCTGCGCGAAATTGGCCCCACCTATTACTTCGCGCCGCCGCGCGTGTTTGAAGGCATGCTCACCTCCGTCTCCATCCGCATGGAAGACGCAGCCCCCTTCAAGCGCTGGATGTACTCCAAAGCCATGGACCTGGCCCGGCGCGTGGGCTCGGACATCCTCGACGGCAAGAGCGTGGGTTTCATGGACCGCCTGATGTACACCCTGGGCGACATCGCCATCTACGGCCCGCTGCGCAACGTCATGGGCCTGTCGCGCATCCGCGTGGCCTACACCGCCGGCGCGGCCATCGGCCCCGACCTGTTCCGTTTCTTCCGCTCCATCGGCATCAACCTCAAGCAGCTCTACGGCCAGACCGAAACCTGCGCCTATGTGTGCATCCAGAAGAACGGCCAGGTCAAGCTCAACACCGTGGGCCAGGCCGCGCCCGGCATTGAACTGAAGATTGCTGACAACGGCGAAGTGCTGGTCAAGGGCGTGTCGGTGCTCAAGGAGTACTACAAGCGCCCCGACGCCACAGCCGAGGTCATCGATGCCCATGGCTACTTCCACACGGGCGACGCCGGCGTGCTTGACCAGGACGGCCACCTGCGCATCATCGACCGCGCCAAGGACGTGGGCAAGCTCATTGGCGGCGCCATGTTCGCGCCCAACTACATCGAGAACAAGCTCAAGTTCTTCCCGCAGATCAAGGAAGCCGTGTGCTTTGGCCATGGCAAAGACCAGGTCTGTGCCTTCATCAACATCGACTACGAGGCCGTGGGCAACTGGGCCGAGCGCCAGGGCCTGCCTTACGGCGGCTATGTGGACCTGGCCTCCAAGTCGCAGGTGCTGCAGCTCATTGCCGAGTGCATCGGCCAGGTCAATGCCGACCTGGCAGGCGAGCCTGGCATGTCGGACACGCAGGTGGCACGTTTTCTGGTGCTGCACAAGGAACTCGACCCCGACGACGACGAACTGACCCGCACCCGCAAGGTGCGCCGCGGCTTCATCGCTCAGAAGTACGGCGTGCTGGTGGATGCGCTCTACGGCGGGCGCACCGAACAATTCATCGAAACCCAGGTCAAGTTCGAGGATGGCCGCACCGGCAGCGTCAGCGCCACGCTGCAGATCATCGACGCCAAGATCCATGCGCCTGCCAAGGTCAGTGCCTGAGACACCGGAAAGCACCCCATGACCCAGAAAAAGATTGGCGACGTCATCCTGGACGTCAAGAACATCAGCCTGCGCTTTGGCGGCGTGAAGGCCCTGACCGACATCTCGTTCAACGTGAAGGAGCATGAAATCCGCTCCATCATCGGCCCCAACGGGGCCGGCAAGAGCTCCATGCTCAACTGCATCAACGGCGTCTACACGCCCTCGGAGGGCTCCATCACCTTCCGTGGCAAAACGTTCGACCACATGAACAGCCGCCAGGTGGCCGAGATGGGTGTGGCTCGCACCTTTCAGAACCTGGCGCTGTTCAAGGGCATGAGCGTGATCGACAACATCATGTCGGGGCGCAACCTCAAGATCAAGAGCAACCTGTTCCTGCAGGCGCTGCGCTGGGGCCCGGCAGAGCGCGAGGAAATCGCGCACCGCGAGAAGGTCGAGCACATCATCGACTTCCTCGAAATCCAGGCCTTCCGCAAGACCCCCGTGGGCCAATTGCCCTACGGCCTGCAAAAGCGCGTGGACCTGGGCAGGGCCCTGGCCATGGAGCCGCAGGTGCTGCTACTTGATGAGCCCATGGCCGGCATGAACGTGGAAGAAAAGCAGGACATGTGCCGCTTCATCCTGGACGTGAACGACGAGTTCGGCACCACCATCGTCCTGATCGAGCACGACATGGGCGTGGTGATGGACATCTCCGACCGCGTGGTGGTTCTGGACTACGGCAAGAAGATTGGCGACGGCGCGCCACAGGAAGTCCGCGACAACGAAGACGTGATCCGCGCCTATCTTGGCACCAGCCACTAAAAGTCTATGACCCCGACGCTTATCACTTCGAGCAATGCGCTGCCCCTCAAAAGGGCCTCGATCGCCTTGGGGCGGCCCGGCGCCGACCGACTTTGAACGGAACAAACAAATGGCATTCTTTCTTGAAACACTGATTGGCGGCCTCATGGCCGGCATGCTCTATTCCCTGGTGGCCCTCGGCTTCGTGCTGATCTACAAGGCCTCGGGCGTTTTCAACTTCGCGCAAGGAGCGATGGTGCTGTTCGCAGCGCTGGCCATGGCCCGGTTTGCCGAGTGGATTCCCCAATGGACCGGCATCGACAACATGATCGTTGCCAACCTGCTGGCCTTCGTGATCGCGGGCATCTGCATGTTTGCAGTGGCCTGGCTCATTGAGCGCCTGGTGCTGCGCCACCTGGTCAACCAGGAAGGCGCCACGCTGCTCATGGCGACGCTGGGCATCACCTACTTTCTTGAAGGCTTGGGCCAGACGTTTTTTGGCAGCGACATCTACAAGATCGACGTCGGCATGCCCAAGGAGCCCGTGTTCCTGCTCGAATCGATGTTCGAGGGCGGTGTGCTGGTGAACAAGGAAGACGTGATCGCCGCCGGCATTGCGGCCGCGCTGGTGGTGATATTGAGCATCTTCTTCCAGAAGACCAAGACCGGCCGCGCCCTGCGCGCCGTGGCCGACGACCACCAGGCGGCGCAATCCATCGGCATTCCGCTCAACCGCATCTGGGTCATCGTCTGGTGTGTGGCGGGTGTCGTGGCCCTGGTGGCCGGGATGATCTGGGGCTCCAAGCTGGGTGTGCAGTTCTCGCTGACCACCGTGGCGCTGCGCGCCCTGCCGGTGGTGATTTTGGGCGGCCTGACCTCGGTGCCCGGCGCCATCATCGGCGGCCTGATCATCGGTGTGGGCGAGAAGCTCTCCGAGGTGTACCTGGGCCCCTTCGTGGGCGGTGGCATCGAAATCTGGTTTGCCTATGTGCTGGCCCTGGTGTTTCTGCTGTTCCGGCCCCAGGGTCTGTTTGGCGAAAAAATTATCGATCGTGTGTGAAACACACGATTCGCCCGAAGGGCGCTTCGCGCAGCGAAGAATGATTTTTCGGCGAAGGGCACGCAGTGCCCGCAGCCAAAAGATCATCGCCCTTGGTTGAAAGTTTAGGAGTAAATAATGTTCTACCGCGAAAACGGCCAGTTCAAGACCAGCTACCGGGCTGACCAGCAGGTCTTTCCGATCGCCCAGGACCGCATCGCCATTGCCCTGCTGCTGGCGGTGGCCTTCCTGGTGGTGCCCATGCTGGCCACCGATTATTTTTACCGCGCCATCCTGATTCCGCTGGTCATCATGTCGATGGCGGCCCTGGGCGTGAACATCCTTGTGGGCTACTGCGGGCAGATTTCGCTGGGCTCGGGTGCCTTCATGGCAGTGGGTGCTTACGGCGCCTTCAACTTCTTCGTGCGCTTTCCGGGCATGCCACTCATCCCCGCGCTGATCCTGGGCGGACTGTGCGCCACGTTCTTCGGCATCCTGTTCGGCCTGCCCAGCCTGCGCGTCAAGGGCCTATACCTCGCGGTGGCCACGCTGGCCGCGCAGTTCTTCAGCGACTGGATGTTCCTGCGCATCAAGTGGTTCACCAACAATTCCGATTCGGGCTCGGTGTCGGTGAACAACCTGCAGGTCTTTGGCATACCCATCGACAGCGCCATGAGCAAGTACATCTTCTGCCTGGCGCTGCTGGTGGTGGTGGCCATGCTGGCAAAGAACCTGGTGCGCGGCGCCATCGGCCGTGAATGGATGGCCATTCGCGACATGGACGTGGCTGCTGCGGTGATCGGCATCCGCCCCATGTATGCCAAGCTCAGCGCGTTCGCGGTCAGCTCCTTCATTGTCGGCATGGCCGGTGCACTGTGGGCCTTCGTGCACCTGAGCTCGTGGGAGCCGGCAGCGTTTTCTGTCGAAATCTCGTTCCGCCTGCTGTTCATGGTGATCATCGGCGGCATGGGTTCCATCATGGGCGCGTTCTTTGGCGCTGCCTTCATCGTGGTACTGCCCATTTTCCTGAACCAGTTTCTCCCGGCACTGGCCTCAACGTTTGGATTTGACATTTCCACGGCGGCGGTGTCGCACGCCGAATTGATGATTTTTGGCGCCCTGATCGTCTGGTTCCTGATTGTCGAACCCCATGGACTGGCAAAGCTGTGGTCCATCGGCAAGCAGAAGATGCGCCTGTGGCCGTTCCCACACTGATACCCGCCACTGCAGGAAACCACTTACACGCAATTCCGGATACCGGCAGCCCTGATGGGCGCGTCCACTACCCATTTCGCATTTCCCCCGCGCTTCAATACTTTCATTCAAAGGAGACATCCATGAAGCTTTCGAAACTTGTGATTGCCGCAGCCGCCGTGGCCGCCTGTGCATCGTCGCTGAGCACCAGCGCTTTCGCACAGGCCAAGGAGCAGTTCTTCCCGCTCCTGTCCTACCGCACCGGCCCCTACGCGCCCAACGGCACGCCCTGGGCCAACGGCAAGCAGGACTACATCAAGATGATCAACGCCCGCGATGGCGGCATCAACGGAGTGAAGATCGCCTTTGAAGAGTGCGAAACCGGCTATGCGACCGACCGTGGTGTGGAATGCTACGAGCGCCTCAAGAGCCGCCCGGGCGTCGCCATGTTCGATCCGCAATCGACCGGTATCACCTTCGCCCTGACCGAAAAAGCCCCTGCCGACAAGATCCCGCTGATGACGCTGGGCTATGGCCTGTCGGTTTCGCAGGACGGCATGGCATTCAAGTGGAACTTCCCGCTGATGGGCAGCTATTGGACGGGCGCCGACATTTTGCTGCAGCACATTGGCAAGGGCCTGGGCGGCATGGACAAGCTCAAGGGCAAGAAAGTCACCCTCGTGTACCACGACAGTCCGTTCGGCAAAGAGCCCATCCCGCTGATGCAGGAACGCGCCAAGATGCACGGCTTCGAGCTGCAGATGCTGCCTGTGACTGCCCCTGGCGTCGAACAGAAGGCCACCTGGCTGCAGGTGCGCCAGAGCCGCCCCGACTACGTGCTGCTGTGGGGCTGGGGTGTGATGAACTCCACCGCCCTGAAGGAAGCCCAGGCTACGGGTTACCCACGCGAGAAGATGTATGGCGTGTGGTGGGCCGGTGCCGAACCCGATGTGCGCGACGTGGGCGAAGGTGCCAAGGGTTACCACGCACTGGCGCTCAATGGCTCGGGACAGCAGCCCAAGGTGATCCAGGACATCCTCAAGAACGTGCACGACAAGGGTCAGGGCACGGGTCCCAAGGACGAAGTGGGCTCGGTGCTGTACACCCGTGGCGTGATCATCCAGATGCTGAGCATCGAAGCCGTGCGCCGCGCGCAGGAACGCTTCGGCAAAGGCAAGGTCATGACCGGCGAGCAGGTGCGCTGGGGCATGGAAAACCTCGCCCTCGACCAGAAGAAAATCGACTCCCTGGGCTTCAACAACGTCATGCGCCCTCTGTCTACCAGCTGCGCCGACCACATGGGTTCGTCGTGGGCTCGCGTGCAAACCTGGGACGGCAAGAAGTGGGACGTTGGCGCCGACTGGTACCAGGCGGACGAGCAGATCCTCAAGCCCATGGTCAAGGCTGGCTCTGAGAAGTATCTGGCCGACAAGAAGATGACGCGCCGCGATGCGGCGGACTGCCAGAGCTAAGGACATCCCCCTGAGGCGCTGCGCGCCTTCCCCCTTCTCTTGCAGCGCTACGCGCTGCGGAAGGGGGACAACGCCAGCGCTGCGGGGCGGCCCTTGCGCGGCGTTCCTGGCCTGGGCCGCGCCAGTTATTACCGGCTGTGTTTACAGCCGCCAATTGAAAGGGCTGGCATTGCCGCCAACCCTTTCAATTGGCAAAGCGAAGGCAACACAATGGACTCCAAAAACATCGTTCTGAACGTCAACGGCATCGAGGTCATCTACAACCACGTGATCCTCGTGCTCAAGGGTGTCTCACTGCAGGTGCCCGAGGGCAGCATCGTCGCCATCCTGGGCGGCAATGGCGCCGGCAAGACCACCACGTTGCGCGCCGTCTCCAACCTGCTCAAGGGTGAACGGGGCGAGGTCACCAAGGGCAATATCGATCTGCGCGGCGAGCGCATCGAGAACCTCTCGCCGGCCGACCTGGTCAAACGCGGCGTGGTGCAGGTGATGGAAGGGCGTCACTGCTTTGCCCACCTCACCATCGAGGAAAACCTGCTCACCGGCTCCTACACGCGGTCGAGCAAGGCCGAGATCGCTGCCAACCTGGAAAAGGTCTACAACTATTTTCCGCGCCTCAAGACGCGCCGCACCTCGCAGGCGGCCTACACCTCAGGGGGCGAGCAGCAGATGTGTGCCATTGGCCGCGCCCTGATGACCAACCCCAGCATGGTGCTGCTCGACGAGCCGTCCATGGGCCTGGCGCCCCAGATCGTGGAAGAGGTGTTCAACATCGTCAAGGACCTGAACACCAAGGAAAAAGTGACCTTCCTGCTGGCCGAGCAGAACACCAACATGGCCCTGAAGTACTCCGACTACGGCTACATCATGGAATCGGGCCGCATTGTGATGGACGGTCCATCCTCCGACCTCGCCAGCAACGAAGACGTGAAGGAGTTCTACCTGGGCGTGGGCGGTGGTGAGCGCAAGAGCTTCAAGGACGTCAAGAGCTACAAGCGCCGCAAGCGCTGGTTGGCTTGAGGAGCCCCCTGTGGCACTGCGCGCCTTCCCCCTCAGGGGGACGCACCCGGTGGCCTGGCAAAGCCAGTTCCACGGGTGCGCTGGCGATCGCCGCGCCGGGATTCAAGGCAGCGCCCTTTGTTGATCTCAGTTCAAAACGTTTTCGCTCTTAATTTGATAGCTGCTTGCGCTTTATAGATAAGCGCCAGAGGCATTTTTGACTCAAACCTACCCAAAGGAACCCAGGCATGAGCACGTTCTATGACGCCTTGGAAACGCGCAGCCCAGCAGAGCGTGAAGCGGCGCTGATGGCGGCGCTGCCGCAGCAAATCGCCCATGCCCAGAAGGCATCACCCGCATTTGCCAGCATTCTGGCGGGGGTGGATGCCGGGTCCGTCACCAGCCGCGAGGCGCTGGCTGCGCTGCCGGTCACACGCAAGCACGAGCTGCTGGAGCGCCAGCAGGCTGGCCGCGCCACCAACGTGTTTGGCGGCTTCAGCGCGCTGGGCTTTGGGCCGGGCATGACGCGCGTGTTTGCCAGCCCTGGAACCATCTACGAGCCCGAGGGCACGCGGCCCGATTACTGGCGCATGGCGCGGGCCATCCACGCCGCAGGCTTTCGACCCGGCGAGTTGATACACAACAGCTTCAGCTACCACTTCGTGCCCGCAGGCTCCATGATGGAAACCGGCGCGCATGCGCTGGGCTGCACGGTCTTCCCCGGCGGCACGGGCCAGACCGAGCAGCAGGTGCTGGCCATGGCCGAACTGCAGCCTGCGGGCTACATCGGCACGCCCAGCTTCCTCAAAATCATTATCGAGAAAGCTGCTGAACTGGGCGTGCCCCTGCCGAGCGTGAAAAAGGCCCTGGTCTCTGGCGAGGCGTTTCCACCCAGCCTGCGCGACTGGTTCGCCGAACGCGGCATCGCCGGCTACCAGTGCTACGCCACGGCCGATCTGGGGCTGATTGCCTATGAGACCACGGCACGCGAAGGCCTGGTGCTGGACGAAGGGGTGATCGTCGAGATCGTGCGCCCCGGTACGGGAGACCCGGTGCCGGAGGGCGAGGTGGGGGAAGTCGTGGTGACCACCCTGAACCCCGACTACCCGCTGATCCGTTTTGGCACCGGCGACCTGTCTGCCGTGATGCCCTGCATGTGCCCCACCGGCCGCACCAACACGCGCATCAAGGGCTGGATGGGGCGTGCCGACCAGACCACCAAGGTGCGCGGCATGTTCGTGCACCCGGGCCAGGTTGCCGACATTGCCCGCCGGTTTCCACAGGTGCTGCGGGCCAGGCTGGTGGTCAGCGGCGAAATGGCCAACGACGAGATGGTGCTGCAGGTCGAGACGCACGAAACCGCCGAGGGCCTGGCGCAACAGCTGGCCGAGGTCACCCGCGAAGTGACCAAGCTGCGCAGCGAAGTGCAAATGGTGGCCCCAGGCTCCCTGCCCAACGACGGCCGCGTCATTGAAGACGCACGCAGCTATCGCTGAAATGCCACACCGGGGCTGGCGCGGTTTGCTCCAGCGCAAAAACCCGGTGGTGGATCGCGCGCAGGGAGTGCAAAGTTTGCCTAGCGTTTACCCTGATTTTGCTATGTTATTAATAGCATAACACGCTTACCACATAAGCGCTAGGCGGTGATATTAATAAAATTCATCCCTGACAAGCGCTAAGTGATTTCCTCAATACGCCCTTTGGGAGGGCTCGCTATCATGGCGCGTCCAAGTACAGGAGCCTTTCATGAAAAAAATGCCGAAACTCGCACTGATTGCCATCGCTGCGGCCGCCTCGCTGGGTGCCCACGCCCAGGATTACCCCGCCAAGGACAAGACCGTCACTCTGGTGGTGCCCTTCACTGCAGGCGGCCCTACGGACCGCGTAGCGCGTGACCTGGCCGAAGCCTTGCGCAAGCCGCTGGGCGTTACCGTGGTCGTGGACAACACGGCAGGTGCAGGCAGCTCGATCGGTGCAGCCCGCGTGGCCCGCGCCACCCCCGATGGCTACACCCTGCTGCTCAACCACATCGGCATGTCCACCATGCCTGCGCTGTATCGCAAGCTGTCGTTCAGCGTGCCCAACGATTTCGAATACCTGGGCATGGTCAACGATGTACCCATGACCCTGATCGCACGGCCCAACATCCCTGCGAACAACATGAAGGAGCTCACCGGCTGGATCGCCCAGAACAAGGGCAAGATCAATCTGGGCAATGCAGGCTTGGGCGCTGCGTCCCACCTGTGCGGCCTGATGTTCCAGAACGCCATGCAGGTCGAAATGACCACGGTGCCTTACAAGGGCACGGCGCCAGCCATCACCGACCTGATTGGCGGCCAGATCGACCTGCTGTGCGATCAGACCACCAACACCACTTCGCAGATTGAAGGCAAGAAGGTCAAGGCCTTTGCCGTGACCACCTCCAAGCGACTCACCACCCCCGCACTCAAGGACCTGCCCACGCTGGCCGAATCGGGGCTGAAGAACTTTGAAGTGACCATCTGGCACGGCCTGTATGCGCCCAAGGGCACGCCAGCGGCCATCGTGACCAAGATCAACGATGCCCTCAAGCTTGCCTTGAAAGACCCCGAATTCATCAAGAAGCAGGAGGGTCTGGGTGCCGTGGTGGTAACGGACAAGCGCATCGAGCCCGCAGAGCACAAGAAGTTTGTTCAGGCTGAAATCGACAAGTGGGGCGCCGTCATCAAGGCCGCTGGCACCTACGCCGACTGAGCCTCAACAGCGTTCCGCCTATTGGCTTAAAGCCGCCTGCCCCTAACGGCCAGGCGGCTTTTTTCATGGAACATGCCCGCCACACCACCGCCTTCGTGGGCATTAGGGCAGCAGTGTGCCTGGGGTTATCCACCTGCACCGCCCGGCACAGGACGCGTAGAACCAAGGGGTCTTCACAGAAAGGAACACCATGACCCCACGCATCAACACCTTCCGTCGCCGCAGCCTTGCCACCGTGGCGGCTGTCACGTTCGGCTGCACATTCGCGGTGCTGCCATCCGCGCATGCCCAGGGCGTTTGGCCCACCAAGCCGGTGCGCATCGTCGTGCCCTTTGCGCCCGGTGGCACTACCGACATCCTGGCGCGTGCGCTGGTGCCGGACCTTAGCCGTGCGTTTGGCCAGCAGTTCATCGTGGACAACCGGGCGGGCGCCGGAGGCAACGTGGGCGCAGAGATCGTGGCCCGGGCGCCCGGCGATGGCTACACCCTGCTGATGGGGACCGTGGGAACGCACGGAATCAACCGGGCCCTTTACGCCAAGCTGCCCTACGACCCCATCAAGGACTTTGCCCCGGTGACGCTGGTGGCTGCGGTGCCCAATGTAATGGTGATGAATGCCGACAAGGCCATGGCGTTGGGCGTGAAAAACGTGCAGGACTTCATCCGTGTGGCCAAAGCCAGTCCGGGAAAGATGAACATGGCGTCCAGCGGCAACGGCACGTCCATCCATCTGGCGGGAGAACTGTTCAAGAGCATGACAGGTACCTACATGCTGCACCTGCCGTACCGAGGTTCAGGGCCGGCGCTGATGGACATGGTGGCGGGCAATGCCGATGTAATGTTTGACAACCTGCCATCGTCCATGGCGCAGATCAAGGCAGGCAAGCTGACCGCGCTGGCGGTGACCAGTGGCGAGCGCTCTGCCGCGCTGCCCGACGTGCCCACGGTGGAGCAGGCCGGGGGCCCCGCGCTCAAGGGCTATGAGGCGAGTTCATGGTTTGGCCTGCTGGCGCCTGCAGGAACGCCACCCGACATCGTCAACCGCATTCAGCAGGAAGTGGCCAAGGCCCTGGCATCACCGGCCATGAAAGAGCGGCTGCTGGCGCAGGGGGCCATCCCCGGAGGCAATACCCCCGCCGAGTTCACCCGGCATATTGACAATGAGCACCGCAAATGGGCGGGCGTGGTGAAAGCCTCGGGCGCAAAGGTCGATTGAGGACTGCGCAAAACCAGGGGTCGCTTCAGGCGCCCCACACCACGTCGTGCTCTTGCGCCACAGAACGGCGCAGCATTTCAAGAAACGGCGCCGCGCGCTGGTGCAGGCGCACGGTGTCCGGGCGCTCGACGGCCTCATCGTCCGTCGGCTCCTGCGCATCGGTTAGCGCCTCGTCGGCCGCAACAGCGGCTTGCAGCGCAGCCATGGCCGCCGGAATCTGTGCGGCCGTGATGATGCCGGTGGGACCGGGCGTCTTGCCGAGAATCTGAAGGATCTGGCGCCCGTGGGGTTCGAGCATGATCAGATCGGGAGCGGAGCGGGATTTGAATTTGTAGAGCATGAAGTGGGTGCCTCGGTGTAGATGTAGTCGCGCGTGAACGGATAAGCCGATTGTGCCCCCGTCAACGTGCCAGAGCCCATGTTGCCATCGGGGTGCACTGCCAGCATCTGGTGCAGTGCCATCCAGCCGCGCTCAAACCCCAGGGCACTGCCCGCCAGATACAGACGGTAGGCGCGCAATGCCTTGTCTGCCCGCTCCGGCCCCGTCTGCGCCAGCAGCACCTGGCGTGCAGGTTCCAGCGCGGCTTCCAGCGCATCCGACCAGGCCCACAGCGTGCGAGCGTAATGGGGGCGCAGATTTTCGGTGTCCACCATCTCCAGCCCGGCCTGCGCCATGTCGTGCAACACGGCACTGGCGTGCAGTAACTCGCCACCCGGAAAGATGTATTGCTCGATGAAATCGCCCATGCCGGCGCCCAGTTGCGCGTTGTCCACACCACCGGCGGTGATGCCGTGGTTGAGCAGCAGTCCGCCGGGGTGCAAGAGGTTTCGCACGGTGGCGAAGTAGGCGCTCATCTTCGCCCGCCCCACATGCTCGAACATGCCCACGGATGCCACCTTGTCGAAAGGCTTTTCGGCCTGGAGTTCCCGGTAGTCGCACAGCTGCACGCGCACCCGCCCCGCGAGCCCGCGTGCCGCTATGAGTTGCTGCACATGCGCATGCTGGTTGCGCGATACCGTGATGCCCGTCGCATCCACACCATAGTGCTCCGCAGCCCACAGCAGCAGGGCACCCCAGCCGGCGCCTATGTCCAGAAAACGCTCACCCGGCTGAAGACGCAGCTTGCGGCAGATCAGATCCAGCTTGGCCTCCTGCGCGCGCGCCAGCGTCATGGTGGGGTCGCGAAAATAGGCACACGAATACACCCTGAGCGGGTCCAGCCAAAGCGCATAAAAATCATCCGACAGGTCGTAGTGAAACTGCACCTGGCGCGCATCCTGCGGCACGGAGTGCACCGCCATCGATCGCGCACGCGCCAACACCTGGCGCCACCAGTGATGGCGCGAGTCCTGCACCGGGTTGCGCGCCAGCAGCCCGGCGGCAGCGGCCATCAGTGCGCGCATGCTGCCTTCCAACGCCACCTTGCCCTCGACAATCGCCGCACCGACCTTGCCAATTTCCCCGGAGGCCAGGGCCACCAGCGCCATGCGGTCCCGAAACCGCAAAGTTACGACCGCGTCACGCGCACCCAGCTGCTGCCCCGCAGGCAGCTGAACCGCCATGCGGACCGGCAGCGTCTGAAGACGCCCTTCCAGTATGTGCAGCAAGTGCTTCATGGTTGCGCATTCTTGAAGTTGCCATCCGGCGCGTCAACACGCCATCGGCGCATCAAAGGAATGCGCCACTCAGCGGCTCAGCCCCGCCTGTGGCCAGCAGCAGGCCTCTCGCCGCCCTCCCGTTGGAGGGGCACGGGTCTGAAACCCGTTTTTGGCGCAGCAAAGGTTCGATCTACTTACCTTTGGTTTCTGCGTTCCTGCGTACCCAAAAATTCGCGCCTGCATCCGCAACGCCCGGGTGAATCCCGGCAACCCTGCAGTGCATCGAAAGTACCGAACGCTCGCCACCAGCACGTCAACTTTGCCGGGCAGCGCGCACCGCGCCCACCCGGCAAACGTCAGGCAGGGGGCCGCTGCACCTCACAGGCCGGGTGTGGGGCCACACGCCGCCATTTCACCCACCAGACCCGCATCGCCGAGCCATACAGAATGAATGCCAGCGCAGCTCCCACCAGCGGTAGCGCAGCGAACACCCAGCCCGTCAATCGCTCGCCCCCCATGCCCACGCCAACCAACAGAGCCACGGCCGGATTCACAAACGAATAGCTGCCAGCCAAAGCAGCCGAGGTGTTTTGCAACAGCCACAGGTAGGCATTGAGCGCAACCAGGGTTCCAAAGACCAGCAGGTACACCCAGGCCATCCACGAAGCGGCACTCACCTGCGCCAGTGCACTCAGGGGCTCCACCCACAAGGCCACGCCCAAACCCATGGCACCTCCCGTGAGCCATTGCGCTGCTGAAGCCATGGCGGGCGCCGGCAACAACAATTTGCGCGAGGCGTAGGAGCCGACGCTCCAGCACAGCGGCGCACCAAAGGCCAGCAGCGCACCGAGCCAGGTGGCCGAGAAATCTCCCGCCAGCGCCAGCAGCAGTGCACCGGCCACGCCCAGCGCCAGCCCGATCCAGCTCGTGGATGGCACCCGCTCGCCGCCCCAGCGCGACCACAGCGCCAGCCACATGGGCATGGTGGTGACCACGGTGGCCATCAGGCCCGAACCGATGCCCAGCTTTTGCGCAAAGCCGATCAGGTTCATGGCCAGAAACACCATCAGCCCGCCAACCAGGGCCGAGTTGCGCCACTGCTGCGCCGTTGGCAGCGCATGTCCCTGCATGGGGGCGATCAGCAGCATCACGCCGCCGGCGCACAGGAAGCGGATCGCGTTCATCAGCAGGGGCGGCATGGTCTGCAGTGCGATACCAATGGCGAAATACGTGGTGCCCCACACCACATAGACCAGCAGCAAGGCCACCGCAACGGCCCAGGTGCGCTGCACACGGGCTTGCGCATTGAAAATTGCCGGCATATTCTTCCTCTTACCGAATAATTTATGGAAACCACGAGGTTTTCAGAGTTTTTACCAAAATTTAGCCGTCATGCAAGCAAATATTCAGACAGATGACATGGACGCCAGAATAATTTCGGCGCTTGGCGCGGATGGCCGGCGTTCCTATGCCGACGTGGGGACTGAAGTGGGGTTGTCCACCGCTGCCGTGCATGAGCGCGTGAAGAAGCTGCTCGACAAAGGGGTAATCCGTCGCTTCTCGATCAGCGTGGCCCCGGAGCGGGTGGGGCTGAACTTCACGGCTTTCGTGGCCATCCGCAACGACGGCGGCATCCACTGCCGTGACGTGGCACCGCGTCTGCGTGCCATGCCGCAGGTGCAAGAGCTGCACAGTGTGGCGGGCGAATACGACTTTTTGGCCAAAGTGCGCACCACCCATGCGCGCGCGCTGGAGGATGTGCTGTACGAGATCAAGGCCATTGCGGGCGTGGCACGCACCACCAGCACCGTGGTGCTCAACACCGAGTTTGAAGACCGCCCACTGGACATGGGCTGGGTGAACGGAGACAAAGGCGGCTGAGCAATGCGACCACTGCCCGCGCCCCGTTTGCAGCCCGCACCACAATCCCGCCATGCACCACAGCACGCCCTCCGCCGCCCACCGCTACGCGGTGTCTTACGCACCCAACCCTGGCAGCCTGGGCTGGCTGGCCGGAAGCCACTGGCTGGGCCGCTGCGCCGCACTGCTGCAGCCCCTGCAGCAACCAGAAATTGAAGGCGTGAGCCCGCAAGACCTGCAGCAGCTGACCGCTGCGCCACGCATCCATGGCTGGCATGCCGCACTCATGGCTCCGTTTGCGCTGGCTGCCGGCACCGACTGGGTCACGCTGCACCACGAAGTTCAAACGGTGGCGCACAGCCTGGAACCGGTGGTTTTGCCACCCCTGCATGTGGAGCGCATCGACGACTTTCTGGCGCTCGTACCGCTCGCCTCCCCCGCTGCCAATGCGCTCATCCACAAGGCTGCCGCACGGTGCATGACCCAGCTGCAACCGCTGGCAGCGCCGCCGTCCGACGCCGGTTTGGCCCATCAGCAGTCCGCAGACCTGACGCACCGGCAGGCCCAATTGCTGCAGCACCCAAGCCACCCGCTCAAGCTGGACGAGTACCGGTTTTACCTGCCCATCACCGGCCCCCTGCAACAGGTGGACGCCCAGACACAGGCCCTGGTGTTCGACGCCGCACAGGAGTTCTTCTCCGACCTGCCCCCGCTGCGTTTCAACAGCCTGGCGTTGTTCGCCCAGCCGGCACCGGGCACGGATTTCGTGCTGCTGGACCACCTGGAGATGGCGCGCTAACAGTCGCCCCTGCAAGCCGCCTGATCATGGCTACCATCTTGCCGTCGCTGCACAGGCCCGCGCCCCGCGCGGCGGATCCATTCACGCCCCGACCTGCCAGCGCCTGAAGCTGCACTCCCCCACCACCGACCCAGCCATGCCCCGCATCACCATCTATCACAACCCCCAATGCGGTACGTCCCGCAACACCCTGGCCATGATCCGCAACAGCGGCGCCGAGCCCGAGGTCATCGAATATCTGAAGACCCCACCCGACCGCGCCACGCTGCTAGCACTGATTGCGGCCACCGGCCAGCCAGTGATCAACGCAGTGCGGACCAAGGAAGCGCTGTTCACAGAACTGCACCTGGGCGCCCCTGGCGTGACCGACACGCAGCTCATTGATGCCATGCTGGCCCACCCCGTCCTCATCAACCGTCCTATCGTCGTCACGCCGCTGGGCACGCGGCTGTGTCGCCCGTCCGAGCAGGTGCTGGACATCCTGCCCACACCGCAGAAGGGAGCCTTCACCAAGGAGGACGGTGAAGTGGTCATCGATGCCAAAGGCCGACGCGCCTGACGCACCGCCCGCAGCACACCCTCGCGCCCCCCGTCTGCACACCGTGCCGCACAACCTGCCATGAGGCCATCGTCCCAACGCTGGACCGTGGCACGCCTGGGCTGCGCGCAAACGCTGGCCTGGGCCTCGACCTACTACCTGCCCGCCATGCTGGCGGTACCCATGGCGCGCGACCTGGGCGTGGCAACGTCCATGGTGTTTGCCGCGTTCTCGCTGGCGCTCATCGTGTCGGCCTTGCTGGGGCCGCTGGCGGGCCGGGCGATTGACCGGCACGGCGGCCGCCCGGTGCTGGTCGGCACCAATCTGTTGTTTGCCGCCAGCCTGGCGGGCATGGGCATGGCTCAGGGCCCCGTGGGGTTGTTCGCGGCCTGGGCGCTGATGGGCGTGGCCATGGGCTCGGGCCTGTACGAAGCGGCCTTTGCCACGCTGGTGCGTCTGTACGGCCAGGGCGCACGCGGGGCCATCACCGGCATCACCCTGATTGCGGGTTTCGCGAGCACCGTGGGCTGGCCGCTGTCGGCCTGGATGGAATTGCAATGGGGCTGGCGTGGCGCATGTTTTGGCTGGGCGGCCTTGCACCTGCTGGTGGGCTTGCCACTCAATGGCGGATTGCCCGGCATCGAGAACGCGGCAACCGGGCAGAACGCACCGGCACCGGCACCGGCACCGGCGCCCGCCTCGGAGAAAGCCACGCAGGCATTGCCGACGCCTGCGGCCTCCGACGCGCCCCACGCGCTGCGCACTGCGGTGTTGCTGTCGTTTGTCTTTGCCGTGACCTGGTTCACCAGCACGGCCATGGCCGCCCACCTGCCGCGCCTGCTGCAGGCCAGCGGCACATCACTGCAGGCGGCGGTGGCCATCGCAGCGCTGGTGGGCCCCGCCCAGGTGGTGGCACGCCTGCTGGAGTTTGGCCTGCTGAGTCGCCTGCACCCGCTGCTGTCGGCCCAGCTGGCCGCCGCCGCCCACCCGGTGGGCGCGGCCATCCTGATGGTGGTGGGCGCCCCGGCAGCGGCGGTGTTCACCGTACTGCACGGCGCGGGCAATGGCATCCTGACCATCGCCAAGGGCACGCTGCCGTTGGCGTTTTTCGGCCCGGCGGGCTACGGCGAACGCCAGGGCCTGATGATGGCACCCGCCCGCGTGGCACAGGCCTTTGCGCCGCTGCTGTTTGGACTGCTGATCGATGGCGTGGGCGCTGCGGCCTTGTGGGTTACCTCCCTGCTGGGTGTGGCGGCGCTGGCGGCGTTGTGGATGCTGCGGCCGGTAGTGCGGCAATAGTCGCTGGCACCCCGGGCCTGTCGCACCCTGATCCGCCCGTCTGCCAAGGTCAGCCCAGGAACGCCATTACTGCCGAAACAAGCGCAGCCGCCCAGCCCACACGGCGCGCAGTTTGTGCGGTCTTTCTCTCTGTCGGAAACAGCTCGCACCGGCGCCACATCCACACATTGCCCAAACCCGCCACCAGCAAGCCAGCCACCACAATCCCAACGGACGCAAACGCCGCGCCCAGCACCAGGCCACCGATCGGCGTCATCCAGGTGAACACGCCAATGGCGTTGGCCGTGCTGGCCAGCACATGCGACAGCCCGCCGCAGTCACTGCATTGCGCAGGGCCCTCTCGCGTGGACCAGCGAAGCGCTGCGTTGCTGACGCCGGGCTGCTGGCAATGGGGGCAAACGTGCTTCATGCGGGCAGGGCCGGTCGGCGGCGCAGCCTGGCATGTCGGCCGTACAGCACGGTCTTCACGGCACCACAAACTTTGCCCGCGCCTTCAAGGCCAGGGTGCGCGCATGGCAACCTTCCAGATGGTCGTTCACCAGCCCCATGGCCTGCATGAAGGCATACACCGTGGTGGGCCCCACAAAACTCCAGCCGCGCTTTTTCAGGTCTTTGGCCAGGGCAATGGACGCGGGCGACGTGGACAGGGTGCGCGCCACCTCGCGCGTGATGCGACCGGGCCGGTCGGCGGCCGCAGGCTCATGGCGCCACACGTAGTGCGCCAGCGAACCAAACTCGCGGCGCAGCTCCAGCACGCGCCGCGCATTGTTGATGGTGGACTCGATCTTGCCCCGGTGACGCACGATGGCTGCGTCCTGCACCAGGCGCTCCACGTCGCGCGCGCCCAAGGCCGCGACCTGCTCCGCATCGAAGTGGGCAAACGCCGCACGAAAGCCCTCGCGCTTGTTCAGGATGGTGAGCCAGCTCAGGCCCGACTGAAAGCCCTCCAGACACAGCTTCTCGAACAGACGTCGGTCGTCTGCCACGGGGAAACCCCATTCATGGTCGTGGTAGTGGCGATAGCCGGGGGTGGCCTGGCACCAGCTGCAGCGCGGGCAACCGGCGTCATCCACACACAGGCCCGTGGGCACATCGGCGGTCGGCTCGGGAACAACGTGGGTCATGGTGCATTCTAGGGATGACCTGCACGCGCACAACCCCGTATCCGTTTCGCAGAAACTGGTGGGCAAGCCCTGCCCGGGCCTTGTGTCTACACTGCAGACTCCCCCTTTTTTGCCCTGCCGCCATGCCCCCTTCGTTTCTGCCACGCCTTGCCCTGCTCTGCCTCATGGTGCTGGCACTGCCGGGATGCGCCAGCCAGGGCAGCACGCTCGGGTACTACTGGCAATCCGTGCGTGGGCACCTGCAGATCATGCAGGCGGCCGATCCCATCGACCAGTGGATCACCCGCACCGACACCACCCCCGCACTGCGCGAGCGCCTGCATCTGGCCCAGCGCGCCCGCGCCTTTGCCGTGGCCGAGCTGGGCCTGCCCGACAACGCCAGCTACCGCCGCTATGCAGACCTCAAGCGCCCCGCTGCGGTGTGGAACGTGGTGGCCGCGCCGCCCTATGCGCTCACGCTGCACACCTGGTGCTTCCCCGTAACGGGCTGCATTGGCTACCGCGGTTACTTCGCCGAAGCCGATGCCCGGGCCGAGGCCGCACAACTGGCACAGCAAGGCCTGGAAGTCGAGGTGTATGGCGTGCCCGCCTACTCCACCCTGGGTTACATGAACTGGGCGGGCGGCGACCCGCTGCTCAGCACGTTCATCGCCTGGCCCGAGGGCGAGTTTGTGCGCCTGCTGTTCCACGAGCTGGCGCACCAGGTGGTCTATGCACCGGGCGACACACTGTTCAACGAATCGTTTGCCACGGCGGTAGAGCGGTTGGGCAGCGCGCAGTGGCTGGCGACCCAATCCACACCACAGGCCCGCCAGGCTTTTGCCACCAGCGATGCGCGACGCAGCGCCTTCCGCGCACTGACACGCACGACGCGCGCACGGCTGTCGGTCATTTATGAGCAAAAAGAGGCTCTAGCGCTTGATGAGAAAGCGCTAGCAGCTATGAAAACAGAAGCAATGCAATCCTTTCGAAGCGACTACGCCGCGCTGCGGGCCGGCTGGCTGGAGGCCCCCAGCGATCGCCCCACCGCCATGAATGCCGCGCAGCTGGCGGGTTATGACCGCTGGGTGGCCCATGCCAACAACGCCAGCTTTGCCGCACAGGCCGCCTACGACGAACTGGTGCCCGCGTTCGAAGCCCTTTTCGCGCGTGAGGGCCACCAGTGGCCCCGGTTTTATGATGCTGTCAGACAACTGGCAAAACAGCCCGAAACGCAACGCCACCAGAGCCTGCGCGCACTATCACCCCCAAGGAGCCACCCGGTGCCTGACATCCACATCCACCGCGAACACCACCTGGGCTTCCAAGAAGCCCGCAAGGTCGGCGTGTCCTGGGCCGAAAAGGCCGAAAAAAAATTCGACATGGACTGCAGCTATGAAGAAGGCGATACGCAGGACACCCTGTATTTCAGCCGTGCCGGCGTGAAAGGCACCCTGCTGGTGGATGCCCACCAGTTTGAAATGAAGGCCGCGCTGGGCTTTTTGTTTGGCGCCTTTAAGGACCGCATCGAAGCAGAAATCGGTGAGCAGCTCGATGCACTGCTCAACGCCCCCCACCCCGCTGCGCACATGGCACCGGCGACCCAAAAGAAACCGGCCAAGGCCGTCAAAGACAGCACCACGGCCCGCCGCGCGCCCGCCAAGGCTGCGGCCCGCAAAGCCTGAAATGACAGCACCCCACACACCGCCGTCCGCCACCACACCGGCCGGGACAACGCCCGCCTACGAAACGCTGTCCGCCCTGCTGCACACCCGCTACAGCTGCCGCGCTTTCCTGCCGCAGGCGCTGGACCGCGCCACCATCGACCGCATCCTTGCCGCCGCGCAGCGCACGGCCTCATGGTGCAATGCGCAGCCCTGGCAGCTCACCATTGCCAGCGGTGCCACGCTGGCGCGCCTGCGCAGCGCCCTGCAGGCCCATGTGGCCGCCGAGTCCCCGGCGCCCGACCTGCCCTGGCCGCGTGAATACCGGGGCGTCTACCAGGAGCGGCGCCGCGAATGCGGCTGGGGCCTTTACGAAGCCCTGGGCATTCCCAAGGGCGACCGCGAGGCCTCGGCACGGCAGGCGGCCCAGAACTTCACCATGTTCGGTGCGCCGCATGTGGCCATCGTCAGCAGCGACGAGGCCCTGGGCATGTATGGCGCGGTGGACTGCGGCGCCTACGTTGGCAATTTTTTGCTGGCCGCCCACAGCCTGGGCGTGGCGACCATTGCGCAAGCCGCGCTGGCCGCCTACCCCAGTGTTCTGCGCGAGGCGCTGGGCATTGCGCAAGACCGCAGCATCGTCTGCGGCATCTCGTTCGGCCTGGCCGACCCGGCGCATCCGGCCAACGGGTTTCGCACGCAGCGCGCAGCACCGGGCGACAGCGTGACCTGGCGCGACTGACGCACTTTGGGACGCACTGTGCGCCGCATCGGCCCATGAAAAAAGCGGCATGAAGCCGCTTTTTTCATGGACGTGACCCGCGCTTCAGCTGAGCGACTCAATCAGGTCGATGTACTGCTGCTTGGCAGCATCCAGACCGGTGCCCTTGAGCTTTTCCCATGCGTCCCACTTGGCGCGGCCCACCACGTCGGAGAAGCTGGGCTTCTTTTCGGTGTTGTCGCCCGCCGTGGCCTGCTTGTACAGCGCATAGATCTTCAGCAGCGTGACGTTGTCGGGACGCTCGCTGAGGTTCTTGGAATTGGCCACAGCGGCTTCGAAAGTGGCGTTCAGGTCGGCCATGTCGTTGGTCCTTGATGGAAAAGTTGGAAAGAGAACGGTGTCGGCAAAATTTTGCTGCGCTGTATCTTAGAACGATTCACGCCCCCAGGGCCGCTTCAGTCCCTGCACCGCCTGGAACATCGACTGCCGCGCCTGGCTGATGATCTGACCCTTCCAGGCGTCGGTGTCGGTATAGAACGCCGCCAGCATCTGCGCCTTGATCTGCGCGGCCTGTACAGCGGGGGTCTCGGGATGCAGATAAAGCCAGTGCTCGGCACGCAGGACCTGCAGCACGTCCTGCAATGGCAGCGTGCCGTATTCCATGGCAATGCCGGTGAACTCGGCCTGGGGGCATTCGTCCAGGATGGCGCTCCACATCAGCCCGGTAAGAAAAGCCGAGGTGGACGAACCGTCGTAGATGGAAGTGACGGGCGTGGCGCCATCGCCTGCCCACCAGTGGCGCGCGCGCTGCACGGCGGCGGCATCGTCAGGCCCGCAGTAGATGCGCTCGCCCAGGCCACTGGGCCCCAGGCCTGTATGCAGATCAATCCAGCCCACGCGCGATGCCCGGCGGCCATGCTGGCGCAGCACCGCGCGCAGCGTCTGGTTGCTCCAGGTCGGTGCCGTGCCGCCGAAGTACAGACCCTGGGCAAACTCGTGCTGCCCGCGCGTGATGGCCGCCTGCCAGGCGGCTCCGCCATGCTCAGCGATATAGGCCTGCACGGCACGCTCGTTGTCCGCCTGCGGCGGCCACGCATCGGGCAGCAACAACGGCGCCACTTCGCGGTAGGCGGCATTGACGGGCAGGGGCTGGCGGAAGTCGTGAAAATTGCGGTTCAGATCCACGTTCTCGTGCGTGGTGCGGCGCAGGTGCGAGAACCCATAGGGGTTGAGCGCGTGGATGTAGAGCACGGCCACGCCCTGGGCGTGCGCCAGGTCGCGCCACTCCTGGTCGTGCAGCGCAAACACCTGCACGCCACTGCCGCAAAACCCCTCCACGCCATGGCAGCCGCTGCTCACGATGAGCAGCTTGTCCGCGTCAGGTGGGCCATCCCGCACCACGTCCATGGCCAGGTCTTCGCCATCGCGCCCCAGCAAAGGATGGCGGTGCGATTCGATCGGCAGGCTGGCCGTGGCGGCGGCCTCCAGAAACTGCGTGCGTGCACGCGCGTAGGTGGGAGCAAACGCCTGGACGATACCGATCATGGGGTTTCCTGAACCGATGGCAAAAAGAGCGTGCGCGGTGGTGCCGCCTGAGAACTCGCGCCCGATTCGTGAAGATGCCCAGCGTCCCGGCTGCCTTGCACCGGCCAGTCGCCGGTCAATCGCGGGCCTGCGCCAGCCATTCTTCGGCCAGCCGCACCCAATAGGTGGCGCCCAGCGGAATCAGGTCGTCATTGAAGTCGTAGCTCGGGTTGTGCAGCGTGCAGGGGCCGCCGCCGTGGCCCATGTCGCGGTGCCCGCCGTCGCCGTTGGCAATAAAGCAGTAGGCGCCGGGCCGGGCCTGCAGCATGAAGGCGAAGTCTTCGGCGCCCATGGTGGGCTCTTGCACCAGCACGTTGGCCTCGCCCACGATGCTGGCCATCACCTTGCGCGCAAAGTCGGCCTCGGCAGCCGAATTCACGGTGGGCGGGTAGTTGCGCACAAACTCGAAATCGCAAGTGGCTTCATGCGCGGCGCAGGTGTGTTCGGCCACCTGTTTCATGCGCGCCTCGATCATGTCCAGCACCTCCAGCGTGAAGGTGCGCACGGTGCCCTGCAACTCGCAACTGTCGGGTACCACGTTGGTAGCCTCGCCCGTGTGGATCATGGTGACCGAGATCACGCCCGCATCCACCGGCTTCTTGTTGCGGCTGATGATGGTCTGAAAGGCCTGCACCATCTGGCAGGCAATGGGCACCGGGTCGATGCCGGTGTGCGGCATGGCGGCGTGGCCACCCTTGCCGTGGATGGTGATCTTGAACTCGTTGCTGGAAGCCATCACCGGTCCCGGGCTCACGGCAAACTGGCCCATCTTCATGCCCGGCCAGTTGTGCATGCCAAACACGGCCTGCATGGGGAACTGCTCCAACAGGCCGTCCTCGATCATCACGCGCGCGCCGCCACCGCCCTCTTCCGCTGGCTGAAAGATCAAGTACACGGTGCCATCGAAATTGCGGTGTTTCGCAAAGTGCTGCGCCGCCGCCAGCAGCATGGCCGTGTGCCCATCGTGGCCGCAGGCGTGCATCTTGCCGCGGTGCTGGCTCGCATGGGCAAAGGTGTTGAACTCCTGCATGGGCAGCGCGTCCATGTCGGCGCGCAGGCCGATGGCACGGCCGCTGGCGCCGCCGTCCCGCCCCTTGACGATGCCGACCACGCCGGTCTTGCCCAGCCCCCGGTGGATGGGAATGCCCCACTCGGTGAGCTTTTGTGCCACCACATCAGCGGTGCGCACTTCTTCAAAACACAGCTCGGGGTGGGCGTGAATGTCCCGGCGCACTGCGGCAATACCGGCGGCCTGGGTGACGATGGAATCAATAACGTTCATGATGTGCATCCTTACGAATTCACAGTCTAGCCCGGCTTGCAGATGGCCGCCCACCCGTACGTTGACGCCCCCACGCCATGATTTCACCCCACGCCCTGGAACTTGCGCAAACCCTGGTGCGCATGAACACCGTCAGCCACCGCTCCAACCTGGAGCTGATTCATTTCATCCGCGACCATCTGGCGCAACTGGGCGTGAAAAGCCGCCTGACCTGGAACGCCGATAAAACCAAGGCCAACCTGTTTGCCACGCTGGGCGAGGGCAAGCCCGGCGGGGTCATCCTGTCGGGCCACACCGACACGGTGCCCTGGGACGGACAGGACTGGAGCATGGACCCGCTGGGCGCCGTGGTGCAGGACGGCAGGCTTTTTGGCCGTGGCAGCGCTGACATGAAGGCCTTCATTGGCATCGCCCTCTCGCAGGCCGAGCAGTTTTTGAACAGCGACGCCCCCTTTGCCGTGCACTTTGCCTTCACCTACGAAGAAGAGATCGGCTGCTTTGGTGTGAAGGAACTGATTGCCGACCTGCGCGACGCAGGCATCCGGCCTCTGGCCTGCATCGTGGGAGAACCCACCAGCATGGTGCCCGCCATCGCGCACAAGGGGGTGTACCGCTACAAGTGCTGCGTGCGCGGCAAAGAGGCCCACTCGTCGCTCACGCCGCACTCGGTCAACGCCATCGAAATGGCGGCCCGCGTGGTGGGCCGGGTGCGCGACATGGCCGAGGGGTTCGAGCGCAACGAGCCGCGCTTTGCGGGCTTTGACGTGCCGTTCTCCACGGCCAGCGTGGGCCAGTTTCACGGCGGCATCGCCGACAACGTGGTGCCGCGCGATGCCGAGTTTCGCTATGAGTTTCGCAACCTGCCCACCGCTAACGCCGCCCAGATGCAGGCCGAGGTGGTGGCCTACGCCCAGGCGCTGGAGCCGGCCATGAAGACGGTGGCGCCCGCGGCAGGTTTCAGCTTCGAGACCATCTGCGAAATCCCCAGTTTTCTGGGCAGCAAGGACGATGCCGTAACGCGCCTGGCGCAAGAGCTCACCGGCGAGAAGGGCACCACGCTGGTGGCCTTTGGCACCGAGGCCGGCCTTTTCAAGAACGCCGGCATTCCCACCGTGGTGTGCGGCCCCGGCAGCATTCAGCAGGCGCACCAGCCCGATGAATTTGTGAGCCTGGAACAGTTGGCGCGCTGCGAGGCGTTCATGCAGGGACTGGCGCGCACGCGCGCCTTGGGCTGAAAGAACGCCCGCCGCGCTGGCGGAGTCAGGTTCTGACGCGGCCGTCGCCTGTGAGCATGGACATTTCCACAAAACTCGATGCCGTGTGGTCCGAGCTGCTGAAGGACACCGGGAACCCGGAAATCACCTGCGACCCCAGCGATTCCATGCCTGCGATGAAGCTGTCGTGGCTGAGCTTGCCACCGGCCAGCGCCGGACGCAGGCCTTCGGTGAAAACGCGGGCTGCCAGGTACCCTTCCAGGCTGGAATAGTTGGCCTGCACCTTGTCGCCGCCCTTCTTGATGGCCTCCAGAAACTCGCGTGTGATCTGGCGTGAGGGCTGGTAGGGTGAGGGCACCACCTGCGACACCACCACACCTGCACCGTCCTTGCCCAGCTCGTCGGCCAGCGCCTGGGTGCCTACAAACGACACGTTATAGAACGTGCCGCCAAAGCCCGCCTGGCGCGCAGCGCGCACAAACGCAGCACTGGCCCCATAGGACGAAATCTGCACCACGGCGTCGGGCATGGCGGGCACCAGCTTGTCCACGGCGGCCTTCACGTCGGTGGTATTGCGCTCCACCGTGGCCGTGGCTACGGGCGCAAGCTTGAGATCGGCGAGCGCCTTGGTCACGCCATCCAGCCCCGCCTTGCCATAGGCATCGTTCTGGTAGAACACGGCGATCTTCTTGAGCCCCAGGTTGGTGAGCTGGCGCACGATGAGCGCGGTTTCGTCGTAGTACGAAGCGCGCACATGAAAAATCAGGCGATTGAAGGGCTGGCGCAGCGCCTCAGCCCCGGTGAAGGGACCAAAAAACGGCACTTTGGCCTGGGTGAAAATCGGCAGCGCCGCCAGGCTGGTAGGGGTGCCGATGTAGCCAAACAGCGCAAACACGTCGTCGGCAATGAGCTTTCGGGTGTTTTCGGCGCAGCGGTCGGGCTCGTAGCCGTCGTCCATGGTGCGGATTTCCACCGTGCGCCGGCCCACGCCGCCCTGGGCATTGAGTCGGTCAAAAAAGAGCTTGGCGCCCAGGTTGAACTGGATGCCCAGCTGGGCCGAAGGGCCGGTGAAGGGGGCCGACTGCCCCAGCACGATGCGGCCTTCGCCTTGCGCCTGTGCGAGATTGAAGCCGCCCAGCGCTGCAGCGCCCAAGCCTACTGAAAATTGTCTGCGCCCTATTGCCTTTTGGTTCATGGTGAAATCTCTGCTCTTGTGAATCGAGTGCGCCCCCCGGTGCTGCCGGTAGGCAGCCTTCCTGGACAGGGCACAAGGTATGCACTTTATTACCTATCCTGCAGTTTACCGACCGACCCACCAAATGCCCTCGCCATCTGCCGCTAATTTCCTGCCGTCTGCCCCCTTGCAGGTGCGTGGAGCCTGCCCGCACGACTGCCCCGACACCTGCGCCCTGCTCACCACGGTGGAAAACGGCGTGGCCACCCGCGTGCAGGGCAACCCCGACCACCCGCACACCGATGGCGTGCTGTGCACCAAGGTCTCCCGCTACACCGAGCGCAGCTACCACCCCGAGCGCATCCTCACGCCCCTCAAGCGCACGGGCCCCAAGGGCAGCGGCCAGTTTGCACCCGTCAGCTGGGACGAAGCCCTGGCCGAGATCACGCAGCGTCTCGGCGCCATCGCAGCGCGCAACCCAGAGGCCATCCTTCCCTACAGCTACGCGGGCACCATGGGCATGGTGCAGGGCGAAAGCATGGACCGGCGCTTCTTCCATCGCCTTGGCGCCTCGCAACTGGACCGCACCATCTGCGCGTCGGCCGGGGCCGAAGCCCTGGTGCAAACGCTGGGCGGCAAGGTGGGCATGAAGGTGGAGTTTTTTGCGCAGGCAAAGCTCATCCTGATCTGGGGCAGCAATTCGATTGGCAGCAACCTGCATTTCTGGCGCTATGCCCAGCAGGCCAAACGCAACGGCGCACGGCTGGTGTGCATCGACCCGCGCAAGACCGAAACCGCCGACAAGTGCCACGAGCACATTGCCCTGCGCCCCGGCACCGATGCCGCGCTGGCCCTGGCACTGATGCACGAGCTGATCAAGAACGACTGGCTGGACCACGACTACATCACCCGCCACACGCTGGGCTGGGAGCAGCTAAGCGAGCGCGCCCTGCAGTGGCCGCCCGAGCGCGCCGCCGAGGTGTGCGGCGTGCCCGTCGAACAAATCCGCCAACTGGCCCGCGACTACGGCACCACCCAGCCCGCCGCCATCCGCCTGAACTACGGCATGCAGCGCGTGCGCGGCGGCGGCAACGCGGTGCGTGCCGTGGCCTGCCTGCCCGCGCTCACCGGCGCCTGGCGCCACCGCGCGGGCGGCATGTTGCTGTCCAGCTCAGGCCAGTTTCCGGCGCAGCGCGCAGCGTTGCAGCGGCCCGACCTGATGCCTGCGCGCACGCCACGCACGCTCAACATGGTGCAAATTGGTGACGACCTGATGCGCGAGGCCTCGCCCGCTTTCGGGCCCCGCGTCGAGGCCCTGGTGGTTTACAACAGCAACCCGGTGGCCGTGGCGCCCGATTCCGGCAAGGTGGTGCAGGGCTTTGCGCGCGAAGACCTGTTCACCGTGGTGCTGGAGCATTTTCAGACGGACACGGCCGACTACGCCGATTTCATCCTGCCCGCCACCACGCAGCTCGAACACTGGGACGTGCACCTGGCCTATGGCCACACCGATGTGTTGCTCAACCGCCCCGCCATCGCCCCCCTGGGCCGGGCCCGCAGCAATGCGCAGATCTTCCGTGACCTGGCTGCGCGCATGGGGTTCACCGAGCCCTGCTTTGCCGACAGCGACGAAGCGCTGTGCCGACAGGCCTTTGGCGATGCGGTGGACTTTGCCCTGCTCGAAACCCAGGGCTTTGCCACGCTGGCGCTGCCCGACGCGCCGTTTGCCGAAGGCGGTTTTGCCACGCCCAGCGGAAAGTGCGAATTTTTCAGCGCCCGCCTGGCCGCGCAGGGCCTGGACGGCCTGCCCGACCACCTGCCCAACCACGAGCTGCAGGGCAGCTCGGCACACTACCCGCTGGCCATGATTTCACCGCCAGCGCGCAATTTTTTGAACTCCACCTTTGTGAACGTGCAAAGCCTGCGCGACATCGAAGGCCGCCCCGTGCTGGAGATCCACCCCGACGACGCACTGGCGCGCGGCATTGGTGACGGCGCCGTGGTGCGCGTGTTCAACGACCGCGGCAGCTACCGCTGCCACGCTGCGGTGTCGCTGCGCGCGCGGCCCGGCGTAGTCAACGGCCTGGGCATCTGGTGGCGCAAGCTGGGGCTCGACGGCACCAACGTAAACCAGCTCACCAGCCAGGCGCTGACCGACATGGGCCGGGCGCCCACGTTTTATGACTGCCTGGTGGAGGTGCAGGCCTGTGCCCCGCACGCGGCTTGATCCCTCGGGTGCTTTGCACACCCGGACCATTCACCTATCGTATCAAAAACCATAGCTGCTAGCGCTTATCAGATAAGCGCTAGCAGCCAATTTCTCTCAAATTTTCTCCGCCAGCGCCCGGCACCCTGCTGGCGCTCCTGCCTGCAGGCAACCGGTGCTGCGGGCTTCAGCCCAGCTTTTTCAGCAACGCATGCGCCGCGGGCTCCGACGACGCGGGGTTCTGCCCCGTGACCAGCAAGCCGTCGGTGATTGCATAAGGCTGCCAGTCACCCAGCTTGGCGTAGTGCCCGCCGTTGGCCTTGAGCATGTCTTCCACCAGAAACGGCACCACCTGGGTCAACCCCACGGCGGCTTCCTCGGTGTTGGTGAAGCCGGTCACGTTCTTGCCCTTGACCACCGATTGGCCGTCCTTGCCCTTGGGGTGGCGCAGCACGGCGGGCGCGTGGCACACGGCGGCCACGGGCTTGCCGGCGTTCAGCGTGGCCTCGATCAACGCGATGGAGTGCGCGTCTTCGGCCAGGTCCCACAGCGGGCCGTGGCCACCGGGGTAGAACACCGCGTCGTAGTCGGCGGCCTGCACGTCGGCCAGGCGCTGGGTGCTGGCCAGCTGCTTTTGCGCGGCCGCATCGGCCTTGAAGCGGCGGGTGGCGTCGGTCTGTGCGCCGGCATCGTCGCTTTTGGGGTCCAGCGGCGGCTGGCCGCCCTGGGGCGATGCCAGCGTCACGTCCGCGCCCGCGTCCTTGAACACGTAGTACGGTGCGGCAAACTCTTCCAGCCAGAAGCCGGTTTTGGCACCGGTGTCGCCCAGCTGGTCGTGGGAGGTGAGAACCATCAATATCTTTGGCATGCAATGTCCTTTGGAGTGATCTTGTGGCCGGGCCGCATGGGCGCAACGATGCGCCAGTGCCCCGGCCGCCAGCGTGCTTACAGTGCCGCTTCGAGGATGCGGCGGCTGACGGCGGGCGTCACCTCGCGTTGCTCGCCCAGTTGCACCATGCCGTGCGCTTCGAGCTGCGCCACCACGGTGTCGATGGCCTCGGCGCCCAGGCCGTAGCCCGACAGGCGTGTGGCGATGCCCATGCTTTCAAAGAAGGCGCGCGTGCGCTCGATGGCAGCGGTGATGCGTTCATCGTCAGTGCCGGTGGTGATGCCCCACACGCGCTCGCCGTATTGCAGCAGCTTTTCACGCTTGGGCAGGCGGCGTTCGTTGAGCAATGCGGGCAGCACGATGGCCAGGGTGCGCGCGTGGTCGATGTTGTGCAGCGCCGTCAGCTCATGACCGATCATGTGCGTGGCCCAGTCTTGCGGCACACCCGCACCAATCAGGCCGTTGAGCGCCATGGTGGCGGCCCACATCAGGTTGGCGCGGTCGTCGTACACGGGCTCGGGTGCCGTCAGCAGGCGCGGACCGATCTCGATCAGTGTCTGCAAAATGCCTTCGGCAAAGCGGTCTTGCACAGGTGCGTTGACCGGGTAGGTCAGGTACTGCTCTACGGTGTGCACAAACGCATCCACCACGCCGTTGGCCAGCTGCTGGGGTGGCAGCGTGTAGGTTTTGGTGGGGTCGAGCACCGAGAACAGCGGGTAGGTGTGCACGCTGCTGAAGGCCAGCTTGGCGCCCTTGCCGCGGTGCGTGATGACGCTGCCGTTGTTCATTTCGGAGCCCGTGGCGGGCAGCGTGAGGACGGCGCCAAACGGCACGGCCTGCGTGATGTTGCGCCCGCGCTTTTCGAGGATGGCCCAGGCGTCGCCTTCAAAGTGCACGGCAGCGGCGATGAATTTGACCGCGTCGATCACCGAGCCACCGCCCACGGCGAGCAGAAAATCAAAGCCGCCGCTGCGCACCTGATCCACGGCTTTCATCGAGGTTTCGAAGCTCGGGTTGGGTTCGATGCCGCTGAAGGTGGCGTGCTGGCGCTCGCCCAGTGCGGCGCGCACTTCGGCCAGCGTGCCGGTCTTTTCGGCGCTGGCGCCACCGACCAGGATCAGCACCTTGGCGGCAGCGGGCACCAGCTTGGCCAGGTCGGCCACACGGCCCTTGCCGAAAACGATGTGGGTGGGGTTGTGAAAGTCAAAATTCAGCATGGCAGTCCTTCGGGGGTTGAGTGGGAGACGGTGATCGCAGGGTTGCCGCAAAGGGAGCCGGCGCGCGAGGAAGCGTCAGTGGGGTGAAAACAAGGTGTGCCAGAACGCATGGGCCGTCTTTCAGGCGGGTGCCATGTCCAGCAGCTGCTCGGTGCTTTTCAGGGCATGTTCGAACGCCGTGCCATCGCGGCGCAGTTTGGCCAGCAGGCTGGCGCCCAGCCACAGCTCGTACAAGGTCAGGGCCAGGGCCGCCGTGTCGGCACGGGCCGGCACCGCGCCCTCGTTCTGGCATTGCTGCAGGCACAGGGCGATGCGCTGAACGATGTCGTCGGTGCCCCGGCGCAGCGCCAGACGCATGGGCTCGGACATGTCGGCCACCTCCGCGCTGAGCTTGACGATGAGGCACCGGGCGCCTGCGGCTTCGGTGGCACAGCCATCAACGGCTGCGTCAGCGGGGGCGGTGCCGCACTGCGACACGTTCCAGTAAGACCAGTAGCGCATCAGCCGCGCCCGCGCCGGGGTGCCGGCATCGTCGGGCTGCAGCAGCGTGTCGAGTTGCGCCAGATAGCGCTCCAGGTACTGCGCCAGCAGCGCTTCGCCAAAGCGCTCCTTGCTGCCGAAGTAGTGATAAAACGACCCCTTGGGTACGCCCGCCGCTGCCAGGATTTCGGCCAGGCCCACACCCACAAAGCCTTTGGCGGCAATCAGCCGCTCGCCGCAGCGCAGGATGTGGTGTTTGACGAGGGGTTGCTGTTCGGTGGTCACGGGTGCATTGTGCCGCCATTAGACCGGTCGTCTAGTTACCCCCCGAAACACACCCTTGCCATCCATGTGGCCTTTTCACCGGTACGCTCTGGCGTCGCGTGCGCCTCAGGTAGCCATGTGATTTCCGGGCACCCGCCAGGCGGCAGCCAGCGCAGGTGACAGGGTGCCAGACTGCACCGGGGTACTGTAGTATTTGCTATTATTATAATAGCTTATAGCGCTTTACCCATAAGCGCTACAGGCACTTTTCATTCACATTTTCTCGCCAACCCTGCTCACGCGCCTGCAGGCGGCGCAATGGCCTGGTCGATCGCGCCGAAGATGCTGGCGCCGTCCGGGCCCTTGGTTTCGATGCGAATGGTGTCGCCGAACTTCATGAACTCGGTGCTGGGCTGGCCGTCCTGGATGGTTTCGATGCAGCGCTTTTCGGCGATGCAGCTGTAGCCCTTGGGCCACTCGGTGCGACCGCTCTGCTCCACGCCCTTGTTGCTGACGGTGCCGCTGCCGATGATGGAGCCGGCGCGCACGTTGCGTGTCTTGGCCACATGGGCAATCAGCTGGCCGAAGTGGAAGGTCATCTCCGGGCCGGCGTCGCACATGCCCACCTTGCGGCCGTTCCAGGTGGAATGCACCACCAGGTTCAGGCGGCCGTGGTCCCAGGCGTCACCCAGTTCGTCGAGCGTCACAGCCACAGGGCTGAACGCAGTGGCGGGTTTGCTCTGCAAGAAGCCAAAACCCTTGGCCAGCTCGGCAGGAATGAGGTTGCGCAGGCTCACGTCGTTGGCCAGCATCACCAGGCGAATGCCGTCGAGGGCCTGCTCGGGGCTGGCACCCATCTTCACGTCGCCGGTGACCACGGCAATTTCGGCCTCGAAGTCAATGCCCATGGCCTCGCTGGGCACCACCACATCGTCGCAGGGGCCGATGAAGTCGTCGCTGCCGCCCTGGTACATCAGCGGATCGGTGTAAAAACTTGCGGGCACTTCGGAGTTGCGCGCTTTTCGTACCAGTTCGACATGGTTGATGTACGCAGAGCCATCGGCCCATTGGTAAGCGCGCGGCAGCGGGGCCATGCACTGCTTGGGATCGAACGGGAAGCCATGGCGCGCGCGGCCGCTGTTCAGCTGGTCGTACAGGTCCTGCAACTGGGGCGAAAGGAAGTTCCAGTCATCCAGCACCTGCTGGAGCTTGCTGGCTATGCCGGTCGCATAATGGGCCGTGCCTAGGTCGCGCGAGACGACAAGCAGCTGGCCGTCGCGCGAGCCGTCTTTGTAGGTGGCGAGTTTCATGGGGACAGAACCTTTGTCTTGGTGAAAATGGCGCTCGCGCCCAGCAAAAATTACGCTGGGTGAAATTGATTTAACTAAACAAAACTTGCAAATTTTAGTGCACATGGACAAAGAACGTGCAGGCATCCAGTCCGTGGAGGTGGGGTTTTTGCTGCTGGAGGGGCTGACGCGCTCGCGCGGGCCGCTCATGCTGAAAGACCTGGCGGCCTCGGCCGGCATGAGCGCGGCCAAGGCCCACCGCTATCTGGTGAGCTTTCAGCGCCTGGGGCTGGTGGTGCAGGACAGCCGCACCGCACACTACGACCTGGGCCCGGCGGCGCTCAAGCTGGGCCTGGCCTCGCTGTCGCGCCTGGATGCGGTGCGCCTGGCGCGCGAACGCATGCCTGCACTCATGCAGACCATTGGCCACACCCTCGCCCTGGCGGTGTGGGGCAACCGGGGGCCGACCATCGTGCACTGGGAAGAGTCGTCCCAGGCCGTTACCGCCAACCTGCGCCTGGGCGATGTGATGCCACTGCTGTCTTCGGCCACGGGCCGCTGCTTTGCCGCCCACATGCCGCGCGAGGCCGTGGCCCCCATGCTGCAGGACGAGCTGGCCCACGCCGCCAAGCTACGCCGCACCGATCTGCCCACCACCGCGGCGGCGGTCGATACCCTGCTGACCGAGGTGCGCACGCACGGATCGGCCCGCGTGGTGGACACGCTGCTGCCCGGCATCGTTGCGTTCTGTGCGCCGGTGTTCGACGCCGACGGCCACCTGGTGCTGGGCATCACCACGTTGGGCTCGGTAGCCACGTTCGATCCCAACTGGGGCGGCGCCATCGACACCCCCTTGCGCGTCGCCGCTGCCCAGCTCTCGCAAGACCTGGGCGCGGGCTGCGCCTGACACCCGCCGGAGCCCCTGTGATGCCACGCCGGCCGCTGCTTGTATTGACCCTTCTGGTGCTGGCGCTGCACTGGCTGGTGCTGCAAGGAATGCCCCTGGACTGGGACGGCACCCCATCCGCAGCCCCGGCGGCACCGGTTTTCAGCACCCGCAACATTGCCCCACCGCCGCCCCGCCCCGTGGTGGCGCAGGCATCTCCGGCACCCGCCCGCCCCGCCGCCGCGCGCAAGAAACCCGCGCCGCAGCCCCGCACCACGCTCCCCAAGGCGAAGGCAGCGGCCACCGCACCGCCGCCAGAGCCCCAGGCACAGGCCCAAAGCCCCGTCGAAACCGGTGAATCACCACCATCGGCTCCGGCGGAAGACGACCAGGGAACGCCCTCTTCCGAGGCAACCGCCGAGACAGAAGCGACAGCGCAAGCAGAGGTGGTGGCCACAGCCCCGCAGCCCCCGGCCAGTGCGGTAGCGCCACCATCCCCCAGCCCCGAAAGCCCCGCCCCTGCCACGGCCCCCGCCACAGCCCAGGACAGCGGCACGGGCGCAGGCGTGGACATCAGCCCGCCCGGTGGCGGCACGGGCCGCATGGCCAGCACAGCCGCGCCCGCCGTGCGCCTGCCCGCGCCGGTGCGCCTGACGTTTGACGTGAATGGCCAAGCGAAAAAGTTCAATTACAACGCGCGCGCCGAGCTGCTATGGAAGCACGACGGCAGCCGTTACGAAGCCCGGCAAGAGATCAGCGCCTTTCTGGTGGGCAGCCGCTCCCAGAGCAGCGTGGGCCAGGTTACGCCACAAGGGCTGCAGCCAGAGCGCTTTGCAGATCGTTCGCGCAGTGAACAGGCGGCCCACTTTGACCACGCCCAGGGCCGCGTTACCTTCAGCGCCAACACCCCGCAGGCGGCCGTGGGCCCCGGCGTGCAGGACCGCTTGAGCGTATTCATCCAGCTCGGTGCGCTGCTGGCGGCCGACCCGGCGCGGTTTGTGCCCGGCACCCAGGTCACCCTGACCACCGTCAGCGCCCGCAGCGCCGACCGCTGGACTTTCTCGATCGAGGAGCAGGAAACACTGGACCTGCCCGCCGGCCCCACCCCGGCCTGGAAGCTGCTGCGCCTGCCGCGCCGCGACTACGACCAGAAGGCCGAGCTGTGGCTGGCGCCCGATCTGGGCTATGTACCCGTGCGCATCCGCCTCACCCAGGCCAATGGCGACTTTGCCGATCTGCGTCTGAGCAGCAGCGGGCCGCCCTGATTGGCCAAGCCGGGCGTTCGGTGTTGCTTGCGGGCGCCATTGCGGCGAAAAGCCCCCACGAATCCGGCACAGCCCCTTTTTCGTGAAATACTGCAAAGCATCAGGTACCGGGAGCCGTGGGACTTGAACTCTGCCCACCCGCTGTCATCTGATTCATATATCGACTGGGGGAACTCCATGCAAATGCTCTACGACTCTGACTCTTTTGTGGTGGTCCACATGCTGCCTGATGCCGTCGAGCAAAAAGGGGGGCCACTCAATGACACCGCGCCGCCAGCACCGCAGCTGGCCCGCCACGGCTTCGAAATTGTGGACAAGCGCTCGGGCAAAGAGGTGTACCTGGACGGTTCCTGGGCCGAAATGTTCCAGCAGCAGATCCTGGCCTGGCAACGCGACACCCCAACCCAGGAAGAAGTGGAAGACGCACTGGACCGCTATGCCGGTCTGGCGCAAAACCCGGTGGTGGTGCACTGAGAAGGTGTGATCGAAAAAAAGGGGCATCGCCCCTTTTTTTCTGCCCGATGCCGGTCGCCCTGCGTCGCCGCTCAAGCCGTCGGCGGGTAAATGCGCCGGAACAAGGGCTCCACCAGCACCAGCACGGCAATCAGCCGGCACACCTGAAACGCCGTGACCACCGGCACGCCCAGTTGCAGCACCTTGGCCGTGATGGCCATTTCCGTGATTCCCCCCGGTGAAGTGCCCAGCAGCAGCGTGACCCAGGGCAGCCCGGTGGCCCGCGCCAGCAACCAGGCGAACAGCGCACATACGCCCATCAGCACCAGCGTGCCCCCGGCCACCGTGGCCAGCCAGCGCGGCGCGGTGCGCAAAAAGTCGGCGCGAAACCGCACGCCCAGGCTCACGCCAATCACCAGTTGGGCCGCGTTGACCAGCCCCTGCGGCACGGCCGACAGTGTGACGCCCGCCATGGCCAGCCCCATCGACACCACCAGCGCGCCCATGAACCAGGGGTTGGCGCGGCCCAGCCGGTCCATGACCAGCGCACCCGCACCGGTAAGAAGGGCCAGCAGCGCCAGCCCCGGCCAGCTCACTGCGCGCACGGTGGGCGGCAGGATATCGAGGCCATGCAGGCCGCTCCACTGCAGCGCAAAGGGAATGGTCACCGTGACGATCAGCAGGCGCAGGCTGTGGCTGGCGGCCACGAGGTCGGTGCGGGCATTTTCGCGCTCGGCCAGCAGTGTCATCTCAGATGCCGCGCCAATGGCCCCCGAGAAATAGCTGGTGGCCCGCATCATCGACGCCGGCACGCCATGCATACGCGGCGCATGAACCCGGTACAGCCAAACACCAAACAGCCAGCCCAGCACCAGCGCCCACACAATGCCCAGCGCGATGGCCCACCACAGGCTGGCCACCAGCGCCACCACCTGCGGCGTGAAATAAAGTCCCAGCGAGGCGCCAATCGACCACTGGCCAGCATTGCGCAGCGGGGCCCAGCTTTCGGTGGGTGCGCCACCGATGGACAGCAGCGAGGTGACCAGCAGCGGGCCGATCATCCAGGGCAGCGGGGTGTGCAGTGCCACACAGGCGGCGGCGGCAGCCCAGGCCAGGGCCAAGGTGATGGCCACGCGGGCAAAAAGCAGAGGGTTACGCATACGAGCCCGCCAGTATCCAGCGTGCACGCCCCAGCCTCGTGCAGCGCGCCCATGCCCTTGGGGCATGGCAGGCGTCGCTCTTTGCGAAGCGATTTTTAGGCAAATCGAGCTCTGGCGCTTATCCAATAAGCGCGAACAGCTATCTTTTTTGAATTATTGCCGCACTGGCGGCGGCGCCTTGCGTCGGGCAGCCATTTCGTTGCCCATGGCCTGCAGCGCAGGCGTTGCCAGCAGGGCTTGTGCCGAAGGGTAGGCCACGGTTTCCTCGTCGGCGATGTGCCGGTCGTACCGGGCCGTGAATTGGTCAAACGCTGCACCATCGGCATCGCTGAACCCCTTCAGATCGCTATCGACCAGGGCCTGAAGCGCCTTGCGTGCATCAGCCCAGTCGGCGGCCATGCAGGCATGGTCGTCCTGCAGGCGCCGCACCAGCGCAGCCACGTCAGGGGAGCCTTGCGCCAGGAGCAGCGGAAACACATGCAGCTCCTCGTCTTCATGGTGCAGGGGCGCCGCGATGTCAAAGTAGCGCAGCACGTCGCGCGCGGCCTGCTGTGCGGGCACATCTGCGCCGTGCTCCAGCACATGGGCGCGCAGCCGCTGCAGCAGGGCCAGCGTGCGCTGCACGCGCTCGTGGCATGCCTCCAGCATGGCAAAGGGCTGCTCAAACCCCACCGAAGGGGCATTGAAACCGGGCAAGGCGGAGGTCGTGCCCATCTCGGCGCTCACCCGAACCGGACCGGCTGACCCTGCCGGTCAAACGGAATGTAGGCACCATGCGCGCCGCCCTTGATGGCATCGACCATGCGCTGCAGGGGCGCCTCGGCATCGGCGCTGCTGGGGGCCTGGTTCAGCGTGCCCGACAGGGCCGCAGCGAACACGATGGCCCAGTCGTGGCCGGGGGCAGTGAACTGGCGGGCCTCTTCCACCAGGGCACTGAACGAGGGCAACTCCTGTGGGGTTTTGTCCACACACATCAGCGGCACCAGGGCGCCGCCCTGCCCGGCTTCAAAGCGCGCGCGCTGGGCGGGGGTGGCATCGTCGGGCAATTCAACCGCTGCAAACACAAACAGAAGACGCTGGGGTTCGGGCTGCATGCGCGCGGCTTGCAGCAGATCGTCGAAGCTGGAAATATCCATGGAAAAAATCTCGCAATGAAAGAAGTTGGCAAGGGTCAGAATCCAGGCACCACGCCCCGGTCTGCGTCCAGCGTGCTGACGTAGGTGCCTGCCATGGGGCGCGCACGCGCCGCCTTGCGCGACAGCACGGTGCCAATGCTGATAAAGCACAGGGCCTGCTCGCAAGCCGACAGCCGAAACAACGCCCGCAGGCTGGCCGCCTTGAGGGCTTTGCCGCTGGTCAGCGCCGATCCATAGCCCTGTGCGGTGGCCATCAGCAGCATGTTCTGCACGGCGCAACCCGCTGAAAGCAGCCGCTCGGCCAAGTCAATCTCGGGGTCGCCGCGTTCGCCATCCACCACCACCAGCATCAGCACTGGCGCACGGAAGGCTTTTTCGCGGGCCTGGCCGCACTGCTCGGGCGTGGCACCGGGATCACGCTCCAGCAGCGCCTGCGCAAACACCTCGGCCAATGGAGGGCGCGCGGCCTCGGGCACCAGCACAAAGCGCCAGGGCAGCAGCTGGCCATGGTCTGGCGCATGCGCTGCGGCATTGACGATGGTGGCCAGCTCGGAAGCCCCCGGACCGGGGGCGCCCAGCCGCTTGGGCAGGATGGTCTGGCGCGACTGCATCAGCGCCGTGGCCATGGCGGCCACTGCGCCGTCGTCCGAGACAGCGGGGTGCGCCGCAACGGGCACGTTGTTCAATGGCACGGGCGTGTCAGCCATGGGCAGATCCATGCATCAGCCCGGTCGCCCATCGGCACGCAGGCAACCGTACCAACGCCCCAGCCGCAGCCCCCAGACTCCCATGGTGCCAGCCCACAGGCCGGCCGCCACGGGCAACAACCACGGCAAAGAGAGCCCGGCGATGCCCGGAACAGACGCTGCGATGCGCAGCAGCGCAGCCGCCTGCAGGCACCAGAACAGCGACCAGGCAATGCGGTCAGCCACCAGCGCGCGGCCGCTGTGGCCGCAGGACACACGCGTGACCATGGCCAGCATCAGCGAGGCGAGGCAGCCCATGGTCAGCGCGTGCAGCGCTCCCAGTGCCAGCACTCCCATGCCCAGCGTGCCCACCAGCCACTGCGACACCCCACCCAGCAGGAACGCCACACCCAGCCACAGAAAGCCGATGTGCAACATGGCCAGCAACTTGTTCTTCAGGCTTTGCACCAGCCCCCACACCCAGGCCAGCCAGACCAGCACGCCGCCCACCATCAATTGCAGCGTGCCGTGCACCAGCAACCATGCCGTGCCAGCCGCGCTGGACGGCACTCCAGCCAGCTCCAGCCAAGCAGCCAGCACCTGCAGCGCCGCCGCCGCCAGCATCAGCCACAGCACCCAGAACGGGCGCCAGGCCTGAACCATGGGCATGGCACTGGAGGTAAAAAACGGAATCATGCGGTGCGCCACGGTGACATAGACCACCACCACAAAGCCCCAGAGCCCCGTGAAGATCCACGCGCGCGCTGTCGCATGCGCTTCGAAAACCACGCTGAGCAACAGCCCTGCCAGGCTGACACACCCCACCACACAGGCGGTGCCGATCACTCGGGCATGGAGCTGATCCTCCGCCTGGCTGCGCCGGATACGCCCCCAGAACTGCACGGTCATCCAGACCAGCCCGGCACAGGCCAGTGCCAGCCCTGCCCATGCCACACCTGCGTGCAGGTGCGCGCCGACCAGCCACAGCAGCCAACCCGCCGCCAGCGAGAACAGCGGCACGCGCAGGTCCTTCGCCAGCGGGGCCTCCACGCCCAGCCATTTGGGGCCGGCGGTGAAAAGGAATCCCGAAAAGAACAGCGGAATAAAGCCAAACGCCATGACCGCCGAATGCACCAGCGTGGGTGATATCACCGAGGGCAAGGCAAGCCAGCCGGTGGACCGATCGAGTTGCACCAGCGCCCACCACAGGCCCGACGCCACCAGCACCACCATGGCCAAAAAGAAACCGAGGCGGTGCGGCGCCAGCATCAGGTAACGCACGCGCCAGCGCTTGTCCATGTTTGCCAGCGCCTGCGCGGAAGGTTTACCGGACGCCACCCGCACCGGAATGACGGGCCGGGTTGTCACCCACAGGTCCCCAGGTGGCCGCACTGCGTGCAGTAGTCGCAGCCATCCTTGCGGATGACGGCGTGCGCACCGCATTCGGTGCACTTCTTGCCCGCCATGGCGGGCGGCATGCCACTGACCTGCGATGCCGGCTCCTCCAGGGGCAGCACCTGCTGCACCGGATCGGTCACGCGCCGCGCCAGGATGTTCTGGACGGCATAGGCCATGGCCGCCACCTCGGAGTCGTGCCACATGGGCACGCGGGTGCCGTCATCCTTCTGGTGCGTACCCAGGCGCACGGGGCCGCGGTCCCATGCCACCTTGCGCATGTCAGAAAGTGCCCGCTCCAGAAAACCGCCACGCGCCGCCAGGGACAGCAAACGCATGCTGGCAGTGATCCACTGTTGCGACTCGCCACTTTGGCCCACCGGCATGAAGAACTCAATGGCGCGATCGACCGTTCCCGAGCCAACGCCCGTGGGCACCGGGAGGAACGAGACAATGAGGTACAGCGTCTTGTGGCCCTCTTGCGTCCAGTACTCCACCTTCTCGGCCACCGCGGAAAGCCCACCCTTGGGTCGGCTCTCGATCACCGTGCGCATGGGATCCACTGACGGGGTTGCAGGCGCAGCCACCGGTGCAGGCTCTGCCGCATGGGTTTCGAGCACCGAACCCAGGATGGCATTGGGCCGGTAGGTGGCCAGCCCCTTGAGTCGGGCGCGCCAGGCCTGCAGATACAGGTCCTTGAAGTCATCGTAGGGGTAGTCGGCCGGGATGTTCACGGTCTTGGAGATGGCCGTGTCCACAAAGGGCTGCACTGCTTCCATCATGGCGATATGCCCTTCGGCAGGCATGGCCAGCGCCGAGATGAAATAGTCGGGCAACGCATCCACGTCGCCGCCCAGGTCGCGGTAAAGGCGCCAGGCATGGTCTTCCACCGCGTACTCGCTGGTGCTGCCGTCGGCCTCGCGCTTCTTGCGCTTGTACATCCACGAAAACGGTGGTTCGATGCCGTTGGAGGCGTTGTCGGCAAAGGCCAGGCTCACGGTGCCCGTGGGGGCAATCGACAGCAGGTGGCTGTTGCGGATGCCGTGCTTGCGAATGGCTTTCTTGATCGGCTCTGGCAGGCGGCTGGCAAAGGTGCCGGCCGCCAGGTAGGGCTCGGCCTCGAACTTGGGGAAGGCTCCCTTTTCGCGGGCCAGCTCCACCGAGGCGAGATAAGCCGCATCGCGCATGGATTGCGCAATGCGCGCCGCCATCGCGCGCCCTTCCTGCATGTCGTAGCGCAGGCACAGCATGGCCAACGTGTTGCCCATGCCGGTAAAGCCCACGCCAATGCGGCGCTTGGCCATGGCCTCGTCGCGCTGCTGCGGCAGGGGCCAGAAAGTCACATCCAGCACATTGTCGAGCGCGCGGACCTGCAGGGCCACCACTTTCTCGAAGGCCTCGAAGTCAAATGCCGGCAACCCGTCGAATCCGAACGGGTGGCGCACAAACCGCGTCAGGATGACAGGGCCAAGGTCGCAGCAACCATAGGACGGCAGGGGTTGCTCGCCGCAGGGGTTGGTGGCGGCAATGTCTTCGCAGTAATTGAGGTTGTTGTCCTCGTTGATGTGATCGAGAAACAGGATGCCCGGTTCGGCAAAATCGTAGGCCGACTTCATGATGGTGTCCCACAGCGCCCGCGCCTGCACGGTGGAATAGACCCACATGCCATCGGCGCGCTGGTAGGCGCCCTGCGCCATGGCCACAGCGCCCGGACGCGCACGGTGCACCAGCTCCCAGGGTTGGCCCTGCTGGACAGCCTCGATGAAGGCATCCGACACCCCCACCGACACATTGAAATTGTTCCAGCGCCCGGGTGTGCGCTTGGCCGTGATGAACTCGTGCACATCGGGATGATCGATGCGCAACACACCCATCTGCGCACCGCGCCGCGCCCCCGCGCTTTCGACGGTGGAGCACGACTGGTCAAACACGTTCATGTAGCTGCACGGGCCCGAAGCCACGGATGCCGTGGCCTTGACCTGGGCGCCCTTGGGCCGGATGCGCGAAAAATCGTAGCCCACGCCACCGCCGCGGCGCATGGTTTCGGCGGCCTCGCGCAGGGCTTCATAGATGCCGGGAAAGCCCTCGTCGTCCACGCCCTGAATGCAATCGCCCACGGGCTGCACAAAACAGTTGATGAGCGTGGCCTGGATGTCGGTACCGGCCGCGCTCATGATGCGCCCCGCGCCGATGGCACCCGCATGCAGGTTCTCCAGGAACAGCGTTTCGTACTTTTCGCGCAGGTCGGGCGCTTCTACCGAGGCCAGGGCGCGGGCCACGCGGCGGTAGAGGTCTTCGGCGCTGGTTTCGCCGGTTTTGAGGTATTTTTCACGCAGCACATCCAGGCTGATGGGCTGCAACGAAGAGGTGGAATTCATGGGGGGATTGGGTTCGCGCTTCATGGTTTCGGATGATTGGATATTCGCCTTCAGGTGGCCTGCGATCCGTCAAGAAGGAATCAAAGCTCGTCCAAAAGAACCTGCCCGTCATGTTCCACATAGGGGTGGTACGGCCCCGTACCACTGTTGTCAGCCAGCGACGCGGGCACAAAGCCCCCCGTCTTGACGTCAAACACATGCACTTCCCCCTCCTCGATCACGTAGTGCCAGCCGTGCAGGCTGATCTGACCTGCCTGCACTCGGCTACGGACCATAGGATATTCCATCAGCCGCTCCAGCTGCAAAATAACGGCCCTTTGCTCGGTGCGACGCAACGCTTCCGGTCCGGGTTGCACCGGCAGCAGGGCCTCGCGGCCCAGATCGAGCCAGCGTTCCAGGTTGGGAGCCTCAGGCGACACTTCACCATACATCGCCTTGATAGCCCCACAATGACTGTGGCCACAAACGATGATGCGCTGAACTTTCAGGTTGAGCACCGCGAATTCAATCGCCGCCGTGGTGCCGTGATGGCCATGCGATCCGTCGTAAGGCGGAATGAACGCCCCCACATTGCGCACAAGAAACAGCTCCCCGGGCCCTGCCCCGGTCAGCAGGTAAGGAACCAGTCGGGAGTCAGAGCAGCCGATGAAAAGCGTGGTGGGATGCTGCCCCTCGTCCACCAAGTCCTGGAACTGCTGGCGGTATTGGGGGAAAGCATCGTCATGGAACCGACGCAGGCGATCGAGCAACTCATCCGGCATGACATTCGCCCATACCCTTGAAAACTACTGAACCAGCGGCGAATCCGCCGCATCCAGCACCACGCCCTCCACCACGGCGGCGCCCGCCAGCAACTGAAGGTATTGCCGCAGGGCGTTGACCCAGGCCTGCTGGCGCAAGGTAAGACCAATCGCCTGCCGCACCTCTTCAAACGAAGGCTGCTGCCCCGCCTCGCGGGCTACCACTTCGACCACATGCAGGCCGAAACGGCTATGCACCAGCCGTGCGAGCACACCAATTTCGGCACTGCCGAACACTTCCCGGGCGAACTCGGGCGCGCAGTCGGCCCGGGTCAGCCAGCCCAGGTCGCCACCTTGTTGCCCGCTGGGGCAGTTGGACCATTGTTTGGCAGCCTCTGCAAAGCGCACGCCGCCGTCGTCTGCACAACGCAGGTCAATCAGCATTGCCTCTGCGCGTAGGCGCAGCTGTTTCACATCCACTCCGGGCGTCACGGCAAATAGCACATGCCGCAGCTGTGCACGCTCGCCATGGGCGTGCGCGGCAGGATGGGCCTCATGGTAGCGACGGCACGCCTCTTCGGAAGGCTCTGGAATGGGCAACTCCCGCTCCAGCAATTGCTCGATGGCGGCGGAAGCCGCAGCGCTGGTGGCACCGTCGGTACCCGGCATGTCATCTGACGACAGCAGGCCCGCTTGCTGGGCCGCCTGGCGCAACAGCTCTGTGCACGCACGCTGGCGCAGCGTTTCCTCGTCCAGCAGCTGCCCCACTTCATGCAAGGCAATGCCGTTGATGGCGGCCAAGGGCATCACCTGCGCCACGCCTGCCGGCGCCTGTGAAGACTGGGCCACGGGTGCCGCCTCCATGGCCGTTGCCAGGGCTTCGTACGCCACGGCCTGTTCGGCGGTGAGCGTGCTTGCGCCCGTTTCCTTTTCGTTTCCGGTGGAGGCGCAGCCGCAGCCTCCCGATCCACATCCATGGCTCATGTTGTGCTCCTTGACAGTGTGGACATCAGGCGCGGCGCTGGTCATTGGGCTGCATGTGGCCTTGCGGCAAATTCATGCGGCGCGCACGCACCAGCTGATAGGGGCGCAGCACATAGGCCAGCGTGCCAAAACCGCTCCACACATGCACCAGTCGAGTGAACGGGAAGATCAGAAAAATGCTCATGCCCAGCGCCATGTGGGCCTTGAAGATCCAGCCGGCGTCCGCCAGCAGCTCTACCCCACCCGTACGGAAGGTCACGATGCGTTGCGCCCACTCGGCCAGATTCATCATCATGGAACCATCCAGGTGCTGGGCCGACAACGGAATCGTGGCCAGCCCCAGAGCCAGCTGCAGCCACAGCAAAAGCAACAGCACGATGTCGCTCGTCTTCGAGGTGGCGCGGATGCGCGGGTCCGACAGACGGCGGTGCAGCAGGACAGAAACCCCCACAAACCCCAGCAGCCCGGCGATACCGCCCGACACCATGGCCATCACCTGCTTGTTGCCCGCGCTGATGAAGGCTTCATACATGAAGTGCGGCGTGAGCATGCCCACGGTGTGGCCGAAAAACAGGAACAGCACACCAATATGAAACAAGTTGCTGCCCCAGCGCAGACTGCCCGTGCGCAGCAGTTGGGACGAATCGCTTTTCCAGGTGTACTGGTCGCGGTCAAACCGCACCCAGCTGCCGATGAAAAAGACAGAAAGGCAAATATAGGGATAGATGCCGAACAACAGGGTATCAAGCCAGGCGGTCATACGGAGACTCCTTCTGGTGCCCGCTCGGGGCGGGGGGTACGAACAAAATGAACAGGCTGTGGCTGGTCAGGCTTGGCCTGGCCCTGGGTGCTGCAACCGCCAAACGCTTCGGGCTCTGCCCAGACCTCATCCATGGGCGGCTCGGGCGTGAGCGCCACCGACTGCACGCGCTGTCCCGACACTTCGAGCACGGCGGCAATCACGCTGGCATAAGGGCTGCTCCTGGCCACCAGCGCGCTGAAAAGTGCATTCAGGATGTGGGCCATTTCGCCCAGGAACTCCTTGGCCACTTCGGGCGGCTGGGTGGAGGCGAACTCCAGCACCACCGGCAGGTGGTCGGGCAGCTCGTCGGCCTGGAATTGCAGGCCGGCCTTTTCGTAGGTCTGCATCAGGTCGATGAGCGCCGGGCCGCGGTCGCGCGAGTCGCCGTGCACATGCTCGAACAGGTGCAGAGAGGTCTGGCGGCCCCGGTCGAAGTTGTCCACGTAGCGAGCTTCGGCTTCCAGCGGGTCGAGTGCTGCAAGGTGCTGGCACACGGCTTCGAGCTCGGCCATGCGTTCGGTGGTCAGGGCCTGCTCTACCTGCAGCGCGTCGATGAGCTGCGGCATCACGCTGCGCAGTTGCGCATCGGGGTAGCTCAGCAGGTAGCCCAGGGCGCGCAGGGTCAGGCGCACAGAGGTCGGGTTCTTCTTGAACATGGTGGTTCCTTCCGTGTCGCTCAAACAGTCGCTTTGATGGGAATGGTCCGCGGCTTCTTGCCACCGAACATGCTGACCTCGCTGGCGCCGTCCGAGCAGCCGTTTCCAAACGAGAAGCCGCAGCCGCCCCGGATGTCAAACGCGTTCTCAGCGTACTCGCGGTGGGCCGACGGAATCACGAAGCGGTCTTCGTAGTTGGCGATGGCCATCACCTGGTACATCTCCTCGACCTCGGCCAGCGACAGGCCTGCCTGCTTGAGCACAGACAGGTTCTGGCGCTGCTCCACATGCTTGTCGCGCTGGTAGGTACGCATGGCCAGCATGCGCTCCAGTGCCCGCACCACAGGGCCGGTGTCACCGGCGGTAAGCAGGTTGGCAAGGTACTGCACCGGAATGCGCAGTTGCGACACGTCGGGGATGTCGCCATTGACCCCTACATGGCCCGCGTTGGCGGCAGCCGTGATGGGCGACAGTGGCGGCACATACCAGACCATGGGCAGCGTGCGGTATTCGGGGTGCAGCGGCAGGGCCACCTTCCATTGCACCGCCATCTTGTAGACAGGGCTGTTGCGGGCGGCTTCCATCCAGCTGTCAGAAATACCGTCGATGCGTGCCTGGCGGATCACATCGGGGTCGTTCGGGTCCAGGAAGATGTCGAGCTGCGCCTGGTACAGGTCGCGGTCGCGCTCCACGCTGGCGGCTTCCTGGATGCGGTCTGCGTCATACAGCAGCACACCGAGATACCGGATGCGGCCCACGCAGGTTTCGGAGCACACCGTGGGCTGGCCGGCTTCGATGCGCGGGTAGCAGAAGATGCACTTCTCGGCTTTGCCCGACTGCCAGTTGTAGTAGATCTTCTTGTAGGGGCAGCCCGAGACGCACATGCGCCAGCCACGGCACTTGTCCTGGTCGATCAGCACGATGCCGTCTTCCTCGCGCTTGTAGATCGAGCCGCTGGGGCACGATGCCACGCACGCCGGGTTCAGACAGTGCTCGCACAGGCGCGGCAAATACATCATGAAGGTGTTTTCGAACTGGCCGTAGATGTCTTTTTGCACATCGTCGAAGTTCTTGTCCTTGCTGCGCTTGCTGAACTCGCCGCCCAGGATTTCTTCCCAGTTCGGGCCCCATTCGATCTTCTCCATGCGCTTGCCGGTGATCAGGCTGCGCGGACGGGCCGTGGGCGCAGCCTTGCTCTCGGGCGCCGACTGAAGGTGGTCGTAGTCGAACGTGAAGGGCTCGTAATAGTCGTCGATCTGCGGCAGGTTGGGGTTGGCGAAGATGCGCATGAGCAGCTTCCACTTGCCGCCCTGGCGGGGAGCGATGGAGCCGTCCGGGTTGCGTACCCAGCCGCCGTTCCATTTATCCTGGTTTTCCCATTCCTTGGGATAGCCAATGCCGGGCTTGGTTTCAACGTTGTTGAACCAGGCGTACTCCACCCCGGGGCGGCTGGTCCAGACGTTTTTGCAGGTGACCGAACAGGTGTGGCAACCAATGCACTTGTCCAGGTTCAGCACCATGCCGATTTGTGCGCGAATTTTCATCGTTTTTCTCCTTGCGGGGCTCAGGCGTGTGCGCCGGTGTCAGACACTTCGTCGTCCAGCCAGTCCACGCGGTCCATCTTGCGCACCAGCACAAACTCATCGCGGTTGGTGCCAATGGTTCCGTAGTAGTTGAAGCCGTAGCTGTATTGCGCGTAGCCGCCAATCATGTGGGTGGGCTTGAGCACAATGCGCGTAACCGAGTTGTGGATGCCGCCGCGGGTACCCGTGATCTCGGAGCCGGGGGTGTTGATGATCTTCTCTTGCGAGTGGTACATCATCACCATGCCGGGGTTCACACGCTGGCTCACCACCGCACGGGCTGCAATGGCGCCGTTGGCGTTGAACAGTTCGACCCAGTCGTTATCCACAATGCCAGCGCTGGCCGCGTCGTCTTCGCTCAGCCACACCACCGAACCGCCCCGATTGAGCGTGAGCATCATCAGGTTGTCGCTGTACGTGCTGTGGATGCCCCACTTCTGGTGCGGCGTGATGAAGTTGAGCGCGATCTCGCGGTTGCCGTTGGGCTTCTTGCCTTCGACTTCGTGCAGCGCTTTCAGGTGCACCGGCGGGCGATAGCTCACAAAACCTTCGCCAAAGTCGCGCATCCACGGATGGTCCTGGTAGAACTGCTGGCGGCCCGTGAGGGTGCGCCATGGGATGTATTCGTGCACATTGGTGTAGCCCGCGTTGTAGCTGACCTTTTCGCTTTCCAGGCCTGACCAGGTGGGCGAACTGATGATCTTGCGCGGCTGCGCCTGGATGTCGCGGAAGCGGATCTTCTCGTCCTCGCGGTGCAGCGCCAGGTGCACGTGGTCGCGCCCGGTCTGCTTGCCCAGGGCCTCCCAGGCCTTGCAGGCCACATGGCCGTTGGTTTCGGGAGCCAGCATCAGCACCACTTCGGTGGCGTCAATATCGCTCACGATGCGGGGCATGCCCTGCGTCACGCCCTCTTCCTTCACACGGCCGTTCAGGTCGCCAAGCTGGCCGACTTCGGTTTGCGTGTTCCAGCCAATGCCCTTGCCACCGTTGCCGGCCTTGTCCATCAATGGGCCCAGGGCTGTGAAGCGTTTGTACAGGTTGGGGTAGTCGCGCTCGACCACCGTGACCTGCGGTGCCGTCTTGCCGGGGATGAGCTCGCACTCGCCCTTCTTCCAGTCGCGCACGCCATAGGGCTGGGCCATTTCGCCGGCCGTGTCGTGCATGATGGGGGTGAGCACCACGTCTTTTTCGACGCCCAGGTGGCCCACACTCACTTCGCTCACCGCCTTGGCAAAACCCTTGTAGATCTCCCAGTCGCTCTTGGCCTGCCAGGCAGGGTCCACCGCTGTGGACAGCGGGTGAATGAAGGGGTGCATGTCGCTGGTGTTGAGGTCGTTCTTCTCATACCAGGTGGCCGTGGGCAGCACGATGTCGGAGTAAAGGCAGGTCGTGCTCATGCGGAAGTCCAGCGTGACCAGCAGGTCCAGCTTGCCTTCGGGCGCATTGGCATGCCACTGCACTTCTTCGGGCTTGGCTTCGTCGCGGCCCAGGTCCTTGCCCTGCACGCCGTGCGTGGTTCCCAGCAGGTGCTTGAGGAAATACTCATGCCCCTTGCCCGAGGAGCCCAGGATGTTGGAGCGCCACACGAACATGTTGCGCGGCCAGTTGTCGGGATGGTCCGGGTCCTCGCAGCTCATTTGCAGGCTGCCGTCCTTGAGCGACTGCACCACATAGTCCTTGGCGTCCATGCCCTTAGCCGCAGCGTCCTTGGCCACCTGCAGCGGGCTGGTTTTGAGCTGGGGCGCCGAAGGCAGCCAGCCCATGCGCTCGGCGCGCACGTTGTAATCAATCATCGAGCCGCTGTAGGACTTCTTGTCCGCCAGGGGCGAGAGGATCTCTTCCATGCCCAGCTTTTCGTAGCGCCACTGGTCGGTGTGGGCATAGAAGAAGCTGGTGCTATTCATCTGGCGCGGTGGGCGAATCCAGTCGAGCGCAAAGGCCAGCGCCGTCCAGCCCGTCTGGGGGCGCAGTTTTTCCTGGCCCACATAGTGCGCCCAGCCGCCGCCGCTTTGGCCAATACAACCGCACAGCATCAGCATGTTCATGATGCCGCGGTAGTTCATGTCGCAGTGGTACCAGTGGTTCATGGCCGCACCGATGATCACCATGGACTTGCCATGCGTCTTGTCGGCGTTGTCGGCAAACTGCCGCGCCACGGCAATGATCTGCTCGCGCGGCACACCGGTGATGGATTCTTGCCATGCGGGGGTGTAAGGGCGGTCAGCGTCGTAGCTGCCGCCGGGTTCTTCACCAGGCAGGCCGCGGTCGATGCCGTAATTGCCGGCCAGCAGGTCGAACACGGTGGCCACCATCACGCGGCCCTGGGCTTCGTGTCCGGCCAGTTCCAGGTGACTCACCGGCACGCGGCGCACCATCACATCGCCACCTTGCTCGTTGGCCGTGAAGTTAGGCGTCTGCACACCGCCAAAGTACGGGAAGGCCACGTCAGCCACGTCGTAGGCCTGCTCGCCATCTTCGATCACCGAGAGCTTGAGCTTGACAGTGTTGCCGGTGCGCGCTTCCTTGTTCTCCAGGTTCCACAGGCCCTCGTCGGCGCGGCCATCAGCGCCCCAGCGGAAACCGATGGAGCCATTGGGCAGCGTGACCTGGCCCAGTTCGTCGTAGCCCACGGTCTTCCAGTCGGGGTTGTTGGACTGGTCGAGCTGGCCGGGAAAGTCGCTGGCGCGCACATAGCGGTCGGGCACCATCACCGTGCGACCATCGGGCAGCGTCTTTTCCTTGAGCACCACCAAGAGCGGCAGGTCGGTGTAGCGGCGTGCGTAGTCGTCAAAGTAGGTGCTGCGGCCCTTGCCGCCGTCCTTGAAGTAGAACTCCTTGAGGATCACATGGCCCATGGCCATGGCCACGGCGGCATCGGTGCCCTGCTTGGGGTGCATCCACAGATCACCGAGCTTGGCCACCTCAGAGTAATCGGGCGTGATGGACACGACCTTGGTGCCCTTGTAGCGCACTTCGGTCAAGAAGTGCGCATCGGGCGTGCGTGTCTGGGGCACGTTGGAGCCCCAGGCAATGATGAAGCTGCTGTTGTACCAGTCGGCCGATTCGGGCACGTCGGTCTGCTCACCCCAGACTTGCGGGCTGGACGGGGGCAGATCGCAATACCAGTCGTAAAAGCTCATGCAGACGCCGCCAATCAGGCTGAGGTAGCGGCTGCCGGCGGCGTAGCTGATCATGCTCATCGCCGGAATGGGCGAGAAACCGATGATGCGGTCAGGGCCATGCTTCTTGATCGTGTAGACGTTGGCCGCCGCGATCATCTGGTTGACCTCATCCCAGGTGCTGCGCACAAAGCCACCCAGGCCGCGCTGCTTTTGCCACTCGCGTTTGGCCGATTCGTTTTCAACGATGTTCGCCCAGGCATCCACCGGGCTCTTGGCCAGCAGGAGGGCGGCGCGCCAGTGCTTGAGCAGGCGGCCGCGCACCATGGGGTACTTCACACGGTTGGCGCTGTACAGGTACCAGCTGTAGCTGGCGCCGCGCGCGCAGCCACGGGGTTCGTGGTTGGGAAGATCGGGGCGGGTGCGGGGGTAGTCGGTCTGCTGGGTTTCCCAGGTGACGATACCGCCCTTGACGTAAATCTTCCACGAGCACGAACCCGTGCAGTTCACGCCGTGGGTGCTGCGCACGATCTTGTCGTGCGCCCAGCGGTCGCGGTAGGCGTCTTCCCAGGTGCGGTCTTCACCGTTGGTTTGGCCGTGGCCCTGCGCAAAGGTCTCGCGCGGTTGCGAAAAGTACGTAAGACGATCGAGGAAATGGCTCATCGGGGGCTCCTTTTTCTATCGGTTCGGTGGGCGGTCAGCAAGGCATCTCGGCATGCTTGCGGGCGTAGTACCACCAGGTGATCACAATGCAGATGACATAGAAGGCAACGAAGGCCCACAACGCTGCTTCGGGACCACCCGTCAGCGCAATGGAGCTGCCGTAGCTCTTGGGGATGAAGAAGCCACCGTAGGCGGCCATGGCGGCCGTGAACCCCAGGGTGGCGGCACCCAGGGTGTTGCCCTCCTTGTTGGCCTGGGCAACGGCGGCGGCATTGTTGCGGTCCACGCCCTGCATCGCTTCGGCCAGAAAAATCACCGGAATCATGCGGAAGGTGGAGCCGTTGCCGATCCCCGTGGTCAGGAACAGCACCAGGAAGCACACAAAGAAGCCTGCAAACTGACCTTCATTTCCCGCCGAGGGCAGGAAGAACGTGACACCCACCACGGCCAGCGCCATGACGATGAAGTTCCACAGCGTGACGCGCGCGCCACCCAGCTTGTCTGCCAGCCAGCCGCCAAAAGGCCGCACCACAGCACCGACCAGCGGCCCCAGCCAAGCATAGGCCAGCGGATTGATGCTGGGGAACTGGCTCTTGATCAACAAGGGGAACCCGGCGGCATAGCCAATGAACGAGCCGAACGTGCCGAGGTACAGCACGCACATCAGCCAGTTGTGCTTGCGCCGGAAAATGGCGGCCTGCGTGGCAAACGACGCCTTGGCGTCGGCAATGTCGTTCATGCCAAACCATGCGGCCAGCGAAGCCAGCGCGATCCATGGCACCCAGATGAAGGCGGCGTTCTGTGTCCACACCTGCACGGTCTGGCCGTTCTTCACGATCGTCTGAGCATCGCCACCAAAAATGCCGAAGATGCCTGCCGTGACCACCAGCGGGCTCAAAAACTGCACCACCGACACGCCCAGGTTGCCCAGGCCCGCATTCACCCCCAAGGCCGAGCCCTTGCGTTCTTTCGGAAAGAAGAAGCTGATGTTGGCCATGCTGGAGCTGAAATTGCCACCGCCCAGGCCACACAGCAGCGCCAGCACCAGCATCGTCGGATAGCTGGTGGTGTTGTCCTGCACCGCGTAGCCAATGCCAATGGCGGGGATGAGCAAGGTAGCAGTGGATATCGATGTCCAGCGACGGCCACCGACCAGCGGCACCATGAACGAGTAAAAGATGCGCAACGTGGCGCCGCTGAGCGCAGGCGCCGCGGCAAGCCAGAACAGCTGGTTGGTGGAATATTTGAAACCCAGTCCCGGCAGACTCACGGCCACAACGCTCCAGACTTGCCAGATGGCGAAGGCCAGAAACAATGCAGGCACCGAGATCCACAGGTTGAGCTTGGCGACGGCTTCGCCCTCCCGCTCCCAGAACGATTTGTCCTCGGGGGCCCAGATGGTGAGCAGACGCCCCTGGCGGCCGCTGCTGTGTTGGTTGGCAGACATGGTGATACCTTAAAAATTTAGCGGACGGCTTGCTGCGCCGAAGCACTTGCCGGGTCCATCACATCGGTGCGGCGCACTTCGGTGAAGTACATCCAGATCAGCGAAACCCAGACCACGCCATACATCAGCATGAAGGCGCTGGAACGAACGCCAGTGAAGTCCATCAGGGCGCCAAACATGATGGGCAGCACGAAGCCACCAAGACCACCCGCCAGGCCCACGATGCCGCTGATGGCGCCAATGTTTTTTGGATAGTCATCGCTGATGTACTTGAAGACACTGGCCTTGCCGAAGGCAAAAGCCACGCCCAGCACCCCCATCAGCGCGGTGAAGGCATAGACGTTCAAACCGATGTGAAACGTGGTGGGGCCATTGACCGTGAGGATGGTGAAATCGGTCTGCGGATAGCTCAGCAGGAACAGGCAGATCCAGCTCACCCACATCACCCACCAGGTGACGCTGTGGGCGCCATACTTGTCACTGAGCACGCCGCCAATGGCGCGCAGCACACCGCCGGGCAACGAGAAGCAGGCCGCCAGCAGCGCCGCCACACGGATGTCCAGACCGTACTCGCCCACGTAGTACTGCACCATCCACAGCGACAGGGCCACGTAACCACCAAACACAATGCTGTAGTACTGGCAGTACTTGATGACCTTGGGGTCCTTGAGCGCCTTGAGCTGGTCGGTGAACTTGACGTTACTGGGCACCAGATGGGCCGGGTCGCTGTAGCTGAACAGCCAGAACAGCACCAGGGTACCCAGCATGATGGCTGCGTACACCTGCGGCACCATGGCCCAGCCAAAAGCCACTAATAGAACCGGCGCCACGAATTTGTTCACGGCAGCGCCCGAATTGCCCGCGCCGTACACCCCCATCGCCATGCCCTGCCGGTTCTTGGGGAACCAGCGCGCCACATAAGGCGTGCCCACCGAGAACGAACCACCCGCCAGCCCGACAAACAGGCCAATCGTGAGGAAGTGCCAATACTCGGTGGCATAGCTCATGAGCCAGATCGCCGGCACGGTGAGTGCCATCAGCACGGTCATGACGATCCGGCCGCCAAATTTGTCGGTCCAGATGCCCAGTGGCACGCGCACCAGCGAGCCGGTGAGCACCGGCATGGCCGTGAGCAGGCCGAATTGCGTGGAGCTCAGGTTGAGCATCTTCTTGATCGGGATGCCGATCACCCCGAACATCATCCACACCATGAAGCAGACGGTGAAGGCCAAGGTGCTTACCAAAAGCACAGACCAAGCCTGCCGGGTGCGTTGCGGACTTTCGCCCGCCGAAAGCGATGCGTTTGCCATGGACATTCCCTCTTGTTCCTGTATGGCATGCATCGTCCCGCGAAGGCAGGGTTTTGCCTATCCCTCTTCAGGATGTGTCAGCAGGGCAAAAAGGACGAGGGGATTGCAGCACCATAGTTCGAAAGAACTACGAGGGAGTAGAAAACAGAGGGTGCGGCCTACCGCTGGCGATCCGAGGCGTACACGGCGGCCTGCACGCGCGAGCTCAGGCCCAGCTTGCGCAGGATGTGCTGCACATGGATCTTCACCGTGGTCTCGGCAATGTCCAGTGCCCTCGCGATCTCCTTGTTGCTGGAGCCCCGGGCAATCTCGCGCAGCACGTCTTCCTCGCGCGGCGACAGCGGCGTGCTCGACCCTGCCGCGCCGGGGGCCGTCTCCGATTGCGCCTTGCCTGGCAGAGGCGACTCCAGGGCGTCCACCTCCGGCACCCCCTGCGACTGGAAGGCGGCCACCAGCTTGCCCATCAACTCTGGGCTGACCACGGGTTCTCCGGCAGCAGCGCGGCGAATGGCCTGCGCCAGCAAATCCCCGTCGATGGTCTTGAGCAGATAGCCCTGTGCGCCATTGCGCAGCGCCATTGACAGATCCTGCGCGTCTTCGCTCAAGGTCAGCATGAGTACGCGCGAGGCTGGGGACACTTCACGCAAGCCCCGAATAGCGTCCACCCCCGTCACACCGGGCAAATGGTTGTCGAGCAGGATCACATCCGGGCGCAGTGCGGGTGCCAGACGCATCGCCTGCGCGGCATCGCCCGCCTCGCCCACCACCTTCAGACCGGGGTCCTGTCCCAGCAAGGCCACCAGGCCACGGCGAAACAGGTTGTGATCATCCACGACAAGCAACGTCACAGGCGGCAAATCAGGCATAGGCATCAATGGACTCAATCGACTCAATGGGCAATGGCGGGCACAGGCATTTCTCGGGGTTCCTGCGCGGCGGACAAGGTGGGAAGCTCGATGCACACGCGCACGCCCGCACCCGGTGTCGACTCGACCTGCACCATCGCGCCGATGCGGTGTGCGCGTTCGCGCATGATGCCCAGGCCGACGTGCACAGAGTCGGGCGGCACCGCCCCCACATCAAAACCGACGCCATTGTCCTGCACCTCGAAGCGCCAGCGGGGATGCCGATAAACGCGCAGCTCCACCCGGGTCGCCCCCGAATGCTTGCGCACGTTCGACAAGGCCTCCTGCACCATGTGCAGAACCTGGATCTGCACATCGGGTGCCAGCGGCAGGCCATGTCCTGCCATGGTGAGCGTGGCGGCGATCCCGGTCTGGTGCTCGAACTTGGACAAGGTGGCACGCAGGGCCGCCTCGATGTCTTCTTCGCTGGTGCGCGTGCGAAAGTGCACCAGCAGTTCGCGCACATCCGAATAGCACTCCCGCACGCCCACATCGAGCTCGCCCATGCTGCGGTCGCGCGCCACAAGGTCGCCCTTGGCCACAGCATCGCGCAGCAGCTGCGTCTGGATCTTCAGGAAAGCCAGCGACTGCGCAATCGAGTCATGCAGCTCGCGCGCCAGCAGGCTGCGCTCTTCCGATACGGCGGCCTCGCGCTCCAGGGCGTTGGCGCGCAGGCCCTCCATGGCGCTGGCAAGGTGGCGCGTCATGGCTTCCAGAAGATCGCGCACCTCGTCGGTCAGCTCCACCGGAGAGCGAAAAAACAGGTTGACCTCGCCGAGCAACCGCTGCTGCATCTGCACCGGCACAGCCACCATGGTCTGGAAACCGGCGTCGCGGCAGTGCGGAAACGCGAGCGTGGTGGCCGCCATGATCGGGATGACCCGGGTGCGTGCATGGCTTTGCGGCTGGCCGCACATACAAGCGCCCGTGTGCAGGCAATGCTCCTCCTCGGTCATGATGCGCGGCATGCCGTCGCCGGCCAGGAGCACGTAGCGTTCATTGGCCTCGTCCGACCAGCGCACCGCGGCCGCATCAGCACCCGCCACCCTGCGGATCTGCTGCACAAAGCCCTGCGCCAGCGCCTCCAGCCCGGTTGCCGTGGAGGCCAGCGCGCTGACCTCGTAAAGCGCCGCCAGGCGCTGGTTCTGCACGGCAATGCTGGCGGTCTTCTCGCGCACCTTTTGCTCCAGGCCTTCGTGCGAGACCTGCAGCGACTGGGCCATCTGGTTGAACCCCGCGGCGAGCTGGCCAAATTCGTCATCGGTCTCTACCGGCAACCTCGTCCCCCACTCGCCCTGGCGCAACCGCGCCAGCGCCTGCTGCAGTTGCGACACCGGATTGAGCACCAGCAGATAGCTCACCGCCATGAAGGTGACCGCAGCGGCAATGGCCACCGCCATCATGACGAGCTGAAAGAGATGCAGCACGGCGGTCCAGCCCGCAATCTGGATTTCGATGGCCTCGACAAAGCCGTCCACTTTCTGCACAAAGCTGTCGGCCTGGGCCAGTGAGCGGGCTCGGTCTGGCGGCAAGCCAATGGCCCATTCCTTGCGTATGCCTCCCCAGGTGGCGCGGATTTCCTCGAAGCGCACCCGCGTGTCTGCCCCCCAGGGCACAAACAGGGGGCGCGAGGGATCGCCCGTGCGCAGCAACTCCAGGCTGGCGTCAAACTGCCGCGCGTGCATCTGCACATCCTCAGGCGACTCGGTCTGCTGCACCAGCACCATGCGCAGCATGTTCATGCGCAGGCGCCCGGCTTCGTTGACGGCGGCAGCCCCGCCCTCGAGCTGCCAGGCCACCCACAGCGTCAACCCGATGGAAGCCATGGCCACCAGCAGGAACCCTCCGCCCATGGCCAGCAGCTTGAAGGTCAGCGGGGACTTGGTGCGCATGGGCGCAGTGTAGGAAGGGTGTCCCACCCTTGTCTTGATGCGAATCAATTGCAGGGCGCGTAGCATGGCTCCATGCTGCCTGCTTTTCCCCGATTCAACACACGCCTGGGAGCCGCCATCGCGGCCCTGGCCCTGGCTGGCTGCGCCAGCCACCCCGCCGTAGTGCCCTCTGCCCAGTGGCCCGCGCAGCTTGAAAGCGCACTGCCCACCGACGTTCTGCTGCTGGGCGAGCAGCACGACGCCCCGGACCACCAGCGCCTGCAGCGCGACACCGTGCAGTGGCTGGCGGCGCGCGGGCGGTTGGCGGCCGTGGTGCTGGAAATGGCCGAGCGCGGGCACTCCACCGCAGCGCTGGCGCGCGACGCCACCGAAGCGCAGGTGCAGTCGGCCCTGCAATGGAACGACGCGGCATGGCCCTGGTCCGCCTACGGCCCCGTGACCATGGCCGCCGTGCGCGCCGGGGTGCCCGTGCTGGGGGGCAACCTGCCGCGCAGCGCAATGGCCGCGGCCACGCAGGAGATCCGCTGGGACAACCACCTTGCCGCATCCGCCCGCCAGCAACTGCTCGATGCCCTTCAGGACGGCCATTGCGGCCTGCTGCCCGCGGCGCGACTGCCCGCCATGGCACGCATCCAGATCGCGCGCGACGCCAGCATGGCCCTCACAGCCCTGGAAGCGGTGAGCCCCGGCCAGACCGTGCTGCTGGTGGCCGGTGGCGAGCATGTGCTGCGCCACAGGGGAATTCCAAGCCATTGGCCAACCAATTTAATATCAAAAGTGGCTTCAGCCCTTACTGATAAAGCGCAAGCAGCTACAATAACAGGAGCAGATATCGTCGTCACCACAGCGCCCCTGCCGCCGCACGACGCGTGCGAGGTGCTGCGCCTGCCGAATTAGCCCGCACCGGCACGCCCCGCAGGCAAGCCCAGCCGCGCGTGCCGCCCTCTATTTACCGGGCCTGCTGCGCCCGCACCAGGGCGGCAAACGACTCGGCCGGCACGGGGCGACTGCAGAAATACCCCTGGTAACTGTCGCAGCCGCGTTCGCGCAGAAAGGCCAGCTGTTCTGCCGTCTCGACCCCCTCGGCCAGCACCCGCAGGTCCATGCTGTGGCCCATAGCGATGATCGCCGCACTGATAGCCATGTCGTCCGAGCTTTGCGGAATGTCGCGAATAAACCCCTGATCGATCTTGAGCACGTCGATGGGAAACCGTTTGAGCTGCGCCAGCGATGAATAGCCGGTGCCGAAATCGTCCACCGCCAGCCGCAAACCCAGGTCGCGCAGGCGCCGCATGGTCAGCAACGCCTCGTCTTCGCGCTCGGCCAGCGCGCTCTCGGTGATCTCCAGCTCCAGCATCGCGGCAGGAAATCCGGTTTCTCTCAGCGCCGACGCGGTGCAGCCCACCAGATCGGTCAGCTGAAACTGGCGCGGCGACACATTCACCGCCACCGTCAGCGCGGGCAGCCCTTCTTCGCGCCATCGCTGCCCCTGGCGGCAGGCCTCGCCGATGATCCATTCCCCCAGGGGGCCGATGATGCCCGAGACCTCGGCCACGGGGATGAAGCGGCCTGGCGGAATCAGGCCCTCCTCGGGGTCGTTCCAGCGCACCAGCGCCTCGGCGCCCACGATGCGCCCCGTGGCGATGTCGATCTGCGGCTGGTAATGCAGCACCATGTGCCCGTGCGCCAGCGCCAGGCGCAGGCGCGACTCCAGCGCCAGCCGGTCGCGCGCCGACTGGGTCATTTCCTCGGTATAGAAACACCAGGCCCCGCGCCCCAGCGCCTTGGCCCCATAAACGGCGGCATGGGCGCCCTGCAACAGGGTCTGGGCCGTGGCCGCATGTTCGGGAAACATGCAGATGCCCACACTCACGCCGGCCACCACTTCAAAGCCCTCGGGAGATCGCCAGGGCTCGGCCACCGCCGCGATCAACTGGCGCGCCACCGCTGCAGCGCCGTCGGCGTGGCGCAGATGGCGTGCCACCACCGCCAGTTCGTCACCCGCCATGCGGCCCAGCAGGTCGCCCGGCCGCATGGCCGCCTGCACGCGGCGGGCGATGTCCTTGAGCACCTGGTCGCCAATGGCATGGCCATAGCTGTCGTTCACGTCCTTGAATCGGTCGAGGTTGAGCTGCAGCACGGCCATGCGCTCGCCGTTGCCGCGGGCCTGCACTACCGCGTCTTCCAGCTGCCCGCAAAACCACAGGCGGTTGGACAGGCCGGTGAGCGCATCGTTGTTCGCCAGATACTCCATGCGCTGGTGTTGCGCCTTCTCGTCGGAGATGTCGGTGAACATGCACACATAGTGCGTTGCCGTGCCAGCGGCATCGCGCGCCACGCTCATGGACATGTGTTCCGGAAACACCTCGCCGTTCTTGCGCCGGTTCCAGATTTCGCCCTGCCAGCGGCCGGTGCGCTTCATCGACTCCCACATCGCCTGGTAAAACGCCCGGTCGTGCCGATCCGACTTGAAGACGCGCGGCGTCTTGCCCAGCAGTTCTTCCTCGGTGTAGCCCAGCAACCGCGTGACCGAGGCATTGACCGAAAGGATGCGGTTGTTCGTGTCGGTCACGATCACCCCCTCGCTCATGTTCTCCATGACGGTGGCGGCGAGCCGCTGGCGCTCATCGATCTGGCGCTCGCGGGTCAGGTCGGTCAGGATGCCCGAAAAGCGCTCAGGCTGCCCCGCATCGCTCAGATGACGCACCCCGCGTGCCATGAACCAGCGGTAGTTGCCGTCAAAGCACTGCAACCGCAGCTTCTCGACGAACGGCTCGCCCGAGGTCAGGGCGTATTGCAGGGCCAGCCGTACGCGCTCGCTGTCGTCGGGGTGCAGGCGCTCGCGCATGCGGAAATCACGGGAGAAATCGTCGCCCGTGTAATGCACCATGCGCGCCACGGTGGGCGAATACACGGTCTGGGCCCGCGCCAGGTCGTGGTCCCACATGCCGCTGCCGCTGCCCTCGACCGCCAGGCGAAGGCGCGTCTCGCTGCGCTCAAGGGCGGTGCGCGCGGCCTGGATCTCGCCCATTTCTTGCAACACGCAGTCCAGGTGGGCCGGTTCGTCGCCCTCCTCGGGCACGTAGGTCACCGTGTTGAGCACATGCACCACATGCCCGTCAGACGGCCGGATGAAGTGCCTCGGCCCCAGGTAGTGGTCAATCTCGCCCGCCAGCAAGCGCGCCAGCTGCTGCGCGGCGTGGTTCGGGTCGTCAGCCAGCACGGTTTTGCGGAAATTCAGAGTCTGCAACTGCGCCAGATCCATGCGCAGCATCCTGCACAGGCAGCCATTGGCCCAGAGAATGTGCCCATCCAGTGCCACGCGCGCCATGCCCACCGGCGCGTGGTGCACTATCTGCGCCAGCTCGCGCGCCACCGCCGAGCGTTGCCGCGCCACCGCCGAGCGTTGCCGCTCCACCTTGCGCATGCGCGCCAGCAGCCAGCCAGCCAGGGCACTGGTGAAGAGCACATACAGCCAACCCTTCCAGGTCTGAAAATGCGCAATCTGCTCGGGCGTGCCAGACCATTGGGCCAACAACGAATCTCCCGCAAACACCCATGCAACGCCAAAGGCGAGGTACAGCACCACACCCCACCAGGGAGTGAGTTTCGCAACGAAACACGGGATGTACATGAAGTTCCTTATTCCAGCACCTGCGGGCCTTGCTGCGACAATGGCACAGCTATGACCCACGCTTACATCCTTACTCTCTCGTGCCCCGACCGCCTGGGGCTGGTGCACGCCGTCTCCGGTTTTCTGCTGGAGCATGGCGGCAACATCGAAGAAGCCGCCCAATACAACGACAACGCCACGGGCCTGTTTTTCATGCGGGTGCAGTTTGCCTGCGACCAGCACGACCACGCCACCCTGAAGACCCGCCTGGCCACCTTTGCAGAGCCCCACCAGATGTGCTGGAGCCTGCATGCCACGGCCCAGCCCGTCAGAACCGTGCTCATGGTCAGCAAGGAAGGCCATTGCCTGAACGATCTGCTGTTTCGCTGGAAGAGCGGCCTGCTGCCCATCGACATCCGCGCCATCATCAGCAACCACCGCGACTTCTACCAACTGGCAGCCAGCTACAACGTGCCGTTCCACCACATTCCCCTCACCGGCACCACCAAGGCGCAGGCCGAGGCCAAACAGTACGAGATTATCGAGGCCGAAGGGGCCGAACTGGTGGTGCTGGCTCGTTACATGCAGATACTTTCACTTGATCTTTGTCAAAAACTAGCCGGACGGGCCATCAATATCCACCACAGCTTCTTGCCAAGCTTCAAAGGTGCCAAGCCGTATTACCAGGCACATGACCGTGGCGTGAAGCTCATCGGCGCCACAGCCCACTACGTCACCGCCGACCTCGACGAGGGCCCGATCATCGAGCAGGACGTGGCCCGCGCCGACCACACCGACACCGTGGAAGACCTCACGGCCCGCGGCCGCGACACCGAAAGCCAGGTGCTGGCGCGCGCCGTGAAGTGGCACAGCGAGCACCGCGTGCTGCTCAACGGCCACAAGACCGTGATCTTCCGCTAGAGATATGGAACACCCCCCTGAGTCGCTTCGCGCCTTCCCCCCGCTCTCGCGGCGCTGCGCGCCGCAGGCAGGGGGACGCCGCCAGTGCACGCCAGTGAAACGCCTCCTACGCGGCATGGCGGCCCTTGCGCGGCGGCCTTCGCTTGAGCCGGGCCTGTCTCAGGCGCCACGGGCAGCACACATTCCAGGGGTTTGCTAAATGGCCACGGCAGCACCGTCCTCTTTCCTCAGCAGCGCGGCGCGGCGCATTCCGCCCATCCAGTGCCTGCTGACGTTTGAAGCCCTGGCCCGCCTGCGCAGCGTGACGCAGACGGCCGAAGAGCTGTGTGTCACGCCCAGCGCCGTGAGCCACCGGGTCAAGCAGCTGGAGCAGATCCTGGGAGTGCGGCTGTTTGGCCGCGCTGATTTTTCGCTGACCACCGAGGGCAGCGCCTACCTGGCCCATGTGCGCGAGGGGCTGGGCGCGCTGCAGCGGTTTCCGGGCCAGGCAGCGGCGCCGGGGCGGCGGCGGCTCAAGCTGGCAGTCACGCCCACGTTCGCACGCACCATCCTCATCCCGCGCCTGCGCCAGTTCACCGAGGCCTACCCCGAGATCGACCTGGCCTTGCAGGTGTCCATTCCGCTGCTGGACGTGGTGGCCGAAGATGCCGACCTGATGGTGCGCTTTGGCGCGGGCCACTATGCCGACGTGGAGCATGTCGAGATTGCCCGCGACGTGGTCACGCCCCTGGCCTCGCCCGCCTTCGTGCGCGAGCACGGGCCGTTCGAGCGGCCCGAAGACTTGGAAGGCGTGCCCCTGCTGCGCAGCCCGCTGGAGCCCTGGCGCACCTGGTTTGCCGCCACCGGCCTCGATTGGGCCGAGCCCAGCGAGGGCTCGCAGTTCAACGACATCGGCCTGATGTGCGACGGCGCCGCAGCCGGCATGGGCGTGGCGCTGGTTCGCCTCAAGCTGGGCGCGCCCTGGCTCGAAAACGGCACGCTGGTGCGCCTGTTTGCCACCGACACCGCCAGCCCGCACGCGCACTACCTGTGCTGGCGCACCGGCACCATGGACCGCTGGGAGTGCGCCGCGTTTGCCGAGTGGCTGCGCAAGACCATGGCGTAGTAGAGGCATCCCCCTGAGTAGAGGCATCCCCCTGAGTCGCCTTTGGCGCCTTCCCCCTTCTCTCGGCTGCGCCGGGAAGGGGGACGCAGCCCTCGCTGCGGGGCGGCCCTTGCTCGGCTGCCCTCGCCCGAGCCGCGCCCTCCTCCACCAAGTTCAGGCAAAAATCAGCCCCAGCGCTTGTCCATCAAGCGCTAGAAGCTATCAATTAGTGAGCATTTCGGTATTTTTCACAAACACCTGCAGAAAACCTCACACCCCGCCCGTCCCCATCCCCTACAGTGGCGACCATGAACACCGACAGCATGTCCGTTGCCGCCCCTTCGCCCGCCGAGCGCTCTGCGCGCCAGGCTGAAGTCGTGCAGGCCCTCACCCGCGTGGTGCCCCAGCATTCCCTGCTCTGGCACAGCGAAGACACCACGCCCTACGAATGCGATGGCCTCACCGCCTACCGGCAGCGCCCGCTGGTGGTGTGCCTGCCCGAAACCGAGACGCAAGTGCAGGCCGTGCTCAAGGTGTGCCACCAGCTCCAGGTGCCCGTGGTGGCGCGCGGTGCGGGCACGGGCCTGTCGGGCGGCGCCATGCCGCACGCCATGGGCGTGACGATGTCGCTGGCCCGCTTCAACCGCATTCTCGACCTGAACCCCGAAAGCCGCACGGCCGTGGTGCAGTGCGGCGTGCGCAACCTGGCCATCAGCGATGCGGCGGCGCCCTATGGCCTGTATTACGCGCCCGACCCCAGCAGCCAGATCGCCTGCACCATCGGCGGCAACGTGGCTGAAAACTCGGGCGGCGTGCACTGCCTCAAATACGGCCTCACGGTGCACAACGTGCTCAAAGTGAAGGGCTTCACGGTGGAAGGCGAACCCGTCGAATTTGGCAGCGCGGCGCTCGACGCACCCGGCTACGACCTGCTGGCCGCCGTGATCGGCAGCGAGGGCATGCTGGCCGTCACCACCGAGGTCACCGTGCGCCTCATCCCCAAGCCCATGCTGGCGCGCTGCATCATGGCCAGCTTTGACGACGTGCGCAAAGCGGGCGATGCCGTGGCCTCCGTCATTGCCGCCGGCATCATCCCCGCCGGGCTGGAGATGATGGACAAGCCCATGACGGCCGCCGTGGAAGACTTTGTGCACGCAGGCTACGACCTGACGGCCGAAGCCATCTTGCTGTGCGAAAGCGACGGCACCCCCGAAGAGGTGGAGGAAGAAATCGGCCGCATGAGCGAGGTGCTGCGCGCTGCGGGCGCCACCGCCATCTCGGTCAGCCGCGACGAAGCCGAGCGCCTGCGTTTCTGGAGCGGGCGCAAGAACGCCTTTCCAGCCAGCGGCCGCATCAGCCCCGACTACATGTGCATGGACTCGACCATCCCGCGCAAGCGCCTGGCCGACATCCTGCTGGCCATCCAGGAGATGGAGAAAAAATACCAGCTGCGCTGCGCCAACGTGTTCCACGCGGGCGACGGCAACCTGCACCCGCTGATTTTGTTTGATGCCAACGACGCCGACCAACTGCGCCGCTGCGAGCTGTTTGGCGCCGACATCCTGGAAACCAGCGTGGCCATGGGAGGCACGGTGACGGGCGAGCACGGCGTGGGGGTGGAAAAGCTCAACAGCATGTGCGTGCAGTTCAGCGCCGAAGAAAACGCGCAGATGTTTGGCCTGAAATACGCTTTCGACCCGGCCGGCCTGCTCAACCCCGGCAAGGTGATCCCCACGCTGAACCGGTGTGCGGAGTACGGGAAGATGCTGGTGCGGGGCGGGCAGATCAAGCACCCGGAGTTGCCGCGGTTTTGAGGGCGGTGCGGGCTGACAATTTGAGCCTATTTGGCTGCTGGCGCTTATACATAAAGCGCTAGTAGCTATTGTTTTTATAGCTTGTAGTGTGCCTTTGCCGAGTGCGGGGGCCGGGTCTCGCCCTTAAGAGCACAGCAAAAACTATAAAAACATAGCTAAAACCGCAGACCCATCAAGCGCAAAGCACGAAATCAGCCCTCAACCTGCCCCTCCCGAAACCCCCGCGCCAATCCAAAATGCCCGCAGCCAATGAAAGGCACCGGCGGCCGCAGCGCCGACAGCGGCGAGGGATGGTTGGCACACAACACCAGGTGCCCCCGGTCCGCAGGAATGACGGCGCGCTTGCTTTGCGCATGCGCGCCCCAGAGCATGAACACCACCGGTCGCGGCCCTTCGGCCACATGGCGGATGACGGCGTCGGTCAGTACCTCCCAGCCCTTGCCCGCGTGGCTGGCGGGCTGGCCTTCTTCCACCGTGAGGGTCGTGTTGAGCAGCAGCACGCCGCTCGTCGCCCACTTCACCAGACTGCCGCCGGGCAGCGGAAACGCGGGCGGCGGCGTGCCCAGGTCGCGCTGCAGTTCCTTGAAGATGTTGCGCAGCGACGGAGGCAGCGCCACGCCGGGTGCCACCGAGAACGCCAGCCCCTCGGCCTGGCCCCGGCCGTGGTACGGGTCCTGCCCCAGGATGACCACGCGCACCTCGTCGGGCGGCGTGAGTTCCAGCGCGCGCAGCGGGCGCGGCGGAAAAATGACGGCCCCGGCCTCGAGCCGCGCCTGCAGGAAAGACCGCAGCTTGCCGCCCACCGCTCCCTCAAAGAATGCCTGCACCAGCGGCTGCCAGCCCGGCGCCACGGGCCAGTCGGCGGGGTCAGCGCTTAGCAGTTGCGTCGGCGCCAGTGCGGCGTCGTTCAGTACAGAAAATTGAGTCAAATCGGCCTCCAGCGCTTATTCAGCAAGCGCGAGCAGCTATAACTTTTGCAGTCAATGGCGCCCCCCGTTCTGCAACACCCGCGATCCCCGGCACTGACGCAGCCCAGGCCAGCGGCCACCGTGCAAGTGCCGCCCCGCCGCACGGGTGGCGTCCCCATGCCCCCAGCGATGCGAGAGCGGGGGGAAGGCGACTCTGGGGAAGTTAATTTCAAGCAAACAGCTTGGCCAGCTCCAGCCCCGGCTCGGGGGCGCGCATGAAGGCCTCGCCCACCAGGAAGGCGTGCACGCCGGCATCGCGCATGGTTTTGACGTCGGCAGGCTTCAGGATGCCGGACTCGGTGACCAGCAGGCGATTCTTGGGAACGTCGGCGAGCATGCCCAGCGTGGTGTCCAGCGTGACCTCGAAGGTTCGCAGGTTGCGGTTGTTGATGCCGATCAGCGGCGTCTTGAGCTTGAGCGCCCGCTCCAGCTCGGCGCGGTCGTGCACCTCCACCAGCACGGCCATGTCCAGCCCACGCGCGATGGCCTCGAAGTCTGCCATCTGGGCATCATCCAGGCAGGCGGCGATCAGCAAAATGGCGTCGGCACCCATGGCGCGGGCCTCGTACACCTGGTACGGGTCCACGAGGAAGTCCTTGCGCAGCACAGGAAGCTGACAGCTGGCGCGCGCCTGTTTGAGGTAGTCCACGCTGCCCTGAAAAAACTGCTTGTCGGTCAGCACCGAGAGGCAGGCCGCGCTCACTTTGCCGTCGCCGTCGGCGTAGCTTTGGGCAATGTCGGCCGGAATGAAGTCGGCGCGGATCACGCCCTTGCTCGGGCTGGCTTTCTTGATCTCGGCGATCACCGCCGCCTGGCCCTTGGCGATTTTTGCGCGCAGCGCGCCTTCAAAGTCGCGCGTGAGCACGCGGCTCTCGGCGTCGGCGCGCATGGCGGCCAGGGGCAGGCGCTTTTGGGCGGCGGCGACTTCTTCGTGCTTGACGGCGACGATTTGGTTCAGGATGTCAGACATGGTTTAAGAGGGAAATGGTGGAATGGTCAATGGGCATGGGGCACGTCTGTACCCGTGAGCAGTGGCGCGCCCGAGCGGCGGATCCGCAGGCGCTCTGCCAGCGTGTCCACGCAGCGGTCAAGAATGCGCAGGTTGCGCTGAAACGGCCGGGAGGTCAGATGCACCAAGGTCAATGCGGCCACAGGTCCACGGCGAACATGCCGCAGTTCCAGCAAGAAGGATGCCCCCGTTTCTCTGGTGGCGGCCGGGTAGCAACCCAGGCTGTATTGGGCAGGGTCCATTTGAATGCGCTCGCGTTGGGCAAGACCTACCGGTGTCAGGCTGCCCTGCTGAAAATCAACGACCCAACCCCGGCGCGCCTGCCTGCCCCGCCATTGCAGATGCATCGCCAGCACGATCAAACCCGTGCAAAGGAGCGCAACAACCCAAAATGCGGGGCCTTCTTTCAGACCGGTCATCCACAACACGGATGCGCTGCAAAACAAACCCGACAGCGCAGTCGTCAGGATGATTTCGCGTCTGGAAGCAGCCGACTCCAGCTTTTCGGGCAGCCATACCCTTGGCTGCATGGCCAGCATCCCGGCCCACACCGGCAGGGATGTGGGCCTGATCGGAAGGCGGGGTGGTAGCGGTGTCAAGGCGCATCCTTTGGCGGCACCGACTGATCGGCATCCACTGCCGGAGGCTCCGGCGTCTTGAGCACCCGCATAAAAACCCGGTGCATGACGAACCCGGCCACGACGAAAAGCGCCGAGACGCCCAATGCGATCCAGGTACCAGGGTCCTGCCACATGGTGCGCGTCCGGGATCAGGCCGTCGGCGCGGGGGTGCGCGCGACGATGCGCTTCAGAACATCGTTCATGGTGTCTGGTGGTCTTGCGGCCGTGGGGTGGCAGCCGAGGCGCCTGGCGCGGCGGGCTTTGACGATGACGGCTGTGGGGCGCTGGTCTCAGCCGGGGGGCGGCGCAGCGTGCGGTGCAGGGCCAGCGCAAACAGCACAAAACCGACCACCATCACGGCCGTGATACCCAGCCAGACCCAGGTGCCGGGGTAGTTCCAGATAGATGTTTCCATTACAAGACTCCCAGTGAATGGGTGAGCGTTACCAATTGATCGAGTTTGGCGAGTGCCGCGCCCGATGTCAGGGCTGCGCGGGCGCGGGCCAGGCCGTCGGGGATGGAGCTGGCCACGCCAGCGGCATACAGCGCGGCACCGGCGTTGAGGCAGACGATGTCACTGGCCGCGCCAGGTTTGCCATGGAGCACGTCGAGCATCATGGTGCGCGACTGCTCGGGGGTTTCCACGCGCAACTGACGGGTGCTGCTCATGGCCAGGCCAAAGTCTTCGGGGTGCACTTCGTATTCGCGGATGGCGCCGTCCTTGAGTTCACCCACCAGGGTGGAGGCACCCAGGCTGATCTCGTCCAGGCCGTCGCGCCCATAGATTACCAGCGCGTGCTGCGCGCCCAGGCGCTGCAGGGCACGCACCTGGATACCCACCAGGTCTTCATGGAACACGCCCATGAGGATGTTGGGGGCGCCCGCGGGGTTGGTCAGCGGACCCAGGATGTTGAAGATGGTGCGCACGCCCAGCTCTTTGCGCACGGGCGCCACGTTCTTCATGGCGGGGTGGTGGTTGGGCGCGAACATGAAGCCGATGCCCGCCTCGGCAATGCACCGGGCAATGGCTTCGGGCGACAGGTTGATGTGAATGCCCAGGGCCTCCATGGCATCGGCGCTGCCGCTTTTGCTGGACACGCTGCGCCCGCCATGCTTGCTGACCTTGCCGCCGGCGGCCGCGATCACAAAGGTGGCGCAGGTGGAGATGTTGAAGGTGTTGGCACCGTCGCCGCCAGTGCCCACGATGTCCACCATGTGCGTGGTGTCCTGCACATGCACCTTGGTGGAAAACTCGCGCATCACCTGCGCGGCGGCGGTGATTTCGCCAATGGTTTCCTTCTTCACGCGCAGACCGGTCACGATGGACGCCAGCATGACGGGCGAGAGCTCACCCTGCATGATCATGCGCATCAGGTGCAGCATTTCGTCGTGAAAGATTTCGCGGTGCTCAATGGTGCGCTGCAGCGCTTCCTGGGGGGTGATGGACATGGGGCCTCTGCCAAAAATAGTGTCTTTTAGGGCTCTGGTGCTTATAGGATAAGCGCCAGCAGCTATCAAAATTAAAGTACCTTGACACACCCAGAGCGCAGACAGTGCCGCTGCCCGGCGCGGTGCCAAACGCGGCCCTCAGGTGCTGCGCTGCTCCAGGAAGTTGCGCAGCATGGCGTGGCCGTGCTCGGTGAGGATGCTCTCGGGGTGAAACTGCACCCCTTCGATGGCCAGCGTTTTGTGGCGCACGCCCATGATCTCGCCGTCTTCGGTCCAGGCCGTTACCTCCAGCACCTCGGGGCAGGTGGCGCGCTCGATGGCCAGCGAGTGGTAGCGGTTCACCGTGAACTTTTCTGGCAGCCCGGCAAACACGCCTTTTTGCGTGGTGGTGATGACGCTGGTCTTGCCGTGCATGAGCTGTTGGGCCCGCACGATGATGCCGCCAAAGGCCGCGCCGATGGCCTGGTGGCCCAGGCACACGCCCAAAATTGGCAGCTTGCCGGCAAAGTGCTGAATGGCCGCCACCGAAATGCCCGCCTCGGCGGGCGAGCAGGGGCCGGGCGAGATCACGAGGCGATCGAGCTGACCGGCGTTGAGCCGCGCCTGGATGTCGGCCACGGTGATTTCGTCGTTGCGAAACACCTCCACCTGCGCGCCGAGTTCGCCGAAATACTGGACGATGTTGTAGGTGAAGCTGTCGTAGTTGTCGACCATCAGGAGTTTCATGGCTTCAACCTTCCTGTGTGGCGGTCTGGCGCAGGCGCGCGAACTCGCGGTGCTCGTGGGCAATGTAGGCTTCCATCATGCTGCGGTAGATGGCCTCCATCACGTCGGGCTCGCCACCCTCGATCTGGGTGCGTGCACGCACGCGGTCCACGATGGCCTGGATGCGTTCTTCATCGCGCACCTGCGATGCATCCTGCTTGATGCGCGCGGCCTGGGTCATGTAGCCGCCGCGTGTGACCAGCAAGGGCACCAGCACGTCGTCCAGCGCATCAATGTGGCGACGCACATCGTCCATGGTTGTGCAATGCTGCACGTTGTTGATGGCCTGGGTCATTCCAGCCCCTCCTCGACAAGTTCGGCGGCACGCAGCAGTGCGCGTGCCTTGTGTTCGGTTTCCTTCCACTCCAGCTCGGGCACCGAGTCGGCCACCACGCCAGCAGCCGCCTGCACATACAGGGTGCCGTCCTTGATGATGCCGGTGCGGATCGCGATGGCCACGTCCATGTCGCCCGCATAGCTCAGGTAACCGCAGGCACCGCCGTACACCCCGCGCTTGACGGGTTCGAGCTGGTCAATCAGCTCCATGGCATGCACCTTGGGCGCGCCTGTGAGGGTGCCTGCCGGGAAGGTGGCCTTGAGAACGTCCATGCTGGTCATGCCCTCGTGCAGCAGTCCTTCGACATTGCTCACGATGTGCATTACGTGGCTGTAGCGCTCGACCACAAAGGCTTCGGTCACCTTGACGGTGCCCGTCTGGGCGATGCGCCCGATGTCGTTGCGCGCCAGATCGATCAGCATCACATGCTCGGCACGCTCTTTCGGGTCGTTGATGAGTTCCACCTCGGCGGCCTTGTCCTTCTCGGGCGTGGCACCGCGCGGGCGTGTGCCAGCCAGTGGCCGGATGGTGACTTTGGTGCCTGCATCGGTGTGCTCCTGGCGCACCAGGATCTCGGGGCTGGCGCCCACCACATGGAAATCTCCAAAGTTGTAGAAATACATGTACGGCGAGGGATTCAGCGAGCGCAGCGCGCGGTACAGGCTCAGGGGGCTTTCCGTGTAGCGCTTGTGGATGCGCTGGCCCACCTGCACCTGCATGAAATCACCGGCGGCAATCAGCTCCTTGGCCCGGTCCACGGCCGCAAGATAGTCGGCCTTGGCAAAGCTGCGCTGTGCGGGGTGGTTTTCGGTGGCTTTGACCACCGGGGCACTCACCGAGTATTTAAGCTGGTCCTTGAGATCGCGCAGCCGCTTTTTGGCCTTCCCATAGGCTTCGGGCTGGGCCGGATCGGCATAGACGATCAGGTAAAGCTTGCCCGAGAGGTTGTCGATAACAGCCAGCTCTTCGCACTGCAGCAAAAGGATGTCGGGGGTTTCCAGCGCATCGGGCGGGCAGGTGGTTTCGAGCTTTTTTTCGATGTAGCGCACCGTGTCATAGCCAAAGTAACCCGCCAGGCCACCACAAAAGCGCGGCAGGCCCGGGCGCAGGGCCACCTTGAAGCGCTTTTGGTAGCTCTCAATGAAATCGAGCGGGTTGCCGCGCGCGGTTTCCACCACCTGGCCGTCGGTCACCACCTCGGTTTTGGCGTCTGCACCAAAACCGCTGGCGCGCAACAAGGTTCGGGCGGGCAGACCAATAAAGCTGTAACGGCCAAACCGCTCGCCGCCCACCACCGATTCCAGCAAGAAACTGTGCTTGCCGCCGTCTTTGCTGTGCGCAAGCTTCAGGTAAAGCGAGAGCGGGGTTTCAAGGTCCGCAAAGGCTTCCGCCATGAGCGGGATGCGGTTATAGCCTTCACCGGCCAGGCTTTTGAATTCAAGTTCCGTGATCACGGGGAGAGCTCCCAGCTGAGGCAGCGCGTTGTACAAAGCGCCGCTGTTCATTCGACAGGCCCCGGCGGGGCCACGGGTGCACGCTGGGAAAGAGGCCCAGGTGCCATCAGGCGTTCAAAAAGACAGGCTTACGCCAGGGCCAGGCTCCCCGGTCGCTGCAACCTGTAATGAACACGTGGTGTATGAACATGGGCCAAAGTGTAGCAAATGCGCGCCTGCGGGCCGACGACAACGCATGGCGATCTTGGCGGGCACATTCCCTGGGAAAACCCCGATGTACGCCACCCTGCGCAAGCGCACAATTTGTTGCATTAAATGAACGGCCGTGCTTTTTTGAGGATTCTTATGCGCACAACATTGCATGCCCTTTTTCTCGCCGCCGGCCTGTGCTGGGGCTCGGCAGCCACGGCCGCCGTTGCGGTTGAACTGGCAGGCGTCAAGGTGGAGGATTCCGTCACCATCAACGGCGCCAGACTGCAACTCAACGGCGCTGGTATCCGTTACAAAGGCCCGTTCAAGGTGTATGTGGGTGACCTCTACACGACGCGCCCGGTATCGTCCCTGGACGATTTGATTGCGGCCCCCGGCCCCAAGCGGCTGTCCATGACGTTTTTGCGTGAGATCAACTCTACAGAGTTTGGCAAGTTGCTGACGCGCGGCATGGAAGACAACGTGAGCAAGCAGGATCTCTCCAAGATCATTCCCGGCATGATCAAAATGGGAGACATCTTTGCGGCCAACAAGTCGTTTGCGCCCGGCGATGTCTGCTCACTCGAATGGGACCCCGCCAAAGGACTGAGCGTCTACGCCAAGGGCAAGTTGCAGGCCGAGCCTTTCAAGGACCCTGCCTTTTATCGCGCCCTGATGTCCATCTGGTTTGGCAACACGCCGGCCGACTGGAAGCTCAAGGACGAACTGCTGGGCGTCAAACCGCAGCCACAGTGACGCGCGCTTGTTGCGCCCTGGACTGAGCCTGCCCCCAAAGGCAGGTTTTTTTTGCGCTTGGCCGCCCCGTTCGCCGGTCCGACAGGCATAAAGGATTGCGCTAACAACCCGGCGACGCGCCCCGCACCACCCAGCTCCTGAAGCATTTTTAGCCGCAACACCAACGCCTGGGCAGGCTTGGTGGACCGCCCCCACCGCAGCCCCCTATCGCTTATCAAGGCCACCATGAAACTCAGCAACCTTCCCGTCGGCCTGCGTCTGGGCCTTTCTTTCGGCGCCATTCTGGTCATCACGGCGCTCATTGCGGCCATGGGCATGTGGCGCATTTCCAGCCTGCAGATGGCCAGCGAGAGGGTGGCCACCCAAGAGATTGAACAGCAGACGCTGGTGGAAGACTGGGCATCCGACATCCGGCTGAACTGGGTGCGCACCGAAGCGTTCCTCAAGGCCATCGATCGCGACTACATGGAAAAGCTCACGGCCGACACCCAGGCCACGGCCACCAGCATGGAGAGCAAGGTCAAACGCATTGAGGGCCTGGTGCAGGATGACCAGGCGCGCGCCCTGCTGACAGCCATTGCCGCGGCGCGTGCCGCCTACAGCGACAAACTGAACGAGATCCGTGAACTGCACCGCGGCGGCGAGCCCAATGTGCCCGCCATGGTGGACACAGACCTGCGTCCCCTGGCCGACAGATACCTCGGGGCACTGGACGATCTGCGCAAAACCATGGCCACGCAGCTGGCCGACAGCCAGCGCGACACCAGCACCCTGGCCCGAGGCAGCCAGATGCTGCTGGGGGTGGGCACCCTGGTCGCGGTAGCGCTGGGCGCCTTGCTCGCCTGGACGGTGACACGATCCATCGTGCGTCCCGTGCAACTGGGCAGACAAGCTGCTGAGCGCATTGCCAACGGCGACCTCACCTGCCCCATTGCCTGCGACAGCCGCGACGAAACCGGCCAGTTGCTGCAGGCGCTGGCCACCATGCAATCACGCCTGGCGGCCATTGTGGGCAATGTGCGCAACAGCGCCGAGGGGGTTGCAACCGCCAGCGTGGAAATCGCCACAGGCAACAACGACCTCTCTGCCCGCACCGAGCAGCAGGCCAGCGCCCTGGAAGAAACCGCAGCCTCCATGGAAGAACTGGGTTCTACCGTGCGCCAGAACGCCGACAACGCGCGCCAGGCCAATCAGCTGGCCATGAGCGCGTCAACGGTGGCCGTGCAGGGTGGCGACGTGGTGGCTGAAGTGGTGGACACCATGAAGGGCATCAACGACAGCAGCAAGAAGATCGCCGACATCATTGGCGTGATCGATTCCATTGCGTTCCAGACCAACATCCTGGCGCTGAACGCAGCGGTGGAGGCCGCCCGCGCAGGCGAGCAGGGCCGAGGTTTTGCCGTGGTGGCCGGCGAAGTGCGCAGCTTGGCGGGCCGCAGTGCCGAGGCCGCCCGGGAAATCAAGAGCCTCATCGGCGCGAGCGTGGAACGGGTGGAACAAGGCACCCGGCTGGTGGACAAGGCCGGCACCACCATGACCGAAGTGGTCGCGTCCATCCGCCGCGTGACCGACATCATGGGAGAGATCAGCGCCGCCAGCAGCGAGCAAAGCTCGGGCGTCTCGCAGGTGGGCGAGGCCATCACCCAGATGGACCAGGCGACCCAACAAAACGCGGCCCTGGTGGAGCAAAGCGCCGCAGCCGCAGACGGTCTCAGGCTCCAGGCCGGGCAACTGGTCGACGCCGTTGCAGTGTTCAAGCTGGCCTCTGGCCTGCACACGCCCCTGGCGGCACCGGCGCAGCGCCGCCAGGCCGCTACGGCGGCAGCCCCCGCAGGGCACATTGGCTACAGCGGGCAAGCCGTCATCGGGGCAGGCGCCTGACGGGCACCCCGGCTCACGCCAGCAGCAACTCCAGCGAAGCCACGTACCCGTCTGCATCCACCGCCTGCGCCGGCAGGCCGTGGTTGTAGCCGTAGGTGACCAGCACCACAGGGCAGCCAGCAGCGCGAGCGGCCTGCGCATCGTTGGACGAGTCACCCACCATCAGCGTGCGGGCAGGCGCGGTTTGCAGGGCCTCGCAGGTTTTCAGCAACGGCAACGGGTCGGGCTTTTTTTTGTCAAAGCTGTCACCCCCGAAAACCTGCTCGAAATAGCCCTCCAGCCCCTTGGCGCGTAGCAACGGCAAAGCAAACGAAGTGGGCTTGTTGGTCAGGCATGCCAGACGCAGGCCAGCATGGCGCAGGGCCTGCAGGCCTGCCTCCACGCCGGGATAGACGCGCGCGTAGTGTCCATTGATGGCCAGATAGTGCCGCTGGTAGCTGGGCCAGGCATGGGCGTAGAGCGCTTCAATTTCAATAGCTGTAGGCGCTTTACCCATATGCTCTAGCACGTGATTGAGCACTGAACGCAGCAAATGTTCAGAGCCCTTGCCCACCATGCGTTCGATGTGCTGCGCCGCAATGGGTGGCAGTTCCAGATCGCCCAGCATCCGGTTGAGGGCTTCGGCAAAGTCGCCCAAGGTGTCCACCATCGTGCCATCCAGGTCGATGATGGCGGCGTCGTAGCGGAGGTGGCTCAACTCCATGGCATTCATCACTCGCCCCGCAGCTTCAGCCAGCAAGCGCCCCGCGCATCGCGTCCACCACACCCTTGTAATCGGGTTTGCCAAAAATGGCGCTGCCCGCCACAAAGGTGTCGGCACCCGCATCGGCCACACGGCGGATGTTGTCGGCCTTGATGCCACCATCCACCTCCAGGCGGATGTCCTTGCCCGAGGCGTCGATGCGCTTGCGCACGGCTTCGATCTTGCGCAGGGCCGAGTCAATGAAGCTCTGGCCGCCAAAACCGGGGTTCACGCTCATGATGAGGATGAGGTCGATGTCGTCGATCACCCAGTCCAGCACATCCAGCGGTTCGGCCGGGTTGAACACCAGGCCGGGTTTGACGCCCTTGCTGCGAATGGCCTGGATGCTGCGGTGCACATGGCCCGAGGCGTCGGGGTGAAAGCTGATGTAGTCGGCGCCCGCGTCGGCAAACGCGGCAGCCAGGGCGTCCACGGGCTGGATCATCAGGTGCACATCAACGGGCACCGCCACGCCGGCAGCCGTTTTGGCATGCGGCTTGAGGGCCTGGCAGACCATGGGGCCAAAGGTGAGGTTGGGTACGTAATGGTTGTCCATCACGTCGAAGTGAATCCAGTCGGCACCGGCGGCAATGACGCTGCGCACTTCTTCGCCCAAACGGGCGAAATCGGCTGAGAGGATCGAGGGGGCAATGCGAAAAGGTCGGCTCATGGCCCGATTGTCGCAGTTACCATTCGCCCATGCCCAAGTACCAGTTTGATGTGGAAGTACAGCCAGAGTACCTGCCGGAACAGTCCTCCCCGGACTCTGGCGTCTTCAGCTTTGCCTACACCATCACCATCACCAATGCAGGCGAAGCGCCCGCCCAGCTGATCTCGCGCCACTGGATCATCAGTGACGCCCGGGGCCACACCGAAGAGGTCAAAGGCCTGGGCGTGGTGGGCCAGCAGCCTTTGCTCAAACCGGGCCAGTCGTTCCAGTACACCAGCGGTTGCGGTCTGCGCACCGCCAGTGGCACCATGCACGGCACGTTTTACTGCGTGGCAGAAGACGGCGAACCATTCAGCAGCCCGATCCCCTTGTTCGTGCTGGAGGCGACCACCCCCGGACCCTCGGGTCAGCCCATGAACGGAAGGGTGCTGCATTGAAGCGGCCGGCCCCGGATTTGGCGGAGCTGCTGGCGGCCCTGGACCCACACGCAGGACTTGGGCAGCGCCATGTATGGCTGATTGACCTGCTCGACTGGGTGCGTGGCGCGCGCGATTCGGTACCGGGTTCCACGTCCCGGGTCCAACTGTTTCTGGAAGCGGTCGAGGCGCGCCCCGATGTGCAGCGGCAGCTGCAAACCTGGTGGGCCACCCTTGTGGAGTCGGTAGACATCACCACGCTGCTGGCTGATTTTGGCTTTGCCAAGGACACGGCACTGCTCAGCGAAGCCGCAGAGCGACTGCGCAACAAGCTGCTGCCGCACAGCCCCGAAACCATTGACGCATCGGAGCTCTTCGTTCTGGCCCTGCCCAGTGCTTTCGATGCAAAGTGGCTCGGCGCACTGGACGAAGCCACGCTGAACCGGCTGGTAGCCCTGCTGACGCCGAAAAGCCCTCAGGGCGCATCGCGCTGGCAGCACGCACTGCTGGACGCCATCACCTACTGCGCGGGGCAGATCCTCTCGACCGGCTTTGCGCCGGGGTTGCGCCTGCGCATGAGCGAATCGGCCCGCGAGTCGCAACCCTTTCATGCGCTGATCCGTGATGTGGAAAGCCTGCGCGTGGAAGTGTTGCATGCGCTGCGCACCCCCGACCGGCTGCAGGAGGCAGCCCGGCGACTGCGCGAGCGCCTGGAAGCCTGCCGTGCCGCCGCTGCCACCGTTTACACGCACTTTGAAGACAACGGAATTTCCGTGGACCTGGTGTTTCGGCTGCGCCAGTTGCGTGCGCGCATCCTGCGGGTGCGCGAGTTGCTCGACTGCCTGCTGTCCCCCCAGCCCGCCGTCACGGCGGCCCGCCTTCTGGCGCATCTGGTAGAGGTGGGGCAAGAGCGGCGCAGCCTGCGGGCGCTGCTGGCATCCAACTCGTCACTGCTGGCCGCCAAAGTGGCCGAGCGCAGCGCCGAGACGGGCGAACACTACATCACGCGCACGGCGGTCGAATACCGCTCCATGGTGAAGAAAGCCGCTGGCGGCGGCGCCGTGATGGCCTTCACCACGCTGGCCAAGTTTGCCCTTTACGCAATGGCGCTGTCGGCGTTTTGGGGCGGCTTCTGGGCGGGGGCGAACTATGCCTTGAGCTTTGTGCTGGTGCAGTTGCTGCACTTCACCGTAGCCACCAAACAGCCGGCCATGACCGCCCCCGCCATGGCGGCCAAGCTCAAGGAGCTGGCCTCGGGCGAGGCCATTGAGTCGTTTGTCGATGAAGTCACCCACCTGGTGCGCTCACAGGTTGCAGCCGTGCTGGGCAATGTGCTGGTGGTGTACCCCCTGGTTCTGGGCCTGGCGCTGCTGATTGCATGGGCCAAGGGCTCGCCCGCCATCAGCACGAAAGAAGCCGGCCATGTGCTGGAGTCGCTGCACCTCCTGGGTCCGTCGCTGCTGTTTGCAGCATTCACGGGCGTGCTGCTGTTTGCCTCCAGCATCATCGCGGGCTGGACCGAAAACTGGTTTGTGCTGCACCGGCTCGACTCGGCCGTGCGCTACAACCCGCGCATCACCGCCCGGCTGGGCAAGGAACGCGCGGCGCGCTGGGCGCACTTTCTGCGCGAGAACCTGTCGGGCTTTGCCGCCAACATCTCGCTGGGCTTCATGCTCGGCCTGGTCCCGGCGTTTGCAGGGTTTTTCGGGTTGGGGCTGGACGTGCGCCATGTCACACTGTCTTCAGGGCAGTTGGGCGCGGCCACGGCTGCGCTGGGCTGGGACGTCATTCACCAGAGTGCGTTCTGGTGGGCCGTAGCCACCATTCCCCTGCTGGGCGCCCTCAATGTCGGAGTAAGCTTTTACATGGCTTTCCGCTTGGCATTGCGAGCCCACAACGTGAGCGGTGTTGACCGCTCTCGCATCTATGCAGCAATGCGGCACCGCCTGCTCAAGGCGCCGTTGAGCTTTTTCGTGCCTGAACGCCAGGCCGCCTGATTCAGGCGCTTCTGGCCTGCGCAAACACGGGCGCCGCTGTCCTACAGGGCACTGTCGTTTGCGCATGTAAATTCAGGTAACCGCCGGGAAGGACCGTGGCGCCAGCAGGCGCAGCCTGTCTTTCCCGCCCACCGGGCGCTGCCCGTCTGATGGAGAGGACCCATGACATGAACGAAATCCTGAGCTTCTGGGCGCAGTGGCTGCGCCCTTCGGCCGGGTTGCCCACGGTGCAATGGTCGCTGTTGCTGGCGGTGGCCGCTATCGCGGGTTATCTGTGCCAGCGCCACACAGGCCTGCCCAAAGTGGTGGGCTACTCCCTGGTGGGCACCGCTGCCGGTCTGGCAGGCTTCAGCGGGGCGGTGTGGCCGCTTCAGGGCATCGGGCTGTTTCTGCTGGAGCTGGGCATCTCCATCGTGCTGTTCGAGTGCGGCGGGCGCATTCCGCTGCGCTGGTTTCGCCACAACCCCATGGTGCTGGTGCAGAGCATTGCCGAATCGGCACTGACCTACTTTGCCGTCTACTGGGTGCTGGTGTGGCTGGACATGCCCGCGCATGTGGCTGGCCCGCTGGCCCTGGTGGCGCTGGCCGCATCGCCCGCCGTGCTGACGCGCGTGGTGGCCGACACCCGCGCGGCTGGCCCCGTCACCGAGCGCGCCATTGTGCTCGCCACCCTGTCCACCCTCTATGCGCTCACCCTGGGCAGCGCCCGTGCCGAGCAGATCAACCGCCAGAGCGTCACGTTGCTGGACACCATGTATCCCGTGGTGGTGGTGCTGGGCGTGTCGATCATCGTGGCGGCTGTGCTGTCGCTGGCGCTGCGCATGGCCTTGCGCTTCATGAGTCCGACCAGCGAAAACACCTCGATGCTGCTGCTGGCCCTGATCGCCGCTGCCACCGCCGTGGCAGCGCACATGGGTGGCTCCGCGCCGCTGGCGGCCCTGCTGGGCGGCATGCTGCTCAAGCAGCTCAACCCGCGCCCGTGGGCCTGGCCGCGCCAGCTGGGCAACGCCTCGTCGCTGCTCACCATGCTGATGTTCGTGCTGGTGTCCACCGTGGCGGCGCAGGCCGACTGGAGCGGCCCCGTGGTCGGCGTGGTGCTGGCACTGATCGCCGTGCGACTGGCCGCAAAGGCCGTGGGCGTAGGGCTGGGCAATGTGGGCAGCGGTGCCAGCTGGCGCCAGGCCCTGTGGGTGGGCTGCGCCATGACACCCATGTCGTCCATTGCACTGCTGATCGCCTCGCAGTTCGTGGTGGCATCCCCCTCCACGGGCCACCTGATTGCCCGCGTGGCGCTGCCCGCCATCTTGCTCATGGAAGTGCTGGGCGCCGTGATCGCCACGGTAGCCATCTACCGCGCGGGCGAGAGTTCCAAACCTTGGGCCCCGCTGTCGCGCGGCGGCAATGGAGACCGCAGTGAGTCTTGAAGCCTTTACCCATTCCGAACCGCTGACGCTGGGCGTGGAGCTGGAGCTGCAGCTGGTCAACACCCACGACTACGATCTGGCGCCCTACGCCGAAGACATGCTGCGCCTGATGCGCAAGGTGCCGCTGCCTGGCAGCGTAGTGCCCGAGATGACGAACAGCATGATCGAAATCTCCACCGGCATCTGCCATTCGGCCAGCGAGGTGCTGGGGCAGCTCAGCCCCATCCGCGACGCGCTGGTCAAAAGCGCGGACAAGCTCAACATTGCCGTGGTGGGCGGCGGCACGCACCCGTTCCAGCAGTGGCACGAGCGGCGCATCTACGACAAGCCACGCTTTCAGGAGCTGTCGCAGCTGTATGGCTACCTTTCCAAGCAGTTCACCATCTTTGGCCAGCATGTACACATTGGCTGCCCCGATGCCGACGCCGCGCTCCTGATGCTGCACCGCATGTCGCGCTACATCCCGCATTTCATTGCGCTGTCGGCCTCCAGCCCCTACGTGCAGGGACAGGACACGGCGTTCGACTCGGCGCGGCTCAACTCGGTGTTCGCGTTTCCCCTGTCGGGCCGCGCGCCGTTTGCACTGACCTGGGACGATTTCACCACCTACTTCAACAAGATGACCCGCACCGGTGTGGTCAAGAGCATGAAGGACTTTTACTGGGACATCCGCCCCAAGCCCGAGTTCGGCACCATCGAGATCCGGGTGTTCGACACGCCACTGACCATCGAGCGTGCCGCCGCGCTGGCTGGCTTCGTGCAGTCGCTCGGCGCGTGGTTCCTGAACGCGCAACCCTTCATGCCCCAGGAGGACGACTACCTCGTCTACACCTACAACCGCTTCCAGGCCTGCCGTTTTGGCATGGACGCCGTGTATGTCGACCCTGCCACCGGCGACCACATGCCGCTGCGCGACCATATCCGCATGACCATGGACCAGATCGCAGGACACGCGGCCATGCAAGGCGCTTCCAACGCCATGCACATGCTGCGCACCGAAACCGAAGCCGGACAGAACGACGCCCGCTGGCTGCGCGAGCGCCAGCGCGAAGAACAGCTGCTGGCTGAAGTCAGCCGCCAGGCCGCATTGCGTTTTCGAGGCACCAACTGACCCGCCCGATGCCACTGTGCACAAGGTGCGGCGGCGGGTAACCAGCCAAGCCTGCGCCACCGCGCCGATGCTCGGATGCGCGACACACCGCACAATTCGTCCCCATGGGTGAATTCGACCTGATTGCACGCTACTTCACGCGGCCCGTGCGCCGCGCCGCCCTGGGCGTGGGCGACGACTGCGCGCTGCTGGCGCCCGCGCCGGGCATGCAGCTGGCCGTCTCCAGCGACATGCTGGTGCAAGGCCGCCACTTCTTTGCCGACGTGGACCCCGAGCGCCTGGGGCACAAGGCGCTGGCCGTGAACCTGTCGGACCTGGCGGCCTGCGGCGCGCGCCCGCTGGCCTTTACGCTGGCCCTGGCACTGCCCCGCGTGGATGCACCCTGGCTCGAAGCGTTTTCGCGCGGGCTGCTGGCCCTGGCCGACGGACACGGCTGCGAGCTGGTGGGCGGCGACACCACGCAAGGACCGCTCAATATCTGCATCACGGTGTTTGGGGAGGTGCCCGCAGGCCAAGCCTTGCTGCGCAGCGGCGCGCGGCCTGGCGACGACATCTATGTCAGCGGCACGCTGGGCGATGCCCGGCTGGCGCTGGAGGCATTGCAAGGGCACATCGCCCTGCCCGCCGATGTGCTGGCCGCCGCCCGCCTGCGCCTGGAGCGGCCCACGCCCCGCGTGGCGCTGGGCCTGGCGTTGCGCGGCGTGGCAAGCAGTGCCCTGGATGTGAGCGACGGGCTGCTCGGCGACCTGGGCCACATCCTGCGCGCCTCGGGAACAGGCGCCTGCATCGATACCTCAATTACTACTGATTTGATAGCTGCTAGCGATTTTCCCATAAGCGCTAGAAGCCAATTTGACCCTGAACTGCTTCACCAGTGCACTCTGGCCGGGGGCGATGACTACGAACTGGCCTTCACCGCCCCGGTGGCCCGCCGCGCTGCGGTGGCCGCTGCGGCACTGGCCAGCAGCACGCCCGTCACGCGCATCGGCCGCATCGAGGCCGAACCCGGCCTGCGACTGGTGGACGCGCAAGGCCGGCCCGTGGTGCAGCGCTACGCATCATTCGATCACTTCGCCGCAGGCTGAGCCGGCGGCAGGATGCGGGATGCAGGGTCCAGCAGTTCGCACAGCAGGGCGACATGGCCCTGGCGGTAGTGCGCAAGTTCTTGTGGGTCTGCATCGCCCAGCACCACCTGCGACAGCAGGGCATGCACCACCGGCGAGACCACCAGCCACGGCTCTTGCGTGATCACGCTGGGAACCCACCCCTCCTGCACGGCGTGGGCACGCAGAATGTCGCCCAGCAAGGCCAGATGGGGCTGCACCACGTTGCGCTTCCATAAGGCAACGAGGTGCGGCACACGCGCACTTTCAGCCACCAGCAGGCGCAGCGTGGCCACCGCGCCAGGGCGGCCCAGCGAGTCATAGAGCTTGTCTACCACCCACTGCGCCAGCGGCCGTATGCCGTTGCCCAGCACCGGCATTTGCCCAAAGTCGGGTGGCGCGAGCGAGCGGGTCAGCAGTGCCTCGAACACTTCCTCCTTGCCCGCGAAATGGGCGTAGAGGCCGCCTTTGGAGAGCCCGCAGCGGCGCGCGATGTCGTCCATCCGGGCTGCGGCAAAGCCCCGCTCGGAGAATTCGACCAGCGCGGCGTCCAGAATCTGCAGCACACGCACCTCGGGGGGCAGGCGCTGTCGCAGCGGCACGACGGCCGGGGCCGCGCCGGAGGGTGGCAGTTGCTGGGTCATCGTTTTGTCTCGCGTTCTGGCTATGCTCGGCATTATTATCTACCGACCGGTCGGTAAGCAGATAAAATTGATACATCTCAAGTCACTCATCGTCTGGCCTGCGTAAAGTGCAACGGCACCATCGGCCCGCTTTTCATCTGGGACTCCATTCATGCCAACCCCTGCGAACACCACCCTGTCCATGGCCGAACGGCTCGACCCCACCGTGCACGCGGCTATTGCCCGCAGCGTTGCGTCGCTGTCCCACGCCTCCGCCCTGATGGCGGGCAGCGACTGGGCCCTGCATCTGGCCGCCTCACCAGGCAAGTGCATGGACCTGGCGCACCTGGCGCTGCGCCAGGGGCAGGAATTGGCCGCCTATGCCCAGGCACGAATGGCTGCCGGCCCTGACAAAAAAGCCCGCCATGCCGTGGCGACCCCTGCCCAGGACCGGCGTTTTGCCGACCCCGCATGGCAGCAGTGGCCGTTCAACCTCGTGCACCAGTCCTTTGTGCTCACCGAGCAATGGTGGGCCGCCGCAACGCATGGTGTCTGGGGTGTGGACAAGCACCACGAAGACATGGTGGCCTTCGCGGCCCGGCAGTTTCTCGATGTGTTCTCGCCCGGCAACCAGCTGGCCACCAACCCCGTGGTGCTGAACCGCACGCTGGCGCAAGGTGGTGCCAACCTGGCGCGTGGCGCGCTCCATCTGCTGGACGACGCCCGGCGCCACGCCGCAGGCATGCCGCCCGCTGGCGCCGAGAATTTTGTGGTCGGCCGCGACGTGGGCATCACCCCCGGCAAGGTGGTGCTGAAGAACCGCGTGATGGAACTGATCCAGTACACGCCCACCACCAAAGCCGTGCACCCCGAGCCGATCCTGATCGTGCCGGCGTGGATCATGAAGTACTACATCCTCGATTTGTCGCCCCACAACTCGCTCATCAAGTATCTGGTGGACCAGGGGCACACGGTGTTTTGCATCTCCTGGATCAACCCCGGCGCCGAGGACCGTGATCTGGGCATGGACGATTACCTGGACCAGGGCTTTCACGCCGCACTGAACGCCGTCAACACCATCGTGCCCCAGGCCAAGGTGCACGCCGCCGGCTACTGCCTGGGTGGCACGCTGCTGTCGATTGCGGCCGCCGCCATGGCGCGCGACGGGGATGAGCGCCTGGCCTCCATGACGATGTTCGCGGCGCAGACCGACTTCACCGAGCCAGGCGAACTGGCCCTGTTCATCGACAACAGCCAGATCAGCCTGCTGGAAGCGCAAATGGCCCAGACCGGCTACCTCACGGGGGCCCAGATGGCCGGCGCGTTCCAGATGCTGCGCTCCTACGACCTGCTGTGGTCGCGCCTGGTCAGCGAATACCTGCTGGGCGAGCGGGCCCCCATGAACGACCTGATGGCCTGGAACGCCGACACCACGCGCATGCCCGCCAAGATGCACTCGCAGTACCTGCGCCGGCTGTTCCTCGACGATGACCTCAGCGAGGGCCGCTACCCGGTGGACGGCAAGCCCGTGACGCTGGGCGACATCACTTTGCCCACCTTCATGGTGGGCACCGTCACCGACCACGTGGCGCCCTGGCGCTCGGTCTTCAAGCTGCAGCAGCTGAGCCCCGCCGAAAACACCTTCGTGCTCACCAGCGGCGGCCACAACGCCGGCATCGTCAGCCCGCCCGGCAACCCGCGCCGGCATTTCCAGATGCTGACCCGCCCGGCAGGCGGCAACTACCTGCCGCCCGACGAGTGGCTGGCCGCTGCCCCGGACACACCCGACTCCTGGTGGCCCGCCTGGCTGGCGTGGCTCAAGGCGCGCTCGGGCACCCCGGTCAAACCGCCCCGCGCAGGCGCTACCGCCTACCCTCCCGTGGGTGACGCCCCCGGCACCTACGTGCTGGAAAAATAGCCATGGCCACGCCCCCTGCAACGGCCCGCCGCGCTGCTTGCGCCCTGGCAGCCGCCACGCTGGTGCTCACCGGTTGCGCATCGATGGCACCGCCTTTTGAGACGCCCGCCTTGCCAGTGCCCGCGCACTACGCCACACCGGGCACGGACACCGGCACGCCGGCCGCCACCACCGGCTGGCGCGACTATTTCACCGACCCGCGCCTGCAGGCCCTGATTGCGCAGGCGCTGGAGAACAACCGCGATCTACGCACCACCGCGCTGCGCGTGCAGGAGGCGCGGGCCGCCTATGGCATCCAGCGCGCCGACATGCTGCCCACCCTGGGGGCCCAGGCCGGCATGGACCGCTCGCGCGTGCCGGCCGACCTGAACCTGACGCGCCAGCCCTTGCTGGGCAGCCAGTACCAGGCTGGCGTGGGCCTGGCCAGCTGGGAAATCGATTTCTGGGGGCGCGTGCGCAGCCTGAACGACGCGGCCCTGCAAAACTACCTGGCCAGCGATGCGGCCCGGCGCGCCGTCACGCTGGGTCTGATCGCACAGGTCGCCCAAAGTGAACTGGCGCTGCGTGAGCTGGAGGAGCGCCTGCTGCTGGCGCACCAGGCCATCGCCAGCCGCAAGGAAAGCCTGCGCATATTTCAGCGGCGCGTGGACGTCGGGTCCGCATCGCGGTTGAACCTTACCCAGGTGCAAACGCTGCTCTCGCAGGCCGAGGCACTGGGCGCCCAGCTGGAGCAGGCCCGCGCTCAGCAGGCCAACGCCCTGGCGCTGCTGGTGGGTGCGCCGGTGGGGCCAACACCTGCCACCGTGCGCCTGGACACCCTGCAGATGCCGCCACTGCGCGTGGGCCTGCCGTCCGACCTGCTGGCCCAGCGCCCGGACATCATGGCCGCCGAGCACCAGCTCCGGGCGGCCCAGGCGCAAATCGGCGCAGCGCGTGCGGCGTTTTTCCCTCGCGTGGCGCTTACAGGCTCGCTGGGCACCGCCAGCGCCGAGCTGGGCGGCCTGTTTGACAGCGGCAGCCAGGCCTGGACGTTTTCGCCCAGCATCTCGCTGCCCCTCTTCAACGGAGGGCGACTGCGCAACAACCTGAACCTGGCCGAGGTGCGCCGCGACATGGCCGTGGCCAACTACGAGAAAACCGTGCAGGGCGCGTTCCGCGATGTATCCGACGCACTGGTGGCGCGCGAGGCCCTGGCCGCCCAGCTGGCCATTGCGCAAGATGCGCGGGCCGCCCAGAGCGAGCGCGCGCGCCTGTCCCAGTTGCGCTACGACCATGGCGCCGCCGCCTTCCTGGAAGTGCTCGATGCCCAGCGCGACCTGCTGGTGGCCGACCAGCAGGTGGTGCAGTTGCGCCGCGCCCTGCTGTCGAGCCAGGTCAGCCTGTATGCCGTGCTCGGTGGTGGCACGCTGGCCGAGGCCCCCACTTCCGCAAGTTCCGCAACCGCACCCCGTCCCGCTCCCTGAGCCAGCCCCCTTACAAGCACCATGAACTCCACCCTCAAGCACCGGCTGATTCTTCTGGCCGTCCTGGCCTCCGTGGCGGCCGTCGGCGCCTATGCCTGGACCACTTTGCGCCAGCAGGGCCCCGGTGAAGGTTTCGTCAGCGGCAACGGCCGCATCGAAGCCACCGAAATCGACGTGGCGGCCAAGCTGGGCGGCCGCGTGCAAAGCATCGTGGTGAAAGAGGGCGATTTCGTCACCGCCGGCCAACCCCTGGTCCACATGCAGATCGACACCCTGCAGGCCTCGCACGACGAAGCCAGGGCGCGGCACCAGCAGGCCGTGGCCGCCGTGGCCAACGCCGAAGCCCAGGTGGCCGTGCGCGAGAGCGACCGCCAGGCAGCACTCGCCCTCGTGGCACAGCGGCAAAGCGAACTGGATGCGGCACAGAGGCGCCTGGCCCGCTCGCAGACGCTGGTGCGCGAAGGCGCCTCGTCCGACCAGGAAGTGGACGACGACCGTGCCCGCGAGCGCAGCCTGCAAGCGGCCGTGGTGGCTTCCAGAGCACAGGCCGAAGCCGCACAAGCCGCCATCACGGCGGCGCGCACCCAGGTAGCCAGTGCGCGCGCAGCCGTCACCGCAGCGCAAGCCACCGTGGCGCGCATCAAGGCCGACATCGACGACAGCGCCCTCGTGGCCCCCCGCAGCGGCCGCGTGCAATACCGCATTGCCCAGCCCGGCGAAGTCATCGGCGGTGGCGGCAAGGTGCTCAATCTGGTGGACCTGTCCGACGTTTACATGACCTTCTTCCTGCCCGAACCCGTGGCCGGCAGGCTGGCCCTGGGCAGCGAGGTGCGCATCGTGCTCGATGCGGCGCCTCAACTGGTGATTCCGGCCAAGGTTTCGTTCGTGGCCAGCACCGCGCAATTCACCCCCAAGACGGTGGAAACCGCCAGCGAGCGGCAAAAGATGATGTTCCGCGTCAAGGCACAGATCGCCCCCGAATTGCTGCAAAAGCATGTGCAACTGGTCAAGACCGGCCTGCCCGGCATGGCCTGGCTCAAGCTCGACGCAAACGCCCCCTGGCCGGCCCATCTGGCCGTGAAGCTGCCGGAGTAAGGCGTGGCAGCAACGTCCCCCAGCGTGGTTCAGCTGGCCGGTGTGGGCCTGCGCTACGGCAAAACCGTGGCGCTGGCGGACATACAGCTCGACCTGCCCGCCCAGCGCATGGTCGGGCTCATCGGGCCCGATGGCGTGGGCAAATCCAGCCTGCTGGCACTGGTGTCCGGCGCGCGGGCGCTGCAGCAGGGCAGCCTGCAGGTGCTGGGCGGCGACATGCGCAGCCCGCAGCACCGCAATGCGGTCTGCCCGCGCATTGCCTACATGCCGCAAGGCCTTGGGAAAAACCTGTACCCCACGCTCTCGGTCGAGGAAAACCTGCAGTTCTTCGCCCGCCTGTTCGGCCACGGTGCGGCCGAGCGGCGACGGCGCATCGATCACCTCACGCACAGCACCGGCCTGCACCCCTTTCTGGCGCGCCCGGCAGGCAAGCTCTCGGGCGGCATGAAGCAAAAGCTGGGGCTGTGCTGTGCGCTGATTCACGATCCCGACCTGCTGATCCTGGATGAACCCACCACCGGCGTGGACCCGCTGGCGCGCGCACAGTTCTGGGATCTGATTGCCAGCATCCGACAAGAGCGCCCGCAGATGAGCGTGGTCGTGGCCACCGCCTACATGGACGAGGCCCAGCGCTTTGACTGGCTGGTGGCCATGGACGACGGCCAGGTGCTCGCCACCGGTGCGCCCCACGAGCTGCTGGAACGCACCGGCACCCGCAACCTCGAGGCCGCCTTCGTCGGCCTGTTGCCCGAGGCAAAAAGACGCGGCCACCAGCCCGTGGAGATCACACCGCTGGCGCTGGGCGACAACGCCGAGGTCGCCATCGAGGCGCAAGGTCTGACCATGCGCTTTGGCGACTTCGTGGCCGTGGACCATGTGGATTTCCGCATCCGCCGCGGCGAGATCTTCGGGTTTCTGGGCTCCAACGGTTGCGGCAAGTCCACCACCATGAAAATGCTCACCGGCCTCTTGCCGGCCAGCGAGGGGGATGCCTGGCTGTTTGGCCAGAAAGTGAACCCCAAAGACATCGAAACCCGCCGCCGCGTGGGCTACATGTCCCAGGCGTTCTCGCTGTATGGCGAGCAGACCGTGCGGCAAAACCTGGTGCTGCACGCGCGCCTGTTCCATGTGCCCGAAGCCCAGGTGCCAGGGCGCGTGCAGGCCATGGTCGAGCGCTTTGGCCTGCAGGAAGAGATTGACAGCCTGCCCGATGCCCTGCCCCTGGGCCTGCGCCAGCGCCTGTCGCTGGCGGTGGCCATGGTGCACCAGCCCGAGCTGCTGATCCTGGACGAGCCCACCTCGGGCGTGGACCCGGTGGCGCGCGACAACTTCTGGCGCCTGCTGATCGAGCTGTCGCGGCGCGACCGGGTCACGATCTTCATCTCCACGCACTTCATGAACGAGGCCGAGCGCTGCGACCGTATCTCGCTCATGCACGCCGGCAAGGTGCTGGTCAGTGCCAAGCCGGCAGACATTGCCATGCAGCGCGGCGCGGGCTCGCTGGAGCAAGCCTTCATTGCCTACCTGGAAGACGCCTCGGGCACCCGGCGGGCCGTGCCCGCTGAACGCACGCCAGCGCCCGCCCCCACGCCGGGCGCCACCGAGGCTGCCCCCGCACGGAACGCCGAGCCCCACGCCGCGCCGCCGAGCCGGAGTTTCTTCAGCCTGGGGCGCGCCCTGAGCTACATGTGGCGCGAGACGCTGGAGCTGCGGCGCGACCCGGTGCGCGCCACGCTGGCGCTGCTCGGAACCGCCCTGCTGATGTTCATCATTGGCTACGGCATCAGTATGGACGTGGAAGACCTCAGCTATGCGGTGCTGGACCACGACCAGACCCTGCTGAGCCAGAACTACACCCTCAACCTCGCGGGCTCGCGCTACTTCATTGAAAAGCCCCCGCTTCGCAGCCACGCCGAGCTGGACCAGCGCATGCGCAGCGGCGAACTGGCGCTGGCCATCGAAATTCCGCCCGGCTTTGCGCGCGACCTGCAGCATGGCCGGTCGGTGCAGGTGGCCGCCTGGGTGGATGGCGCCATGCCCATGCGCGCGGAAACCGTGCGCGGCTATGTCGGCGCCATGCACCAGATGTGGCTGGCCGACCTGGCGCAGCAACGGCTGGGCGTGCGGCTGGCGGCGGCCAGCTCGGTTGAGACCCGCTTTCGCTACAACCCCGACGTGCGAAGCCTGCCCGCCATGGTGCCGGCCGTGATTCCGCTGCTGCTGATGCTGATACCGGCCATGCTCACGGCGCTCTCGGTGGTGCGTGAAAAAGAGCTGGGCTCGATCATCAACCTGTATGTCACACCCGTTACGCGCACCGAATTTCTGCTGGGCAAGCAGCTGCCCTACATCGCGCTGGCCATGTTCAACTTTCTGCTCATGACCGCGCTGGCCGTCACGGTGTTCGATGTGCCACTCAAGGGCAGCTTTGCCACGCTGGCGCTTGCGGCACTGGTGTTCGTTGTGTCGTCCACGGGCATTGGCCTGCTGGCCTCCACCTTCTCCCGAAGCCAGATTTCAGCGATGTTCGTCACCATGATCGGCACCCTGATTCCGTCCATCCAGTATGCGGGGCTGATCAACCCGGTGTCCTCGCTCGAAGGCGTGGGCGCCTTCGTTGGGCGCATTTTTCCGGCCACGCATTTCCTCACCATCAGTCGGGGCGTTTTCAGCAAGGCGCTGGACCTGGGCAGCCTGCTGCCTTCGTTCTGGCCCTTGCTGATCGCCGCGCCGGTCATCGTCGGCACGGCCATCTTGCTGCTGCGAAAGCAGGAATCGTGAACATGCACGCTGCATCCATTGCCAACATCTGGCGCCTGGGGATCAAGGAGCTGTGGAGCCTGGTGCGCGACCCCATGATGCTGGTGCTGATCGTCTACATCTTCACGGTGTCGATCTACGTGGCCGCCACGGCCATGCCCGAGAGCCTGCGCAAGGCCACCATCGCCATCGTGGACGAGGACGACTCGCCCCTGTCGGCGCGCATCGTGGCCAGCTTCTACCCGCCGCACTTCACCACCCCGCGCCTGATCACGCTGGCCGAGATGGATGCCGGCATGGACAACGGCACCTACACCTTCGTGCTCGACATCCCGCCCAACTTCCAGCGCGAGGTGCTGGCCGGGCTCGCCCCTGCAGTGCAGCTCAACGTGGACGCCACGCGCATGAGCCAGGCGTTCACCGGCAGCGGCTATATCCAGCAGATCGTGGCGGGCGAGGTGGGCGAGTTCGTGCAGCGCCACCGCAGCGCCGCGCAGCTGCCGGTGGACCTGAACGTGCGCATGCGCTTCAACCCGAACCTCGAACAGGCCTGGTTCGGATCGCTGATGAAGATCATCAACAACGTCACCATGCTGTCCATCATCCTGACCGGGGCGGCGCTGATCCGCGAGCGCGAGCACGGCACCATCGAGCATTTGCTGGTCATGCCCGTGACGCCCGGCGAGATCATGCTGGCCAAGGTGTGGTCCATGGGGCTGGTGGTGCTGCTGGCGGCGCTGGTGGCGCTGGTGTTCGTGGTGCAGGGCGTCCTTCGGGTGCCGGTGCAGGGCTCGGTGCTGCTGTTCATGGCGCTGTCGGCGCTGCACCTGTTTGCCACCACCTCCATGGGCATCTTCCTGGCCACCGTGGCCCGCTCCATGCCGCAGTTCGGCATGCTGCTGGTGCTGACCCTGTTGCCACTGCAATTGCTGTCGGGCGGCGTCACGCCGCGCGAGAGCATGCCGGAATTCGTGCAGCAAGTGATGCTGGCCGCGCCGACCACGCACTTCGTCACCGCCGCACAGGCCGTCCTGTACCGCGGTGCCGGCCTCGACATGGTGTGGCCGCAATTGCTGTCCATATTGGTAATTGGCGGTGTGCTGTTCACTGCCGCCCTGGCCCGTTTTCGCAAGACCATCAGCCAGATGGCCTGACCTTTTTTTTCCGTTCCCCGGCGGGCTGTGCCAGACTGGGTTCATCCGCTTTCACCTGTTTTTGCCCCTATTTGCCCATCTTTGCAAAAGGCCCCTCATGTACGAAAAAATCCTGGTTCCCTTTGACGGCAGCCCCACCTCCGAACAAGCCTGTAAGAAGCCGCCGGCCTGGCGCTGAAAATGGGTGCGCAGGTGCGGCTGCTGCACATCATCGACCCCCTGACACACGCAGTCGGCTTTGTGCGCCCAGAGGTCTACCAAAGCGACTTTCTCCCCGCCGCCATGAAGGGGGCCGAGACCATGCTGCGCAAGGCCTGCGATCAGCTCACCGCGCAGGGCATCCAGGCCGAAATCCGGCTGCTGGAAAACCTGGACGCCCAGGTGGCACCGCTGGTGATCGACGAAGCCCGGCAATGGGGCGCCCGCCTGATCGTGCTGGGCACCCAGGGGCGGCGAGGCCTGGCGCGCATGTTCCTGGGCAGCGATGCCGAGCAAATTGCGCGCACCTCCCCCGTGCCGGTGCTGCTGGTGCGCCTGCCTGCAGCCGCGCCCGCCAACACGCAGCCCGGCGCCCCGGCCTGAGCGTGCAGCCGGCGCGGAGGTTGTGCCGTTGCGCCCGCCGCCGGGGCAAACGCGGCTGCTAGCATTCCCCCTTCTGATGCACCCCCCGAGGTTCCCGCGTGATTCCCACCCCATCTGGCGCCCCCCGCGACACGGTCGATGTGACCGATGCCACGCCGCGCGCCCCCGGCACACCGCCACCGCCGCGTCGGCCCACTGCCGCTTTCATGCTGCAACACCCGGCGCACTGCCTTGCACTGGGCTTTGGCGCGGGCCTGAGCCCCAAGGCGCCGGGCACCGTGGGCACCCTGTGGGCCTGGCTGGCGTTTCTGGTGCTGCAGCACTGGCTGGACCCGCAGCAAATGGGCCTGCTGATCGGCGCGGGCACGGTGGTGGGCTGGTGGGCCTGCACCATCACCGCGCGGCACATGGGCGTGTCCGACCCCGGCAGCATCGTCTGGGACGAGGTCGTGGCCTTCTGGCTGGTGCTGTGGCTGGCCATGCCCATGGGGTTGTGGGGCCAGGCCGTGGCGTTTGCCCTGTTTCGCTACTTTGATGCCGCCAAGCCCGGGCCCGTGGGCTGGGCCGACCAGCTGTTCAAGGGCTTTGGCTGGCGCGGCGGCTGGGGCATTTTGTTCGACGACTTTGTGGCGGCGTTTTGCACACTGCTGGTCATTGCGGTGTGGAGGTTCTTCTGGTGACCGCCACATCACTATCAAAAGAAGAGCTGCTGGCGCTTGATGGTAAAGGGCTAGAGGCTATTTTGATTCAAATTTCTGCCCAACTGCTCACGCGCGGCTGGATGCTGGCCACCGCCGAAAGCTGCACTGGCGGCATGATCGCCGCCGCCTGCACCGACCTGGCAGGCTCCAGCCAGTGGTTCGAGCGCGGCTTCGTCACCTATTCCAACGCTGCCAAGACCGAGCTGCTGGGCGTGCCCGCCGCGCTGATTGCGCAGCACGGCGCCGTCAGCGAGCCCGTGGCACGCGCCATGGCAGAAGGCGCGGTGGCGCACGCGCACGCCCAGGTGGCCGTGGCCGTCACCGGTGTCGCTGGCCCCACGGGCGGCAGTGCCGACAAGCCCGTGGGCATGGTGTGGTTTGGCTGGTGCGTGGCCGGGCAAACGCACAGCCAGGTGCAGCACTTTGCGGGCGACCGCGCCGCCGTGCGCGCTGCCACGGTGCGCCATGCGCTGGCGCGGCTGCAGGCGCTGCTGGCGTAGCGGCCCGCGCGCCTTCCGTCGGAATTCAAGCCAAATAAGCCTCCAGCCCTTGCCTGGAAAGCGCTAGCAGCTCCTTTTTCAGGAGCACGTATTCACGCGCCGTGGCACTTCTTGAACTTCTTGCCGCTGCCGCACCAGCAAGGCTCATTGCGACCAGGTTCGGCCAGCTTGCGCACGGTTTCGATGCGCGGGCCCAGGCTTTTCCACAGCTGGCGCAGGTCGTACACGGCCCAGATGGCTTCGCCGAAGGCTTCCACGCGCGCCTGGCTGGTGCTGGGTGGGCCGTCTTCGCTGAACATGCAGACCTCGGGCTTGCCGGTGTCGTCCTCGGTCAGGGCGACGATGCTGTCCAGGGCATCGTCAAGCCACTTGGCGGCTTCCTTGTCGCGTGGGGCGGCCCAGTCCTCGGGCCAGTTTTCCACGGCAAACATGAAGCCCAGTGCCCACACCTGGCCAAACGAGGGGATTTCCTGCCCGGCCATTTCGGCGCGCTGGTCTTCAGGCAGGCTGGCCACGGCGCCGCGCATGTCCATGGCTTCGGGCTGAAAGGTGCGGTCGTCGTCCAGCTTTTCGACCGGGGCGTCGAGCTGCGCCTCGACCTCGTTCCAGCGCAGCATCCACAGCTCCATGAACCGCGCCTGCTGGGCGGCATCGGCAAACGCCGGCAGCAGCGGCAGCGGCTCGTCTTCGGCCAGATCGATCGCTGCGCCATCGCCCAGCAGCATGGGCAGGTATTCCGATGGCGGGATGGGGCGGCGGCTGCAGATCAGCGCCGTGAGGAAACCATCGCAAAACTCCCACTGCGGAATCTCTTCGCCCCGCGTGCGCAGGTCGTCCAGCAGCGTGTCGATCTCGTCGAGTTCGTCGGGGCCCAGGGCCGGTGCGGCAGATGCGGATGCTGCGGCGGCGTCCGAGGGTTCTTGGTGGGGGGTGTTCATAGCGGGGCTCCAGTCAGCGGGGCCGTTGGGCTTGGATGCTGCCCACGGCCCCTTGCAAAGGCGGCCAGTGTAGCCGCCCGCCAAGGCAAAAAGTCAAGCCGCCAGCACGGCCAAGGGCGTGGTGGCTGCGCCCACCGGCGACACCCCGGCCCACCCATCTGCCTCAAAAACTATAGCTGTTGCCGCTTGCGCACCAAGGGCTAGCAGCCTTTTTTGCATGCAAAGAACCGCCTTGTCCTTGCTGAGCAGGATGGCGCGGTGGGCTACGGCCAGGTCGATGAAATGCTGGTCGTCGGCATCCTTGCACACGGCCGACACGCGCGGCGCCACATCCACCCAGCGCACCTGGGCTTCGTAGGACTCCAGCAGCTCACCAGCGGTCAGCCCATAAAACGCCAGCCGCGGCGCAATCTGCGGATAGGCCAGCACGCGCGCGAGCTCGTCGCGCATGGGCGGTGTGGCCACCCAGCACAGCCGCTGGGCCTGGAGCAGGGTGCGCACGGGCGCCACGGCCGGGTCGGCAAACACCAGCAGGTCGAGCACGATGTTGGTGTCCAGCACCAGCGCGCGCGCATCGGCGCCGGCGTGGCCGTGCTCGGGCAGCGGCAGCACGCAGCGCGGGGGCTTAGCCGCCATGTGCCTTGGGTGTAGGGGCGGTCGGTGCGGCTGCGTCGCGCGGCGTACGCACCGAGCCCTTGACCATGTCGAAGCGGAACAGGCGGCATTCGATAGGGCCGTTCCACATCGGCACGCGGCGCGATTCCTTCAGGCGCATCTTGCCGGGCAGCTTGAGGTCGGGCGTGAGCATCCAGGCCTGCCAGCCGGCGTAGTTCTTTTTCCAGTGCGCGGCCAGCTGGCTGAAGAACTCGCCACCATCGTCGGTGTGCGCTTCTTCGCGGCCCACGGCCAGGCCCTGGGCGCGGTCGGCGGCGCGCTCGCTGGCGTTGCGGCCCGCCGTTCCGGCAGCGGCGATGCGCTCGCCATAGGGTGGGTTGAGCAGCATCACACCCGGCTGCTCGCAAGGCGGCATGCGCTGCAGGGCATCGCCGCCGCGCAGCTGCACGGCATCGGCCACGCCCGCGCGCTCGGCATTGCGCTGGGCAAAATCGACCATGCGGTGGGCCACATCACTGCCAAATATGGGTACAGCGCTTGTCTGTATTGCGCCTTCAGCTTCGTTTTTAATAGCACTCCAGACATGTACCTGGAACGGCAGCAGTTTCTCGAACGCAAAACGGCGCAGCATGCCGGCCGGGATGCGGCAGGCGATCTGCGCGGCCTCGATGGCGATGGTGCCGCTGCCGCAGCAGGGGTCGTACAGCGGCACCGGGTTGTCACCCAACGGGTCCCAGCCGCTCGCAGCGATCATGGCGGCGGCGAGGGTTTCCTTCAGCGGGGCGTCGCCCTTGTCCTCGCGCCAGCCGCGCTTGAACAGCGGCTCGCCACTGGTGTCGATGTAGATCGTGGCTTCGTCGGTGGTCAGGTGCAGGTGGATGCGCACATCGGGCCACTGCGTGTTCACGTCGGGGCGCACGCCGCTCTTGGCGCGAAAGCGGTCGGCCACGGCATCCTTGACCTTGAGGCCCGCGAAATTGAGGCTCTGCAGCGGGCTGTGCTGGGCCGTCACCTCGACCTTGAAGGTCTGGCGCGTGGTGAACCAGATTTCCCAGGCCACATCGCTGGCAGCGGCATACAGGTCGTTTTCAGAGCGGTAGGGGCGGTGTGCCAGCTGCACCAGCACGCGCTGGGCCAAGCGGCTGTGCAGGTTGAGCAGCAGCGCATCGCGCCACGAGGCCCGCAGCAGCACGCCGCCCCGCCCCGTGAGCAGGTCTTGCCCCGTGAGGCCGGTGATGGCGTGCACTTCGTCGGCCAGATAGCTCTCGACACCAGCGGCGCACGGCAGGAAAAGTTGGAGTTGGTTCATAGACAGGGCAAAAGGATACGCGCCTATGGCTGGGCGGCAAAAACAGGTGGGCGGCTGAGCAGCGCGCGGATGTGTGCGGGCAGCAGCGCCACCTTGCGATCGGACTTGTTGATGAAGACGATACCGGTCTTGCCGCGTGCCACTTCGCGGCCCTGCGATTTTTCGGTCATGCGAAACACCAGGTCAAAGCCGTAGGGGTTGAAATCGGCGGGAGTCATCTCCACACGCATGGTCTCGCCATGAAAGCCCTCGGACTTGTACTGCGCCACGATGTCGCCCACCACGATGGCCAGGCCACCCACATCCGCCTCGGGATAGCCCTGCGCCTGGAAAAAGCGCACGCGCGCCTCGGACACCAGGCTGAGCAGTTGGGCATTGTCCAGATGCCCGCCCTGGTTCACATGGCTGATGTAGATCTGCATCTCGGTCGAAAAGACAAAGTGGGCAGGAAGATCGAAAACGATGCGGGCCATGGCGTGAGAGACAAATAAAAAACAGAACAAAGGGATGACAAACGGCAGCTGACAGACGCACAACCCACGCGCTCGGCGGGCAAAAACGTCTACAGCGCCTTGCGCAGGTTGGCCGGCGCGATTTTGAGCGCCTCGCGGTATTTGGCCACGGTGCGGCGCGCGCACTCGATGCCCTGCTCCTTGAGCATCTCGGCAATCTGGCTGTCGGACAAGGGTTTGGCGGGGTTTTCGGCGGCAACGAACTGCTTGATGAGCGCGCGCACCGCCGTGCTCGATGCGTTGCCGCCGGTCTCGGTGCCCAGGCCCGAACCAAAGAAGTATTTCAGCTCGTAGGTGCCGATCGGCGTGGCCATGTATTTAGCGGTGGTCACGCGGCTGATGGTGGACTCGTGCAGGCCCAGCTCGTCGGCAATGTCGCGCAGCACCAGCGGGCGCATGGCCAGCTCGCCGTGGGTGAAGAAGTTTTTTTGCCGCTCGACGATGGCGCGCGAGACGCGCAGGATGGTGTCAAAGCGCTGCTGGATGTTCTTGATGAACCAGCGCGCCTCCTGCAGGCGCTGCTGCATGCCCTGGTGGCCCTCGCCGCCCTTGTGCCCGCGCAGGGCGCCCGCGTAGATGTCGTGCACGCGCAGGCGGGGCATCACATCGGGGTTGAGGCTGACGATGAAGTTGTGCTGGCCATCGCGGCCCCGCTGCGAGCCTTCGCGCCCGGCTTTGCGCACGATCACATCGGGCACGATGATGTTGCGCTCTACATCGGCAAAGCGGCGGCCGGGGCGCGGCTCCAGGCGGGCGATCAGCGCCATGGCGGCGCGCGTGCGCTCCTCGCCATCGCCGCACAGCTGCGTCAGCCGGCGGATGTCGCGGCGGGCCAGCATCTCCAGCGGCTGCTGGCAGATGCGCAGCGCGGTCTGCACGGCGTCGGGGTCGATCGCGCTGTCTTCGTCGGCGGCCAGGGCCTTGAGTTGCAGCGTGAGGCACTCGGCCAGGTTGCGCGCGCCCACGCCCACCGGCTCCAGGCTTTGCAGCAGGCGCTGCGCCACGGTGAAGCGGTGCACCAGCTCGTCGATCTGCTCCAGGTTGCCCTCGCCAGCCAGTCCCGTGGCCAGCTCTTCGAGTGGCTCTTCAAGGTAGCCGTCGTCGTTGAGCGATTCGATCAGAAAGCGCAGCGCGGCGCGGTCGATCTCGGACAGGCGCAGCGCCAGGGCCTGGCGGTGCAGGAAGGACGTGAGTGACTCGTGCGAGCGGGCCAGCTCGGTGGCATCGGCCTCGTCGCCCTCGGAGTCGTTGCGGTTGCGGGCCGGTGCGTCGCCGCCCCACTCGGCGTCGTTGGGTGCCATTTCCACCGTGCCGTCACCGCTCCAGTCGGGCTCGTCCACGCTGGCGCTGGGCGTTTCAGCATCATTTTGGCCTTCAGCGCTTGTGCTGCTTGCGCTGGTAGCTCCTGAAAATATAGCATCATCGGCGCTGTAGTCGTCGGTCTGCGCGGGGGTGTCGGCCGCTTCAAGACCAAACTCTTCGCGTGGGGCTTCTTCGGGCGTGCGCTCGAGAAACGGGTTCTCGTCGAGCATCTGCTCGACTTCCTGCGAGAGTTCGAGCGTGGACAGCTGCAACAGCCGGATGGATTGCTGCAACTGCGGCGTAAGCGACAGGTGCTGCGAGACGCGCAGCGAAAGACCAGGTTTCATCACATCCTGAAATGTTCACCCAGGTACACCCGACGCACCTCGGCGTTGTCGACGATTTCAGACGGGGTGCCCTGGGCCAGGACGCGGCCGTCGCTAATGATGAAGGCGTGGTCGCAGATGCCCAGGGTTTCGCGCACGTTGTGGTCGGTGATCAGCACGCCGATGCCGCACGCCTTGAGAAAACCGATGATGCGCTGGATCTCGATCACCGCGATGGGGTCGATGCCGGCAAAGGGCTCATCGAGCAGGATGAAGCGCGGCTGGGTGGCCAGGGCGCGAGCGATCTCGACCCGGCGGCGCTCGCCGCCCGACAGGGCGAGGGCCGGCGACGCACGCAGATGGTCCACGCGCAGCTCCTGCAGCAAGGACGTGAGGCGCTCTTCGATTTGCGCCCGGCCCAGCGGCTTGCCGTCATCGCCCCGCTGCAGCTCCAGCACGGCGCGCACGTTCTCTTCGACGTTGAGCTTGCGAAAGATCGATGCCTCTTGCGGCAGGTAAGACAGCCCCAGGCGCGAGCGCCGGTGGATGGGCATGTCGGCCACCGAATGGCCATCGATGCGGATATCCCCCCCGTCGCAGCGCACCAGGCCCACGATCATGTAAAACGACGTGGTCTTGCCCGCGCCATTGGGCCCGAGCAAACCCACCACCTCGCCTTTTTGCACAACCAGCGACACATCCTTGACAACCTTGCGGCTGCCGTAGGATTTTTCGAGGTGCGAGACTTCCAGACGGCTGCCGGCCTGGGTGTCAGGGCCTCCCGCCACGGTTGCGGTACTCACTTGCTTGCGCCGCCGAGGGAGTTGCTGGGACGCAGCACCGGCCCGCTTGCGGCATTGGCCGGAGCGGCAGCGCCGGAAGGCTGCTCTTTGGGTGACAGCACGGCACGCACCCGCCCGCCCGCAGCAGGCGCATCGCCCGCCCCGCTGGCGGCCGCCTTTTTCTGGCCATCCACCGTGAAAACGTCGGTGAGGTTGTTGTACACAATGACGGCGCCCGAAAGCTCGTCGGTCACCACGGATTCGCGGTAGCGGCGCATCTCGGCGCGGGTGATGAAGCGCACGTTGTCGGCCTTGCCGTCGTACTCGATGACTTCGCTCTCGCCTTCGATGAACTCGTCGGGTGCGCCCGCCACGGTGTCGCGCTTTTGCCGGAAGAATGCGCGCTTGCCAGGCTCGGCCGTCACAACGCCGTACTGGTAGCCGTCGGCATCCTGGCGCACATCCAGCCGCGCCCCGCGCAGCACGATGGAGCCCTTGGTCATGACCACCCGGCCCGTGAAGACGCTGGTTTGCTTGAGTTCATCGTGGCGCAACGCATCGGCCTCGATGTTCATGGGTTTGTTGCGGTCGGCCTTTTCGGCCTGGCCCACGCCAGGGGCGCAGGCAAGGGCGGTCAGCAGCAGGATCGGGAGGAGGCTTTTTTTCATGAGGCACGAATCTTGCACTCATTGTAGCCATGCACCGGTGCCGTCGCCCATAAAAAAGCCCGCTGGCGCGGGCTTCTCGGGAGCGGGTTGCGCAATCAGCCCTTGCGTGTCACGCCCGCCAGATGCTCCACCACCTGCAGCACGGTCTGCATGCTGCCAGCCATGGTGCCATCGGTATAGAACCGGCCGGCAACGCCCATCGACGGCACGCCTTCTACGCCGTAGCCCTCTTGCAACGCCGTGGCACGACGCACCTGGCTGGCCACCGTGAAAGAGCTGTACATCTCCTTGAACTTGGCGATGTCCACCCCCTGCTGGGCCACCCAGGCGAAGATTTCATCGTCCTTGGCCAGCTTTTGCTTTTCAACGTGGATGGCGCGGAATACCTTGCCATGCACGGTATCGAGCTTGCCCATGCCTTCCAGCGTGAAATACAGCTTTTGCTGTGGCACGAAGCTGGCATTGAACGCCACCGGGATGCGACGGATGCTCAGATCCTTGGGAGCGGCCTTGATCCAGGACTCCAGCGCTGGCTCGAATGCGTTGCAGTGCGAGCAGCTGTACCAGAAAAACTCGATCACATCCACCTTGCCAGCAGGCGCATCGGGCGTCAGCGGCTTGGCGAGCCTGGTGTAATCCTTGCCCTCCTTGAACTGGCGCGCCTGTGCCATGGCCGGCGTGGCCAGCGGCAAAGTCAGGGCGGAAGCGGCAACCACCGAAGCGGTGGACAGGGAAAACTCGCGGCGTTTCATGACAGGGACACTCCTTGTTCGGGTCTGGGGGTGTGAGCACTCCCCCCATGAAAAAGTTCAGACAATGCTGATGGGCTTTGCTGCTTTAGCGCTGCACGCGCACCATCGCGGACTCTACGCCCGCGCCTTCCAGCTTTTCCTTGAGCTGCTCGGCGTCGTCGCGCTTGGAAAAAGGACCCACGCGCACACGGTACACGGTGCGGCCATTCTGCTCACGCTCGCTCACGCGGGCTTCCCATCCCAGCATGGCCAGCTTGGCGCGCTGGGCATCGGCCCCCGCCTGGTTGGGGAACGCTCCGGCCTGCACGAAATAATCAAACGGATCCACCGCCGCCGACTTGGCCTTGGCCAGATCGCCCAGCGGGTCTGCCGAGGCGGCGGGTTTGGTGTCGGCCTTTGCTGCGGACTTGGCATCGGCCGTTGCGGGCTTGCTAGCGGGGGTCCGCGCAGCGGTGACCTCGGCGGCTGGAGCCGTGCCGTTAGCGCCGTTAGCGCTGGCCGGGGCCGCCGGTGTGGGCCCGCGCGCAGGGCTTTGTGCAGAGCCCTTGCCGGTGAGCAGCGAGTTCGGGTCCCAGTTCTTGTTTTTTTGCGCTTCAGCCGCGTCCTGGTCCACGCCCCGCACACCCCCCTTGTTGAGGAATGGCACGGGCACCTTGGTCACATACACGGCCACGACCAGTGCGGCACCCAGGCCCACAAGGACTCCGAAAATAAAGCCGATGATGGTGCCACCCGTCTGTTTTTTCTTCATGGTAGTAACTGCTTACATTCTGGCTGGAGCCGATACGCCCAGCACGGCCAGGCCATTGTGCAACACCTGCGCAGTGGCAGCGACCAGTGCCAGGCGGGCGCGCTTGACGGTTTCATCCTCCACCAGGATGCGCTCTGCATCGTAGTAGCTGTGGTAACTGGCGGCCAGGTCGCGCAGGTAGAAGGTGACGTCGTGCGGCGCCTCGCCGTCGGCAGCGGCGGTCAGCATTTCGGGGTATTTGGCCAGCTGCAGCATCAGTGCCTGGGCCTGCGGTCCTTCGAGCGCCGACAAATCCACATCCTTGAGCGAAGCCACATCGCTGCCTCCAGCCTCCTGCCAGGCCCGCAGCACCGAGCATATGCGCGCGTGGGCGTACTGCACGTAATACACGGGGTTGTCGTTGTTCTGCGCCACGGCCAGATCGACGTCAAAGGTGTATTCGGTGTCAGGCTTGCGGCTGAGCAGAAAGAAACGCACGGCGTCCTTGCTGGTCCACTCGATCAGGTCGCGCAGCGTGACGTAGCTGCCCGCGCGTTTGCTGATCTTAACCTCTTCACCGCCCTTGACCACGCGCACCATGGTGTGCAGCACGTAGTCGGGGTAGCCCTGGGGAATGCCCACATCGGCCGCCTGCAGCCCGGCGCGCACGCGCGCGATGGTGCCGTGGTGGTCGGTGCCCTGGATGTTGACGACCTTCGTGAAACCGCGCTCCCACTTGGTGATGTGGTACGCCACGTCGGGCACGAAATAGGTGTAGCTGCCGTCGCCCTTGCGCATGACGCGGTCCTTGTCGTCACCGTAGTCGGTGGACTTGAGCCACAGCGCGCCGTCCTGCTCGTAGGTCTTGCCGTTGGCAACGAGCTTGTTGACAGTGGCTTCGACACGGCCGCTGGTGTACAGGCTGGATTCGAGGTAGTACTCGTCAAAGTGCAGATTGAAGGCTTGCAGGTCCTTGTCCTGCTCGTTGCGCAGGTAGGCCACGGCAAACTGGCGGATGTTGTCGTAGTCCTCCACGTCGCCGTTGGCGGTGAACTCACGGTCGTCGGCCTTGACGGTGGCCTTGGCCTTGAAGGCCTCGGCAATGTCGGCGATGTAGTCGCCGTTGTAGAAGGCCTTGCTCGCCGGGTTTTCCGGGTCGATGGGCCAGCATTCGTCGCCGGGTTTGAAGCCCTTGGCGCGCAGCTGGGTGCTGTGGGCCAGGGTCTGAATCTGCACGCCTGCGTCGTTGTAATAGAACTCGCGGTGCACGCTCCAGCCCTGCGTGGCGAACAGGTTGCTGATGGCGTCACCAATGGCCGCCTGGCGGCCATGGCCGACGTGCAGCGGCCCGGTGGGGTTGGCAGAGACGAATTCGACCAGCACGCGCGCATTGCGCGGGCCCTGGAAACCGAAGCGCTCCCCGGCAGCCAGCACCTCGCGCACGATTTCCTGCTTGGCCGCCGGTTTCAGGCGAATGTTGATGAAGCCGGGGCCCGCGATGTCGATGTCGGCAACCCAGCGCTGGTAAACCGGCGTGGCAAGCAGGGCGGTGCGCAGGCCCTCTGCCACCTGGCGGGGATTGAGCTTGAGTGGCTTGGCCAGCTGCATGGCCGCGGTGCAGGCGAAGTCTCCATGGGAGGCCACCTTGGGCGATTCAAATGCGGCCTTGGCGCCCGCGCCGGGGGTGAGGGTTTCCAGCTCGGCCGCGAGCGCGGCCAGCAGATCTTGTTTGACAGAGAGCATCGGGCGATTTTACGGGGCAGGTGCCAGGCGGCTGCGCGGCCGAGGGCTTTGAAGCGACAAACGCCTGCCCGCATGTGCCATCGGCGCGGTGGGCCAGGCCGTTACGGGGCGCAATCGGGCAGAAAGCGCTACCCACTGCGGGGCCTGCCTACCAGCCACGTGCCCAGAACAGGGCAATGACGGCAACCACGGGCAGGATGTGCGACTGCACCATGACCAGCCGTCGCACCCGCCCCACCTCGCGGGCCTGCGGCAGCGCGCCGGTGGCACGCAGCTGGCTGCGCCAGCGCCGGAACGACAGCGTGGGCCAGATGGAAAGCAGCACCATCACCACGAACAGCGTGACCTTCACATGGAACAGGGGCTGCGAGACATACCAGGACATGCCCTTGATGCCCCACACCACGCGCGCCAGGCCCGTGAGCAGCAGCACGAGCGCCGTCACGTTGTAGATCACGTCCAGGCGCACCAGCCGCTCCACCACGGCGGCATTGAGCCATTCGATGCGGCACAGCGCCGCCTGGCTCGACATGAAGACCACCAGGGTCAGGATGGCCACCAGATGCAGGCTGGCCAATACGGCTTCGAGAGTCATTGCAGATCCTTGTGAATTGCGGCGGCAGGGAGCGGTTCGCAACGCCCCGCGGTGCGGGTCATGCGGCGGTCCAGAAACCGGGTTGGCTGTAATTGTGCTTGAGGAAGTCAATCCACAGGCGCACCCGCAGCGGCATGTGCTTGCGCTGGGGGAACACCACGTAGATGCCGTTGGGCGGTGCGGCATATTCCTCCAGCACTTCCACCAGCCGGCCGGCGGCGATTTCCGCCTCCACCTCCCAGGTGCTGCGCCATGCCATGCCGTAGCCCGCCAGGCACCAGTCGTGCAGCACCTGGCCGTCTGAACAATCGAGTGGCCCGCCGGGCTTGAGGTGTACCACCTCGCTACCACCGTCCGGGGACGGCATGCGAAAGGCCCAGCCGCGCGTCTGCGAGGCTTCACTCGACAGCGTGAGGCAGTCATGGCCCGACAGCTCGCTGGGGTGGCGCGGTACCCCATGGCGTTGCAGGTAGGCGGGCGTGGCCACGCACAGGCGGCGGTTGTCGGCAATGCGCACGCTTACCAGCGACGAATCGGGCAGATCGCCCACGCGCACGGCGCAGTCAAAGCCCTCGCCGGCCAGGTCCACCACGCGGTCGCTGAGGTTGAGCGAGATCGTCACATCGGGGTGCGCCAGCCGAAAACGCGGCACCAGCGGCGCCACATGGCGGCGGCCAAACCCTGCGGGCGCGGTGATGCGCAAGTGCCCCGTGGCCTTGACGCCGCCTTCCGACACGCTGGCTTCGGCGTTGGCCACGTCGGACAGCAGGCGCTGGCAGTCCTCCAGGAATGCACTGCCCTCGTGCGTGAGGCTGATGCGCCGCGTGGTGCGCACCAGCAGCTTCACGCCCAGGTGCTCTTCCAGGGCATCCAGCCGCCGCCCCATGATGGCGGGCGCCACGCCTTCGGCCTTGGCCGCAGCGGTGAGACTGCCGCGCGTGGCCACTGACACAAAGGATTCGAAGGCCTTGAGTTTGTCCATGGGCGCTGATTATGGAGACAAACATGCGCAAGGCAGCGGGGCAGAGTCCCGCAGCAGAATATGAATAAAAATAGCATTTAGCCCATATATAACAAGCGCTGATAGCTATTAAATATATAGCATGTTATTGATCCACTTTTGCTTAAAAGTCATTGGTTTCAAGATATTCAGGGGGTTTATGCCACCAAACAATTGCAATACAGTCTGTCCATGTCCCGCACCGGCGGTCCCGCTGGCTGGTTCTTCCTTCATTTTTCATTCGTTAGGCATCGCACCATGACCACACGCACCTCTGTTCACGGCCTGCAAGTGGCCACCTCCCTGTTCCGCTTCGTGGAAGACAAGGTCTTGCCCGGCACCGGCGTGCAGAGCAGCGCCTTCTGGAAGGGCTTTGACGCCATCGTGGCCGATCTCGCCCCCCGCAACATCGCCTTGCTGGCCGAGCGTGACCTCCTGCAGACCGAGCTGGATACCTGGCACAAGGCCCACCCCGGCCCGATCACCGACATGGCGGCCTACCGCAAGTTTCTTGAAACCATCGGCTACCTGGTCCCCCAGCCCGTCGACGTGCAGGTCACCACGTCCAATGTGGACGACGAGCTCGCCGTCCAGGCGGGCCCCCAGCTGGTGGTGCCCATCCTGAATGCGCGCTATGCCCTGAACGCAGCCAACGCCCGCTGGGGCAGCCTGTACGACGCGCTGTACGGCACGGATGCCATCCCCGAGACCGATGGCGCCGAAAAGGGCAAGGGCTACAACCCGGTGCGCGGCGCCAAGGTGATCGAGTTCGCCCGCAACGTGCTTGACCAGAGCACGCCGCTGGCAACCGGTTCGCACAAGGACGCCACCGGCTACCGCGTGGAAGCCGGCCAGCTGGTGGTGGCCCTGAAGAATGGCAGCACCTCGGGCCTGAAGAACCCCGCCCAGTTCACCGGCTACCAGGGCAACGCCGCTGCGCCTTCGTCGGTGCTGCTGCAGCACAACGGCTTGCATCTTGATATCCAGATCGACCGCAGCACCCCCATCGGCCAGACCGATGCCGCTGGCGTGAGCGACCTGGTGCTGGAAGCCGCCCTGTCCACCATCCTCGACCTCGAAGACTCGGTGGCCGCCGTGGACGCCGAAGACAAGGTGCTGGGTTACAGCAACTGGCTGGGCATCCTCCAGGGCACGCTGACCGAATCGTTCTACAAGGGCGGCAAGCAGCTCACGCGCGGCCTGAACCCCGACCGCCTCTACACCGCACCCAGCGGCGCGGGCGAAGTGCGCCTGCATGGCCGCTCGCTCATGTTCCTGCGCAACGTGGGCCACCTGATGACCAATCCGGCCATCCTCTGGACGGACGCCCAGGGCCAGCAACGCGAGATCCCCGAAGGCATCATGGATGCCGTGGTGACCACGGCCATCGCGCTGCACGACCTGCAAGGCCACGGCGCCAATGGCGTCCGCAACTCGCGCAAGGGCTCGGTGTACATCGTCAAGCCCAAGATGCACGGCCCCGCCGAGGTGGGCTTTGCCGCCGAGCTGTTCGGCCGCGTCGAAAAGCTGCTGGGCCTGCCGGACAGCACCGTCAAGCTGGGCATCATGGACGAAGAGCGCCGCACTTCCGTCAACCTCAAGGCCTGCATCGCTGCGGCATCGAGCCGCGTGGCCTTCATCAACACCGGCTTCCTGGACCGCACGGGCGACGAAATGCACACCGCCATGCACGCCGGCCCCATGATCCGCAAGGGCGACATGAAGAGCAGCGCCTGGATCCAGGCCTACGAAAAGAGCAACGTGCTGGTGGGCCTGTCGTGCGGCCTGCGCGGCAAGGCCCAGATTGGCAAGGGCATGTGGGCCATGCCCGACCTGATGGCCGAGATGCTCAAGCAGAAAATCGCCCACCCCAAGGCCGGAGCCAACACCGCCTGGGTGCCCAGCCCCACGGGCGCCACGCTGCACGCCCTGCACTACCACCAGGTCAAGGTGAGCGACATCCAGATCGAGCTGGAAAAGACCGACGCCAATGCCCTGCGCGATGACCTGCTGACCGGCCTGCTGACCATTCCCGTCTCGGCCAACCCGAACTGGAGCGACGAGGAGATCCAGCAGGAGCTGGACAACAACGCCCAGGGCATTCTGGGCTACGTGGTGCGCTGGGTGGACCAGGGCGTGGGCTGCTCCAAGGTGCCCGACATCAACGACATCGGCCTGATGGAAGACCGTGCCACGCTGCGCATCAGCAGCCAGCACATGGCCAACTGGCTGCTGCATGGCGTGGTGAGCGAAGGCCGCGTGCGCGCCACCTTCGAGCGCATGGCCGCCAAGGTGGACCAGCAAAACAGCGGCGACCCGCTCTACCAGCGCATGCACGGCCGCTTTGCCGAATCCATGGCCTACCAGGCCGCCTGCGATCTGGTGTTCAAGGGCGTGGAGCAGCCCAGCGGTTACACCGAACCCCTGCTGCACGCCTGGCGCCTGAAGCTCAAGGCGTCGGCGTGATCGATTGCTATTGAGTTAATAGCTCTCAGCGCTTTATGGACAAAGGCTGAAGGCTGTTTTGATGAACAACGGCACCTTCGGGTGCCGTTGTTCATGGCGCTCAGCCCTGGCGGCGCTCGGGCACCGCGTCGTCGGGCACGGGCGCCCGCGATGCCAGCCGAAGGTGCAGCGCCGCCTGGGCCATGAGGTTGGCCGACACCGGCGCCGTGACGAACACAAACAGCGTGATCAGCAGCTCGGCAATGCCGGGGCGGCCCTGGCTGAATGCCACCAGCATCGATGCAATCAGCACGCCGCCCACACCCAGCGTGGATGCCTTGGTGGGTGCATGCAGGCGCATGAAAAAGTCGGGCAGGCGGGCCAGGCCAATGGCGCCCACCAGCAGGAAGAAGGCCGCGATCACGATCAGCGCGGCAGCAGACCATTCGATCAGAGGGTGCATGGTTACTCCTTCATTCCACCACGTCGCCGCGGCTCAGGTAGCGCGCCAGCGCCACGGTGGAGGCAAAGCCCAGCATGGCCACCAGCAGGGCGGCCTCGAACAGCAGCGCGGTGTTCCAGCGGATGCCCAGCAGCACGATCAGCGCCACGGCATTCATGTAGAGCGTGTCCAGTGCCAGCAGGCGGTCGGTCATTTCGGGCCCGCGCAGCAGGCGCCAGGCACACAGCACCACGGCCACCGTCACGGCAGCCACGCCGATGTTCAATGCGATGTCGAGTGCGTTCATGGGGCTCTCCCGGCGTTGGTGCCAGCGCCCGGCGCGGCATCGCGCGGCTGCTGGCGAAAAATCTGGAGCAAAGGCGCTTCGTAGCGCGTCTTCATGTCGTCGATCATGGCCTGCGCGTCGTCGCAGGTCAGTGCATGCACCAGGATGAGATGGCGCTGCTCGTCCACCACGCACGACACCGTGCCCGGTGTGGTGGTGATGATGGTGGCAAACAAGGCATTCACGCGCGGGTGGTCGCAGGCCAGCGGCACGGGTAGCCAGGCGGGCTGCATGCGCGGCAGGGGGCCCAGCACCAGCCGGGCCACGGTGATGTTGGCCAGCACAATGTCCTTGAGCACCACGGCGGTCAGCCGCACGGCGGCCCCCCAGTGGATGCTGGAGTGTTCGCCCAGAAACGGGTGCAGCAGGCGCGGCACGATCAGGGCGATCAGCAGCGCCGACAGGAGGTGCACGGGCTCCAGGCTGTGCGAAAGCGCGAGCCAGCTGGCGCCCAGCAGCAGGGACAGCAGCGGATGGCTGAGCCAGCCCGGCTTGCGCGCCGGATTGGCGGGGGGCGAGGTGCTGGGGTTCATCGGATCTCCTCGGGTGGGGCGGCGGCCGGTGTGCGTTGGCCGTGATAGGGCCGGGTGGTGGGGGCGCCGGTCATGCCCAGCACGGCGCGGGCGTAGGCGGCCTGGTGGGCCAGCTGCCGGGCAGTGGCGTCGGTGTAGCGCTTCACGGGGGACGCCAGCACTGCCATGGCCAGCGTCAGCGCCATGAAGGACCACACGGCCGACAGCAGCTTGACGCTGGAGCCCGAGGTGGGCTCGCCCCGGCCTTCGTCGGGCTGGATGTGCCAGAACACGATGACCCCGGCGCGTGCCAGGCCCACGATGGTGAAGAAGCCCACGCTGAGCACCACCGCCCAGACCCAGGCCTGGGCGGGCAGGCCCGACGAGCTCTCCAGAATCATCAGCTTGCCCAGAAAGCCCGGCAGGGGGGGCAGGCCAGCGGCCGAGGCCGCGCCAAAAATCATCATCAAGCCCAGCAGCACCGGCTCGCGCACCGCCGCAGCAGGCCGCAGTTTGTCCAGTGCCTCACCGCGCTGGGCGGCCATCAGCTCGACCAGCAGGAACAGGCCCGCAATCACCACCGTGCTGTGCAGCGTGTAGTACAGCGAAGCCGACAGGGTGTCAGGGGAGTACAGCCCCACGCCCGTCAGAATGGTGCCCACCGACGACACGGTGAGGTAGGCCACCAGCCGGCCCATGCTGTGCGCGGCCAGCGCACCCAGCACGCCGAGCACGCTGGTGGTCAGGGCCAGCGGCAGCAGCCAGGCCTGGGCCGCAAAGGCGGCCTCACCGGCCTCGGCGCCAAAAATGCCCCAGTGCACGCGGATGATGCTGTACACGCCCACCTTGGTCATGATGGCAAACAGCGCGGCCACCGGCGCGCTGGCCGACGCGTAGGTGCCCGGCAGCCAGAAGTACAGCGGCACCAGTGCCGCCTTCAGGCCAAACACCACCAGCAGCACCAAAGCCGCTGCCCGCGCCAGCACGGCGCTGTCGCCCGTGAGCTGGCCCACGCGCAGGGCCACGTCGGTCATGTTGAGCGTGCCGGTGACGGCGTACACCAGCGCCAGCCCGATCAGGAACAGCCCCGAGGCCGCGAGGTTGAGCACCACATAGTGCACGCCCATGCGAAACCGCTCGCGGCCCTGGCCGTGCACCAGCAGCACATACGAGGCGATCAGCAGCACCTCGAAGAACACGAACAGGTTGAACAGGTCGCCGGTCAGGAAGGCGCCGCACAGGCCCATCAGCTGGAACTGGAACAGGGCATGAAAGTGGCGGCCCCGGGTGTCCCAGCCGCCGGTGGCATACCAGAGCACCGGCACCGCCACCAGGTAGGTCAGCAGCACCATAAGGGCCGACAGGCGGTCAAGCACCAGCACGATGCCAAACGGCGCGGGCCATTCGCCCAGCTGGTACACCAGCAGCTCGCCGCCACTGGCGTGGCGCACCAGCTGAACGGCCATGAACAGGCCCAGCAACACCGACGCCATGGACAGCCGTGCGCCCCAGCGCTGGCGGCCGTCCGCACCGGTGCCACCGGAGCTGGCCGAATCACCGATCAGCAACAGGCCCACGGCCGTGAATACCGGCAACAGCACCGACAGCACCGGGGCGTGCTGCAGCCAGAAAGCAGAGATCACATCCCACATCAGGCCGGACCTCCACTCTTGCCCGCAGGTGCCTGTGCGGCGCTGCGGTAACCCGGGGCGTGGCCGGGCTCGTGCCCGTCCACGTGGTCGCTGCCGCTCTCATGGCGGCTGCGCAGGGCCAGCTCGATCACAAAGCCGGTGGTGGCAAAGCCGATCACGATGGCGGTGAGCACCAGCGCCTGGGGCAGGGGGTCGGCCACGGGGCCATCACCCACCAGGATGGGCTGGGCGTTGGACCACAGGCGGCCCATGGCAAAAATGAACACGTTCACCGCATAGCCCAGCAGCGACAGGCCCAGCACCACGGGAAAGGTGCGCCCGCGCAGCATCAGGTAAATGGCGCAGGCAGTGACAAAGCCGATGCCGGTGGCCAGCAAAAATTCCATGCTCATGTGGGTTCCTTGGTGTGTCGCACGGCGGGCGAGGGGTGACGGGGGCCTGCGGCGTTCATGCAGCAGGCTCCGGTGGCCGCGGGGCGGCGGGTTGCGGGCTCTCGCGGCTCACGGTGCCCAGCACCGAGATGGTCAGCAGCGTGGCGCCCACCACCACAAGGTAGACGCCCAGGTCAAACAGCGCAGCCGAAGCCAGCGGCAGCTCGCCCAGCAGGGGCACATGGGGGTGGCCATGGGCGCTGGTCAGGAAGGGGCGGCCGAACACGAACGCGCCCACGCCGGTGAGTCCGGCAATGCCCAGACCGGCACCGATCCATTTCACGAAGCGGCGCCCGCCCTGGCCGCGCAGCAGCAATTCGGCCTTGACCTGTCCCATCGACATGAACTGCAGCACCAGCGCCACGGCCGTGATCAGGCCGGCAATGAAGCCGCCGCCCGGCAGGTTGTGGCCGCGCATGAAGATGTAGAGCGTGAACACCAGCGCCACCGGCAGCACCACCGCCGCCGCCACGCGCAGCAGCAGGGGTTGCTCGGCAAAGGTCCAGTTGCGGCCCTCGGTGTCGGCCGTGGGGCGGCGCGTGCGCATGCCTTCCATCAGCGCCAGCACGCCAATGGCAGCAATGCCCAGCACGGTGATCTCACCAAAGGTGTCGTAGCCCCGGAAGTCCACCAGGATCACATTGACCACATTGGTGCCCCCGCCCGCTGGCAGGGATTTGTCCAGGAAATACCATGAGATGGAGTCGTGGTCGCGGGTGAGCAGCACCCAGGCCAGCCACGACATGCCCGCACCCCCGGCCAGCGCCAGTGCGCCGTCGCGCACGCGGCGCAGGCTGCCGGACTCGCGCGGCGAGTGCTGGGGCAGCAAGGCCAGGCCCATGAGCAGCAGCACGGTGGACACCACCTCCACCGACAACTGGGTCAGCGCCAGGTCGGGTGCAGACAGGCTGACAAAGGTCAGCGACGTGACCAGCCCCACCACGCCCACCAGCACCACCGACTGGAACCGCTGGTGGTGCGTCGCCACCAGCGTCAATGTGGTGCCAGCCAGCAACAGCCAGATGGCAATGGCCAGCGGCGAAGCCGGCAACAGCTCACGCGGCCCGGTGCCCATGGGGCTGCCACTGCCCAGCACGGTCACCGCCACCACGGCAATGGCGGCGCCCAGCGTCCAGGCCAGGTAATGCTGCAGCGAGCCGCTTTCCAGCCGCTCCGAGATGCGCCCCGCCAGGCCGAACAGCCCGTCGATCAGGCGGTCGAAGATCTGGCGCCCGGTGGCCGCGCCAAACCAGGCCTCGGACTCGATGCGGTGCAGCCGCTTGTGGGCTGCCAACAGCAGGTACAGGCCCACCCCCGCCACCAGGGCGATGGCGCTCATGAGCAGCGGCAGGTTGAACCCGTGCCAGAGGGCCAGGTGGTACGCGGGCAATGGCTTGCCGGCCAGGGCCGTGGCCGCCACGTCCACCAGCGGGCCGAAGGTGATGGCGGGCAGCAGGCCGACCGCGATGCACATCGCCACCAGCAGCATGGCGGGCAGCTTCATGCCCAGCGGGGGCTCGTGCGGGTGGGTGTTGGGCACATCGCCCAGCGGCCCGTTGAAATACGTGTCGTGCACAAAGCGCAGCGAATACGCCACGCTGCAAATGCCGGCCAGCGTCACCGCCGCCGGCACCAGCCAGGCCCACACACCGGTGGTGCCCACCACCGCTTCGGTGAAGAACATCTCTTTGGACAAAAAGCCGTTGGTCAGCGGCACACCGGCCATGGACGCAGCCGCCACCATGGACAAAGTGGCCGTCCAGGGCATCAGCGCCCACAGGCCGCCCAGCTTGCGCATGTCGCGGCTGTGGGTTTCGTGGTCCACGATGCCTGCGATCATGAACAGCGAGGCCTTGAACGTGGCGTGGTTCAGCACGTGGAACACCGCCGCCACCGCAGCCAGCGGCGAGCCCAGCCCCACCAGGAAGGTGATGAGGCCCAGGTGGCTCACGGTGGAGTACGCCAGCAGCCCCTTGAGGTCGTGCTTGAAGATGGCGATGAAGGCCGCAAACAGCACCGTGACCAGGCCCACGGTGGTCACGATCACTTCAAACCAGCCCGAGCCCGCCAGCACCGGGTACATGCGCATGAGCAGGAAAACGCCGGCCTTCACCATGGTGGCCGAGTGCAGGTAGGCCGACACTGGCGTGGGGGCGGCCATGGCGTCGGGCAGCCAGAAATGGAACGGAAACTGCGCGCTCTTGGTGAAGACGCCGATCAGGATCAGCAACAACGCGGGCACAAACAGCGGGTCGGCCTGGATGGCGGCCACCTTGCCCAGCATGGCGCTGAGTTCGTAGGTGCCTGCGATCTGGCCCAGCAGCACAAAGCCCCCGAGCATGGCCAGCCCGCCGCCGCCGGTCACGGCCAGTGCCTGGCGGGCACCGGCGCGCGCGTCGGCCCGGTGGCTCCAGTAGCCCACCAGCAGGAACGAAGACAGGCTGGTGAGTTCCCAGAACACCACCAGCAGCAACAGGTTGTCTGACAGCACCACACCCAGCATGGCGGCCATGAACAGCATCATCTCGCTGTAGAACTTGCCCGCCGAATCCTTGGGGCTCAGGTAGTAGTGCGCGTAGATGACGATCATCAACCCGATGAACAGGATCAGCCCGGCAAACATCATCGACAGGCCGTCCAGCCGGAAGGTGAGGTTCAGGCCGATCTCGGGCACCCAGTCCCAGGCGTTCAGGATGACCTCGCCCGCCATCACCGCTGGCGCGTGGCCCAGCAGCAGGCCCAGACTCGCCGCCGTCACAGCCCCGGCCGTCAGCGCAGTGAGCCAGCGCGACCGCGAACCCAGCCACAACGTGGCAGCGGTGCCCAGGAAAAGCGGAAGCAAAACGATGAGTAACAGCACGGCTCTCCCTTTGGTTGTCTTTACCCCCGGCTTTGCCGCCGGGTGCGATGGTGCGCATCGCTCTCATCGCTGCGGCAAGCGGTGCTCACCATCGTGCGCAGGCGGGTTGACTGTCTGGTGAACTTTGCGCCTCTGCGTTGCCGGGCGACTGCGACGGTCCCGCTGGTGGACGCGGGAGGGCGGACAGGGCGCACATCAACGGCGTGACCGGTGAATGTACAGTCGGTGCGCCGGACTTCGGGCACAAAAAACAGTCCAACCGCTGGGGAATTCCCTGCACGAAAGGCTGCAGTCAGGCGTTTGCTGCGGTTCCACCCCCCCTCCGCACGGGGTGCCTCCTTCGATCGCCATCGACCCGCGCGGTCGGCGCACTGCTGCCGCTGCGGGGATGAGGGGTGCTTCATCATCTGCTATTGATTAAATAGCTGCTTGCGCTTTATTTATAAGCCTTGTAGCCTGTTTTTATCTAAAATTCAACAACAGCTTCGGGTGCCGTTGCGTCGGGCCTTGGCCTACACTCCAAGTTCGCGCTGCCCCTCTTTTCATGAACCCCTCGCCCTCTTCCCCCCCGAACGCCTGCCCCGCCTGCGGCCAGCCCAACGAATGCGCCATGGCCTCGGGTGCCGACCCGCAGGACTGCTGGTGCCTGCAGGTTACGGTGTCCAGGGCTGCACTGAGCCGCCTGCCAGAGCAGGAGCGCGGCCAGCGCTGCATCTGCCCGGTGTGCGCCCGCACCCCCGACCCCGCCGACATGACCACGCCCGGGCCGCAGACCGCGCATTTATGATTGATTTTTGCCCAGGAGTCCCCCCCCATGCCGACCTACCGCGTCGAAATGATTGAAGGCCGCACGGTCGAACAGAAGAAAAAACTTGTCGAAGAAATCACCCGCGTGTCGGTCGAGGTGCTAGGAGGTACGCCCGAGATGGTGGACATCCTCATCACCGATGTGAAGCGCGAAAACTGGGCCACCGGCGGCAGGCTCTGGACCGAACGTTCCTGAGCGCGGCACCATGACACAGCCGCCCGGCTCGATCACCGTGCTGCGCGAGCGCTACGGCGATCGTTACCGCTGGCTGCTGCTGCTTTCCGTCATGGTGGGCACCATGGCGTCCATCATGTCGTCCACGATCGTCAACGTGGCGATCCCGGACATGAGCCATTACTTCATGCTCGGCCAGGAACGTGCCCAGTGGGTCACGTCGGGCTTCATGGTGGCTACCACCGTGTCAATGCTGACCACGCCGTGGCTGCTGTCACGCTATGGCTACCGCGCCACCTATGTGGGTGCCATGGTTCTGCTGCTGGCAGGGGGCATCGCGGGTGGGCTCTCCGGGCATTTCGGTCTGGTGCTGGCCGCACGTGTCGCCGAGGGTCTGGCGGCCGGGGTGGTGCAGCCCATTCCCGCCGTGATCATTTTGTATGCGTTCAAACCCCACGAGCAGGGACGCGCCAGCGGCATTTTCGGGATGGGGGTGGTGCTGGCTCCCGCTATCGGACCCAGCGTGGGCGGGCTGCTGGTCGACTGGTTTGGCTGGCGATCCATCTTCTTCATGGTCGTGCCGTTTTGCCTTGCATCGATTGCCCTAGCCTATAAGTTCGTACCCACTACCGCACCCGGTGGCGTGCCTGCGGATCGCCGGGGTGAGCCACTGGACTGGCGCGGCTTGATGCTGGGCACGCTGGGTACGCTGTGCCTGCTGAACGGCCTGGTGGCAATGCACAGCGGGCCCTACGCCCAGGCCGCCCTTTTGATGAGTGGCGCAATTCTGTTTTTTGTGCTGTTTCTTTGGTGGCAGCGTCGCGTATCAAGGCGCGGCCTCCAGCCGCTCATGGACCTGCGCGTCTTTAGCTACCGACAATTCGCCATGGGCAGCGTGGTGGCCTTCATCTACGGCACCGCACTGTTCGGTTCCACCTATCTGCTGCCAGTCTTCATGCAACTGGGGTTGCAGCTGTCGGCCTCCCACGTAGGCACCATCATGCTGCCTTCCGGGATCGTGCTTGCGATGACCATTCCTTTGGTCGGCCGACTGGCTGACCGGGTTCCCACCCACTGGCTGGTCAGCACAGGCCTGGCGCTGCTGGGCGCTTCGTTTGCACTGATGATGCTGGTGGGCCTGCAGTCGGCACTTTGGATGCTGGTGCTGTTTGCCGTGCTGGGCCGCATCGGCCTGGGCTTTATCCTGCCTTCACTCAACCTGGGCGCCATGCGCCCCCTGGACAAAACACTCATATCCCAGGGATCCAGTGTCATTGGCTTTGTGCGCATGCTGGGGGGCGCTGCGGGCGTGAGCCTTTGCGGAATCGTGCTGGAATGGCGTTTGGGCGTGCATGGCGATTCCTTGGCGACCGCCGCCACCAGCGCCGCACGCATCGCAGCATTTGGCGAAACCTTTCTGATGCTGGCAGGGCTCTGCCTGCTCGCCCTCATTGCTGCCTGGCAGTTGCGGGGTGCACCTGCACAGACCGACGCACCGTAGCGCCAATTTCTTCAGTCTCCACACCAACGGATTTATTTATGTGCCAGCTGCTTGGTATGAACAGCAATACCCCCACGGACATTACGTTCAGCTTTCGGGGGTTTGCCCAACGGGGCGGCAACACCGCCGATCACGCCGATGGATGGGGCATCGCTTTCTTTGAAGACCGCGGTTTGCGCCACTTCGTTGACCATCAACCCGCGGCGAACTCGCCGATTGCCGAGCTGATCCGGGGCTATCCCATCAAGAGCTTTAATGTGATTGCCCATATCCGCAAGGCCACGCAAGGCCCTGTGAGCCTGCAAAACTGCCACCCTTTCGTGCGCGAACTGTGGGGACGCTACTGGGTTTTTGCACACAACGGCGATCTGAAAGAATTTCGCCCCAGATTGCATGCGCATTTTCACCCGGTAGGCACTACTGACAGCGAGCACGCATTTTGTTGGCTCCTGCAAGAACTTGCAAAATCGCATGCCGGAATGCCCAGCATTGAAGAACTCACACACACGCTGCGCGAACTTGCTCCACACATTGCAAAGCATGGAACGTTCAATTTCTTACTGTCCAATGGGGAAGCACTGTGGGCCCACGCTTCAACCCACCTTTATCACCTCGAACGCCGGCATCCTTTTGCTGTAGCCCAACTGTCCGATGAAGACCTCTGCATTGATTTTGCGCCACTCACCACCCCCTCAGACAGGGTGCAATTGGTGGCAACAGAGCCACTGACGACCAACGAGGGCTGGAAAGCGTTCGGAGCGGGTGAGCTGAAGGTATTTGTGCACGGCACCGAGGCAGACATGGGGCAGGCTACCTAGCGCCTTCTGGCTGCGCGCATACAGGGCCACGGCCCGAGCATATGCGTGCGGGCAACCTTGCCGCCAAGCCCCCTCTGCTCTGTCCCTTCACTTGCCCCGAATTCTGTTGCCCTGAATTCTGGATGGCTTGGCGCCCTGGCGACCTTAAGCCCCCGCAGTCGAGCTCTGGGCTGTCTTGGCTGATAAGGTGCAAAGCAGACTCACCGGATACGACGTTTGCCGGGTAACTTGGCAGGTATTGAGTTTGGTGCGCGGTGTTTTGGCAATTCCAAAGCAGAAACGCCCCCTTC